>NZ_JBVIRY010000008.1:0-243117 GCF_055575795.1 Kitasatospora sp. NPDC034023
ATGGTACTGCAGGGGGGACCCTGTGGGAGAGTAGGACGCCGCCGAACAATCTTTCAGAAGAACCCCCATCCGGATCCCGGATGGGGGTTCTTCGCATTTCCGGACGGTACCCGGGCGATTTCCGGGCGGCCTTTCCGGTCGTAGGGCCCCGGGCCGGCGCGGGGGCGTTCTGCGCCGGTGACAGCGCCCCGGCCGGTGCGCCAGCATGGGCGCATGCCCGAGATGACGAGGACCTTCCGCCGGATCGCCGACGACCACGTCGCGCAGATCGCCGCGCTCGACCCGGCGACCTCGACCAGACTCGGGCTGCACCCGGAGGACGACCGGTTGCCGGACCTGTCGCCGGAGGGCTTCGAAGCGCTCGCCGACCCGGCCCGGCGGACACTGGCCGCGCTCGACGCCGCCGAACGGACCACCGGCATCCCCGAGGACACCGCCGGGGCCACTCCCGAGGACACCGCCGAACGGGACTGCGCCCGTCTGCTGCGGGAGCGGCTGACCGCCGAGCTCGCCGTGCACGAGGCCGGGGACCACTTCCGGCAGCTGCGCAACGTCAACTCGCCGCTGCACAAGGTGCGCGGTGTCTTCACCATGATGCCGACCGACACCGACGCGAGCTGGGCGGCGATCGCCGGGCGGCTGCGCAACGTGCCCGGCGCGCTGGACGGCTACCGGGCGACCCTGGCCGAGGGCATTGCCCGCGGGCTGCTGTGTGCGCCGCGGCAGGCCCGCGCAGTCCTTTCCCAACTGGCGGCCTGGACCGGTGAGGACGGGGGCGGCGCCGGCTGGTTCACCGGGTTCGTGGCGGGTGGACCCGCCCGGCTGCGGCCCGAACTGGACGCGGCCGCCGTCCGTGCGACCGCCGCGGTGGCGGGCTTCCGTGACTGGCTGCGCGACACCTACCTGCCCGCCGCCGACGGCACTCCGGACGCCGTCGGCCGGGAGCGCTACCTGCGCTCCGCCCGCTGGGCGAATGGCGCCGAGGTCGACCCGGCCGAGGCGTACGCCTGGGCGTGGGAGGAGTTCCACCGGACGGTCGCCGAGATGCGGGCCGAGGCCGAGCGCGTGCTGCCCGGGGCGGGCGTCCGGGCCACCATGGACCACCTCAACCGGGACGGTCACGCGATCGAGGGCGAGGAGAACATCCGCGCCTGGCTCCAGCAGATCACTGACGAGGCGATCGACGCCCTCGACGGCACCCACTTCGACATCGCGGGCCCGCTGCGCCGGGTGGAGACCTGGATCGCGCCGCCGGGAAGCTCGGGCGCGCCGTACTACAACGGGCCCAGCCTCGATTTCAGCCGTCCGGGCCGCACCTATCTGCCCGCCCTCGGTCGGCGCTCCTTCCCGACCTGGCAGCTCGTCAGCACCTGGTACCACGAGGGCGTTCCCGGGCACCACCTGCAGACGGCCCGGTGGACGGCCTCCGCCGACCGTCTCAGCAGCTACCAGATCACCCTCGGCGCGGTCAGCGCCGACAAGGAGGGCTGGGCGCTGTACGCCGAGCGCCTGATGGACGAGTTGGGCTTCCTGACCGATCCCGCTCGGCGCCTCGGCTACCTGGACAAGCAGATGCTGCGGATCATCCGGGTGATCGTCGACATCGGCATGCACCTGGAGCTGACCGTCCCCGCCGGCTCCGCCACCGGCGATTGGAGTGGCCACGACGGCGAACGCTGGACCGCGGAGCTCGCCACCGACTTCATGGCCGCCCACCACGGCAGCGACATCCGGCGCCGCACCAGCGAGATCGACCGCTACCTCGGCTGGCCCGGCCAGGCGATCGGCTACAAGCTGGGCGAGCGGGCCTGGTTGCGGAGCCGGGAGGCGGCCCGGCGCCGTCTGGGCCCCGGCTTCGACCTCCGGGCCTGGCACACGCGCGTGCTCTCCCGGGGGTCGCTCGGCCTCGACGATCTGGCTGCCGACAGTGCGCCTTAGCGGGCCTTGGGCCATGTCTCTCCGATCATCGGATCGTTAGCTTGGTGTGACTGGTCGCGGCGATCTGACGGACGCGGAATGGGCCAGGCCGGAGCCCCTCCTGCCCGTGAGCAATGGACGTTGCGGCAGGTGGCGGGACCATCGGCAGGTGATCAACGGTGTCCTGCACCGAGTTCGGACGGGCGTGCAGTGGTGCGACCTGCCGGAGCGGTTCGGCCCGTGGAAGACCGTCCACAAGCGGAGAAGGCGGACCAGGCGGCCAACCGCGTGACACGTGGCTCCCGCGGCGGTCGGCCTCCCGGCTTCGACAAGGAGCGGTACAAGAAGCGCAACGTCGTCGAGCGAGCGATCAACAGGCTCAAGGGTTTCCGGGCCGTGGCCACCCGCTAGGACAAGTGCGGCCACGTTTTTCTTGGCACTGTGACCTTCGCGGCCATCATCATCTGGCTCCGCTCACGAATGGTGGGGCATGGCCTGGCCGAGTGAAATCCGTTCCACCTCGAAGAACCGGGCGGCCCCGATCCGGGCAGCGCCCAGGGAGAGCAGCCAGGGCACCAGTTCGGCAGTGGCATCCAGCTCGTCGTAGAAGCCCAGCCGCAGGTTGGTGAGTCGCGTCTCGAAGAGCCAGTCGTCGAGGGCGTCGTCCAGGTGCCGGTCTGCCGCTTCCGTCCGGGTGTCGGCCCAGATCGTCAGCCATGGTGCCAGGGTGCGGGTGCTGACGGCGATGGTCTCCAACACCCCCATGATGTACGCGGGGCTGGGGTGTTCGTGCAGAGTCGAGCGCCACCAGGCGTGCCAGACCTGCTCCAGTGCGTCCCGCTGAGGGACGGGCCAGTCGTGCCAACCTGCGGCGACCAGCCGGGAGGCGATCAGCCCGTGATCGACGTGGAGCTGGTCGGTTGCCAGGAGCCGTACGATCCGGGGCGTCATTCGGCGATACAGCGCGGGGAAGTCATCCCAGTGGCCGGCCGACTTGGCCGCGATGGAGGAGATCAGGTCATCCGGCACCTGGTCGACGGGCCCTTCGAGGGCCGCGAGGTCGCTGTCGGCGTAGCAGTGGGTGCAGCCGCCAAAGGTGATTGCATCCGATGCGAGGGGCGTGAAGGCGACGTCCAGTGCGTCGAGTGCGTTCCTGAGTCGACGGTGTGGGTCGGTCATGGGGATCCTGCCCGGGTACTCCATCCGGCGGACCGGTGAAGATCCCGACGCTACCAGTCGGGCAGCCGGTGCGGCATCCAGATTCTGCCGGAGCTCGCCCAGTGGGACAGGGTTACCACCCACACCACATCTGGTTGCAGCGATCTGACGGGCACGAAGATCCTGTCGAGTCGCGCAGGGACAACAAGTCAGATGATCGGAGAGACGTGGCCTAGCGGGCTTCGGCGGGCCGGGCGGGTTCCGGTGGGGAGGGCGCAGAGAAACCGCCCGCCCCCGCCGGGGCCTGTTCCGCCGAGGTGTCAGATCCGGCGCAGCGCGCCCTCGGCGCGCAGGTCGGCGAGCGTGGGGTAGCCGTCGACGGCCATGATCAGGTCGGCCTCGGCCAGCAGGGCGCGCAGCACGTGCACGATGCCGTCGGTGCCCTCCAGGGCCAGGCCGTAGGCGTACGGGCGGCCCACGCCGACGGCCGTGGCGCCGAGCGCGAGGGCTTTGACGACGTCGGCTCCGGAGCGGATGCCGGAGTCGAAAAGGACCGGCAGGCCGTCGGCGGCCTCGACCACGCCTGGCAGCGCGTCGAGCGCGGCCAGGCCGCCGTTGGCCTGGCGGCCGCCGTGGTTGGAGCAGTAGACGCCGTCCACGCCGCCGTCCTTGGCGCGGCGGACGTCCTCGGGGTGGCAGATGCCCTTGAGGAGGATCGGCAGGTCGGTGAGTGACCGCAGCCAGGGCAGGTCCGCCCAGGTCAGCGGGTTGCCGAAGACGCCGATCCACTCCAGGGCGGCGGCCTGCATATCCTCCTCGGGCGCCTTGGCGAGGCGGGCGCGGAAGACCGGGTCGGAGGTGTAGTTGGCCAGGCAGTGGCCGCGCAGCTGCGGGAAGTTGCCCGTGGCCAGGTCGCGCGGGCGCCAGCCGGTGGTCCAGGTGTCCAGGGTGACGACGATGCCCCGGTAGCCGGCGGCCTCCGCCCGGTGGACCAGGCTCTCGGCGAGCGCCCGGTCGGTGGGGGTGTAGAGCTGGAAGAACCCGGGGGTGTCGCCGAACTCGGCGGCCACCCGCTCCAGCGGATCGACCGTCAGGGTGGAGGCGACCATCGGCACCCCGGTGCGGGCGGCGGCCCGGGCGGTGGCGAGGTCGCCGTGGCCGTCCTGCGCGCACAGGCCGATCACCCCGACGGGCGCCATGAACAGTGGCGAGGGCAGACGCATCCCGAACAGGTCCACGGACAGGTCCCGCCGGCTCGCGCCGACCATCATCCGCGGGACCAGGCCCCACCGGTCGAAGGCGGCGACGTTCGCCCGCTGGGTGGATTCGTCGCCCGCGCCGCCCGCGACGTAGGAGATGACGGACGGCGCCAGCGCCGAACGCGCCCGCGCCTCCAGTTCGGTGAAGGTCATCGGCATCGTCGGCAGCACGCCGGCAAGCCCGTTGAGGTAGATCTCGTTCTGGTAGTCGCCGAACCGTGTGCCGAACTCGGGGTCCATGCCGGTCACCGTCCCTCTCGCCGTCACTCGCCGTCACGTGCCGTCTTCCGCCCCGGACAGTTCCGGTCGGTGGCGCCGCCCGTCCGCCCGTCCGCCCGCCCGTCCGCGCTCTCGGTCGGGAGGGACGGATGGCGCTCCGGCATTCTCGCCACGGACCGCGGCCCTGACCAGGGGGCGGCCGGCCGGTGGCGGTGTCAGCGGTGCGGCACGGGCATCGAAGCGGGCCGGATCCGGGCGCCGTACCCCCACACGGTGGCGGCGGCGAGGAGGGCGACGGCGCCACCGAGCACCATGACGGTGGCGGGGGAGGAGTGGTCCACCACGAGGCCGCCGGTCAGGGCGCCGAGCGAGAGGGTGGCCTGGAACCCCGAGGTGAACACCACGCCGGCCGCTTCCGGGGCGTGCGGGGCCGCGGCGAGGAACCAGGTCAGGGAGCAGACCGGGACGGCGCCGTAGGCCACGCCCCAGAGGGTCAGCAGGACGGCGGCGCCCGGGCCGCCGGTGCCCAGCAGGGGCAGCAGCAGGGTCGAGGAGGCGAGCAGCACGGCGGCCGCGGCGAACACCGGGCGCAGCGCCCGCGCGGCGCGGCCGCCGGCGAGGACGTTGCCGAGCAGTCCCGCGGCGCCGTACGCGAGTAGGAGGCCGGTGACCAGGCCGGGTCCGGCGTGGGTGGTGGCCGTGAGGAACGGGGTGACGTAGGTGTAGCTGGCGAAGTGGGCCAGGACGATCAGGAAGGTCACCGCGAGGCCGGTGCGGGTGCCCCGCCCGGCCAGCAGCCCGCGCAGCACGCCGAGGCCGGTGGTGGTCACCGGCGGGAGCGGCGGCAGCGAGGCCACGAGGGCGGCCAGGGTCAGCAGGGTCAGCGCGGCCATCGCGAGGAAGGCGGTGCGCCAGCCGGCGAGGGAGCCGAGGAACACGCCCGCCGGTACGCCGAGGACCGAGCCGAGCGGAACGGCGGAGAAGACCACGGTGTTGGCCCGGGCCTGCCGGTGTTCCGGGACGAGGCGCGGGGCGAGCCCCGAGCCGATCGACCAGAAGGCCCCGATCACCAGACCGAGGGTGACCCGGGCGGTCAACACGGCCCAGTAGGCGGGGGCGAGCGCGTTGAGGAGGTCCGCCAGGGCCAGGAGCAGCAGCAGGGCGCAGAGCATGGTCCGCCGGTCGGCGCGCCTGGTCGCGACGGTCACCACGGGCGCGGCGACCGCGGCCACGATGCCCGGCAGCGTCATCATCAGCCCGGCCGTGCCGTCGGAGATCCGGAAGGTGGCCCCGATCGGGCTCAGCAGGCCGATCGGCAGGATCTCGGTGGTGACGATGGCGAACACGCCCGTGGTGACGGCGAGGACGGCGAGCCAACCACCGTCCCGCGCCCGGGAGTTCGGTCGGCTGCCGGCGGGGTCCGGGGTGCGCGGGGACGGGTGGAGGGCGGTGTCGGCCATGCCGGGGGTCCTGTCCGTGAGTGGTGGTTCGTGTCACGAAGTCCACCAAGCGGGCAGGGGGTCGGGCTGGCGTGAATCCGACCTCAACGTCCGGGCTGATGCGCTGACGGGCCGGCGGCCGGTGGCCGGCGGGCTGGCGGGCTGACGGCGGGTCGGCCGGGCCGGCTGCTTCTCGGCTACTTCTCGATGAACAGCAGGTCCTCGATGGGTCGGGTCATCCGCACCGTGCTGGTGTTGCTGATCTCGACCACGTGCTGCAGGCCGACGAGGGGTGGCTTGGGGTGGTCGGGGAGGGTGAACTCGTCGGCGCCGCCGGCCAGGAAGGCGGGCAGGCAGCCCAGGTCGGAGCCGAAGAGCCGGACGTAGTCGACGAGGCGGCGGAACAGCTTCGGCAGCATCACGAGGTCCTCGGTGATCGATTCGAGGTTCTCGACCTTCACGCCGGAGGTGGTCACGTCGTGCAGCCAGACGCTGTCGGGGGCCTTGGCCGTGCGGGCCTGCTGCGCGGTGGCGGTCAGGTCGGCCCGCAGGTTGTCGGGGAGGTTCTGGTAGAAGGTGGGGTAGACCAGCCCGAGCGAGAGCAGGTGGTGGTTGACGGTGTCGTGCAGCATGTCGGGGGTGACGTCCAGCCGGAAGCCGCTCCTCGCAGGCTTCGGGGGGTCGCCGACGCTCGGCGGGGCGCCGCGTCCGACCAGCGCCACGCAGCGGTTGAAGACGTCGGCGCCGCCGGTGAGGATGTAGCCGGGGACGGCCGCCGGCGTCGAGGCCGTGACCTTCTCCTCGTTGTCCTGCACGATGTCGGTGAAGCCCAGCCACTTCAGCAGTTCGTCGCGGGCGGCGTGCGCGCCGAGCCCGAGCGGCTGGTGCGCGAAGTCCGGTCCGACGCCCTGGTAGTGGGTCTCGAGGGCGTCGATCGCGTCCAGTCGCAGTGAGGCGCCGCCGTGTTCGTCGCGCTTGACCCGGTTGCGGCCGGGGACGTCGCACCAGAAGCCCGGGTCCTGCGGAAGGAAGTGGACGGTGTCGCCGTCGGGTCGGTCGTGGAGGACCTGGTACGAGCCGGTGATGAGCACCATGGACATGTCTGCCTCCCGGATCTGACAGGACGCCACCGCCGGGGCACCGGGCCGACGCTCTGTCCGCATGCGAAGTGTTCGGGCCTGGCGGGGGCCTCGGGCGGCGGATCCGGTGGCAGTCGTCCGCATCGTCCTTCCTTCCACCATGCGCCCGTCCGGCCGCGATGTCACCCCGGGGGGAGGTGGTCACGCGCAGTGAGAAGCGGGCGGCGAGGATCGGGCGGTGAGGATCGGGCGCCGGGTTGCGCGGGTCGGCCGTTGGCCGTTGGGGGCCGCGGGGGTCGGCGGTCGTGACGGCTTTCGGACAAGGTGATCCCCGGAGTGGATTTCTTGGAACCTCCACCGAACTCTCACTCCGCCTCCCCGTAGGGTGACTCTCGTTCCGCCGCCGGGCACCCCGGCGGGCGGGACGCTCCCCTTGCCCCCGATCCGACTGGAGTGGTTCGACAATGAATGTCCGTCAGCTGTGGAAGCGCGCGGCGGCCGCGGTCGTCGGCAGGGGGATCGGAGCCGCTGCGGCGGCGTTCGCCCTGGTCGCGGCCGTCGTCCTGGGCGGCACGGTCTCCGGCATGTCCTCGGCGGAGGCCAAGCCCGCGTGGCCCGCGGGCCGTTGGGCCTGCTCCGGGCAGCCCGTCGACGCCGGGAACGTCATCACGGACCACGACGGCGCGGGCTGCGGCGGCTTCGGCTCCTGGTACCAGCAGCCGGTCAAGGACGGCATCTGGACCTGCTCAGGCTCCCCGGTGGTGGCCGGCTACGTGATCACCGACCACCTGACGTCCGGCTGCCGTGGCATCGGCTCGTGGCGCCACAACCTCGTCAAGGACGGCATATGGACCTGCTCCGGCTCGCCGGTCGTGCCCGGGTACGTCATCACCAACCACCTGCGGGCAGGCTGCGGCGGCATCGGCTCCTGGCAGCACGGCCTCCCGCATGACGGGATCTGGACCTGCTCAGGCTCCCCGGTGGTCGCCGGTTACGTCATCACCGGCCACCAGCAGGGCGGCTGCGACGGCGCCGGATCCTGGTACCACAACATCGCCCGGGTCGGCCTGTGGACCTGCCCCGGTTCGCCCGTCCCGCCCGGCTTCCGTGCCACCACCTACTCGGCCGGCGGCTGCAACGGCCTCGGCGCCTGGGTGCTCGCCCGCGCCTGACGGTCCGACGGCTGAACGGTTGAACGGCTCGACGACTCAACGGCTCGACGGGCCGCTCCTCGTCCCCGCGTCCGGATCCGGGCGCGGGGATCAACCATCTGCAGGGGAAATTCGCCTGACGGCCAGTCAGTGCATGGTGCTGTCGTAGGACCAGTTCGGGTCGCGGCCGGTGAGGGCCAGCAGCCGGTCCTGGGTGTCGGCGCCCGGTGCGCTGGCGAGCGGCGGGTCGAACAGGCCGGTGCCGGTCAGGTCGTGGTAGCCCTGGAACTCCTCCAGCGCGTACCGGGCGGAGTCCGGCGGTATCCGGCCGTTCTCGCCCAGCGCCCGCGCCAAGTCCCAGCCGTGCACGACGGTCTCGGCGGTCAGCTCACGGGCGTAGCCGCCGGCGTCACGCACCCCGTACGGCAGGTGCACCAGCAGGTCGGGCGCGCCCGGCTGGTGGAGCGCGCGCACCGCCGTGTCGGCGGCCATCGCCCATACCCCGGCGGGGTTGCGGCCCAGCACGTCGCCCCCGAACCGGTGGCCGATCGCCTCCGGGGTGTAGCCGGCCACCGCCTGGCACACCCAAAGGTGCTGTGCGGCAAGGTGGTTCATGAGTGTGTGGACATCCCAGTCCCGGCACGGCGTGGGCGCCGTCCAGCCGTCCTCCGGAACGGCCCGCACCAGGCGGGTCACCTCCGCCACCGCGGCGACGTAGCGTTCACGGACCTCGACATGGAACCCGGATGGGTGCGGACATTCCATTGGAGGGCCTCCCTTTCTGCCCTGCTCACTCTCAGTATTCCGCCACCGGGAGCGACTTGCCAGGTCTGAGGGGACCGGCCGCCGTCGGTGCTCGCCCGACGACTCCCTGTCAGCCGTGAGCCAGGTCCTCCAGGACGGCCTGCGCCGCGTTGTGCCCCGGGATGCCGCTGACGCCGCCGCCGCGTACGGCTCCCGCGCCGCACAGCAGGACGTTCGGGCGGTCCGTCGCCACGCCCCAGCGGGCAGCGGCACTGCCACCCGCGTCCCCGGCGCCGTCCTCGTCCCCGAACGGGAAGGACCCGTCCGCGAAAGGGAAGGACAGGTCGCGGTGGAAGATGTGGCCGCCCGGCAGACCGATCTCCCGCTCCAGCTCCGGCGGAGTCCTGGCCTCCACACACGGCCGGCCGTCGGCGTCCGTGGCCAGGCAGTCGGCGATCGGCTCGGCCAGCACCGCGTCCAGCTGCGCCAGGCTCCCGGCCAGCGCGCGGTCCTTGGCCGCCGGGTCGCCGAACAACCGGGCGGGCATGTGCAGACCGAAGAGGGTCAGCGTCTGGAGCCCCTGCCGGACGGCCTCCGGGCCCAGGATCGACGGGTCGGTGAGGGTGTGGCAGTAGATCTCGGACGGCGGCGCCGAGGGGATCCGGCCGGCCTGTGCCTCCGCGTACGCGGCCGCCAACTGCCGGTAGCCCTCGGCGATGTGGAAGGTCCCCGCGAAGGCCTCGCGCGGGTCCGCGGCGGTGTCCCGCAGGCGCGGCAGCCGGTGCAGCACCATGTTGACCTTCAGCTGGGCGCCCTCCGGTGCGGGCCCCGGGTCGTCGCCCAGCAGCCGGGCCAGGACCGCCGGCGCGGTGTTCACCAGCACCCGGCGCGCCACCACCGTCCCCTCGTCGTCCCGGGCCAGGTCGCGGTACGACACCTCGGCGTCGCCGTGGCCGTGGTGGTGGCCGGGGCCGTCACTGTCGCCGTAGCGAGCGGCGGCGACTGCGGTGACCTCGTGGCCGGTCCGGATCTCGGCGCCGGCCGCCAGCGCCGCCTCGGCCAGCGCGCCCGTCACCGCGCCCATCCCGCCGACCGGCACGTCCCAGTCGCCCGTCCCGTTGCCGATCACGTGGTACAGGAAGCACCGGTTCTGCCGGAGCGACGGGTCGTGGGCGTGGGTGAAGGTGCCGATCAACGCGTCCGTCAGGACCACCCCGCGCACCAGGTCGTCCGCGAAGCTCCGCTCGATCGCCGCGCCGAGCGGCTCCTCGAACAGGGACCGCCAGGCGGGCTCGTCCGCGACCCGTCGGCGCAGCTCCGCGCGGGAGGGCAGCGGCTCGATGAGCGTCGGGAACACCCGCTCGGCGACCTGCCCGGTCATCGCGTAGAAACGCTGCCAGGCCCGCCACTCCCGGTCGCCGCCGGTCAGCGCCCGGAACGACTCCCGGGTCCGGCCGGGGTCGCCCGCGTCCACCAGCAGGCCGGTCGGCTTCCCGTCCCGCTCGGTGGGCGTGTACGAGGCGATCCGGCGCCGCCGCAGCTCCAGCCGCAGCCCGAGGTCCCGCACCACCTTGCGCGGCAGCAGGCTCACCAGGTACGAGTAGCGCGACAGCCGCGCGTCCACCCCCGGGAACGCCGACGCGGACACCGCCGCCCCACCCACCCGGGCCAGCCGCTCCAGCACCAGCACCCGCTGCCCGGCCCGCGCCAGATACGCCGCGGCCACCAGCCCGTTGTGCCCGCCGCCGACGATCACGACGTCGTACCGCGAGGACGCCTTCGTGTTCATCCGGCCACGCTACGCCACATCGGGGGAGCGCGGAACAGCCGTGCAACTCCCTGTGCAGGCTGCCTTCGCGGGTCAGCGGGCGGGGTGCTCCGCGCGGGTGCGGAGGTAGGCGAGGACGCGGCGGTGGCTCTCATGGCGCTGCCTCATGAGCTCGCCTCATGGCGCTGCCTCATGAGTTCGGTTCATGGCGTCACCTCATGAGCTTGCCTCATGGCGTCACCTCATGAGCTCACGTCATGGCGCTGCCTCATGAGGCCCCCGCATGTCGCCGCCGTCAGCCGACGGCGGACTGCCAGTCTGCTGGGCCGCTCGCCGGGAGGTGGCCGGGCAGGCCCGGGGTCCAGCGCTTGGTGCCGTCCGGCAGGATGGCGAGCGCCTCGATGCCGGGGCGGAGGGCGGCCCAGGCGAGGGCGCGGTCCGGGCCCATGGCGAAGGCGGCGGTGGTCCAGGCGTCGGTACGGGCGATGCCGGTGCCCGGGGCGCCGACCAGGGTGAGAGAGGCCAGGCCGGTGGCCGGGCGGCCGGTGTGTGGGTCGATGATGTGCGCGCCGCGTTCGGCGGTGCCGGAGGTGGCCACGGCGAGGCCCCGGCCGGCCAGTACGGCGGCGATCAGGGCCGGCTGTCGGGGGTCGGCGATGCCGATCCGCCAGGGCCCGCCGCCGGTCTGCACGTCGCCGCCGCCGCTGACGCAGTACTGCCGGGCGCCGGAGGAGCGCAGCAGCGCGGCCGCCTCCTCGACCGCCCATCCCTTGACCCAGCCGCTGGGGTCGAGCCGGCCGCCGGGCCGCTCGGTGAACCAGCCGTCGGTCTCCGCGGCCACCTGGCGGCAGGCGGCGAGGACGGCGGGGACGTCCGGATCGCAGGCGGCCAGGGCCAGTTCGCCGCGGTCGAGGCGGCTGATGTCGCTGTCCGGCCGGTAGGTGGAGAACACCGCGTCGATCCGGTGCAGCCGCTCGACGATCCGACCCAGCGCGGCGGCGGTCTCCGGGCCCGAGTCACGGACGGTGATCGAGAACACGGTGCCCATCACGGGCTCGGCGTGGCGGAGCACGGCTGCCTCAGCCCTTGGCCCGGTCGAGGGCGCTCTGCAATGAGCGGATGTAGCCGTCGCTGGTGTACGTCGCGCCGCTGACGACGTCGATCCCGGCGTTCTGCGCGGAGATCGCCTCCTGGTTGAGCACGGGCAGGGCGGAGGTGTTGATCTCGCGGTCGCGCCGTTCGGCGTTGGGGTACTTGACCACGTCGACGGCGGTGATCCGGCTGCCGGAGAGGGTGACTTGGACCTGCACTGGGCCGTACCGGGTGTTGACGGTGTCGCCGCTGACCTTCCGGGTGGCACCGGTGGGGGCCGCGGACGCGGACGGGCCGGCGGCGTTCGACGGCTCCGACACATCGGAACCGGCACCGGCACCGGAGGCGGAACCAGTGCCCGAGACGGAACCGGCTCCCGTCCCCGAGCCGATCACCGGGGGCGGTCCGCTCGCCTCGTGCGGTTTGAGGGAGAGCAGCAGCACCACCCCGGCGGCGGTGGCTGCGCTGGTGACGACGGCTCGGCGCATGGATTTCGACGCTCCTCGGAAGTCGGGAAGGCTCGGCGGACTCGGCGGGACTGGGTGCGACTGGGTGGGACCCGGCCGGGCTCAGAGGGAAAAGCTCTCGTGGTGGACGCGTCGCGGCCGCACCCCGGCCGCCCGCAGCGCGTGGACGGCCTCGTCGGTCAGCGCCTGCGGCCCGCACAGGTAGACCTCGTGCTCGGCGAGGTCGGGAACGAGTCGGGCGAGCGCGGCGCCGAGGTCGCCGACCTGTTCGCGCGGGCCGACCAGCTCGTGCACCACCGCGCCGCGCTGCCGGGCGACCTCGGCCAGCTCCGCCCGGAACAGGACGTCCTCCGGCCGCCGGGCCCGCTGGACCAGCGTCAACTCGCCCGGCAGCGTCTCGAACAGGGCGCGCAGCGGGGTGATTCCGACGCCCGCCCCGAGCAGCAGCACCCGGCGCTGCCGCAGCCGCCGCCCGGTGAACGCGCCGTACGGGCCCTCGGCGCGCACCTTGGTGCCGGGGCGCAGGGCGGCGACCGCGGCGCTGTGCCCGCCGAGGTCCTTGACCGTGAAGCGCAGGAAGCGCGGGTGCGGCGGTGCGGACAGCGAGTAGGGGTTGGCGGCCCAGCGCAGGCCGGGCGCCTGGAACTGGAGGCGGAAGAACTGGCCGGGCTCGGCGCCGAGGTCGTCCAGCCGCTGCCCGGTCAGGAACAGCGACACCACGCCGGGGCCCTCCGGCCGTATCTCCGCGACCTGCAGACGGTGCCGCCGGTCGAGCAGCCACGGCCGGGCCAGCCGGTACCAGCCGATCAGTGCCGCCGTGCCGAAGTAGAGCGCGTACCAGGCGGCCTGACCGGGGCCGCCGCCCAGGTCGGCGCCGGTGGCCAGCTGGTGGGAGAAGGCGAGTGCCACCGCCAGGTACGTGGCCAGGTGCAGGTAGTACCAGGTCTCGTACGACAGGCGGCGGCGCGCGGCCCGGGCGGAGACCGCGCCGGTGCCGAGCAGCAGCAGGGTACCCAGCGTGGCCTTGATCATCTCGGGGTAGTGGAAGACGATCTCCACGCCCTCGCCGACCGGTCCGCGCCCGTCGGTCAGCGCGTAGCCCCAGACGACCGTCAGGACGTGCACCGACACGGCGGCCACCAGCCAGCGCCCGCCGAACGCGTGCCAGCGCGCCAGCCGGTCCGCGCCGACCCCGCGCTCCACCGGCGGCAGCCGGGCCATCAGCAGGAGCAGCAACGGCGCGGCGTACCCCGCCAGCAGCCCGGTGATCCGCCCGGCGCCGGTCAGCCAGCCGGCCGCGCCGACGACCGCCGGGGTGCTCGCCCACCACAGCGCGAGCACGCCGAGCGCGCCGGCGGAGATCAGGCCGAGCGCGACGGCCGGGTCCAGGGCGAAGGACGGACGAGGCGAGGCCCGGTGCCCCCGGCCGGCGGGTGTCGGTCGCGGCCCGTGCCGCCGGGGACCGGGCCGCGACTTCGGTGCGGCGGCAGTGGTCATCGGGTACCTCCTCAGCGCCCGGCGGCGAGTGCCGCCGAGGCCGACCACGATCGCACCGCAAGCTCTGAGCCGCCTCTGAACGGTCCCGCTCCCCGCGCCCTCGCGCATCGGCATCAGCCCAGGTCATGGCAGTTGTGCTGGTGTACGAACGATTGCGCGGGGTCTCAGGGGTTTCTCATCGCGGCGGTACAGAATGAACGCCGCCCAGCACGAGCCCGAGGGAGCACCATGGACGACACCGCCGACCGCCCGGAGTGGCGCGTCCTGGTCGTCGACGACGAACCGGACCTGGTCGAGGTGGTCTGCGGCGCCGTCCGCTACGAGGGCTGGCAGGCGCGCGGCGCGACCACCGGCCTGGCCGCCGTGGAGACCGCCGCGGCCTGGCGGCCGCACGCCGTGGTGCTCGACGTGATGCTGCCCGACCTCGACGGCCTGGAGGTGCTGCGCCGGGTCCACGCCGAGCAGCCCGAGGTGCGGGTGCTGTTCCTCACCGCCCGGGACGCGGTCGAGGAGCGGATCGCGGGCATCGCGGCGGGCGGCGACGACTACGTGACCAAGCCGTTCAGCCTGGCCGAGGTGGTCGTCCGGTTGCGCGGACTGCTGCGCCGGGCCGCCCCGCCCGCCACCACCCCGTACCGGCCGCCCGCGCACGCGCTGGTCCTCGGCGACCTCGTCCTCGACGACCGGGCCCGCGAGGTGACCCGCGGCGGCGAGGCCGTCGAGCTCAGCCCGACCGAGTACGCGCTGCTCGCCCATCTGATGCGCCACCCCCGGCAGGTGCTCAGCAAGGCGCAGATCCTGGACGCGGTCTGGTCGTACGACTTCGGCGGGCAGGCGCACATCGTCGAGCTGTACATCAGCTACCTGCGGAAGAAGGTCGACGCGGGCCGCAGCCCGATGATCCACACCGTGCGGGGCGCGGGATACCTGATCAAGGCCGCGGCATGAGGCCGGGCGGTGCGCGGGATCGCCGCACCCCTCGCACCCCTCGCACGCCCCGCACCCTGCGCGCCCGCCTGATCGCCGGCCTGCTGGTGCTGCTCGTCGTCACCTGCGCCGCCGTCGGCTTCGCCACCGCCGCCGCGCTGCGCCACTTCCTCGTCGACCGCCTCGACCAGCAGCTCGCCGAGTCCGGCGGACGCTACGCCGCGAGCCTGGAGCACGCCGGTCAGGGCGCCGGCCCCGACACCCGGGCGCAGACCCCGGGCACGCTCGGGGTACGGCTGCTCGGCGGCCGGGTCACCGGGGCGGGCGTGGTCGACGGCGACGCCGACGACGCGGACGGCCCCGGCGACGAGGACGACCGGATCACCTTCACCCCCGCCCAGCAGCGGGCGCTCGCCGCCCTGCCGGTCGGCGGCGCGGCCCGCACCCTCGACCTCGGCGGGGCGCAGGGCCACTACCGGGTCCGCGCGGTCGCCGGGCGGGACGGCGACGTGCTGGTCAGTGGCCTGCCGCTGCGCTCGGCCGAGGACACCGTCCGGCGGCTGGAGACCCTGGAACTGACGGTCTTCGCGATCGCCGTTGCGGCCGCCGGTACGGCCGGGGCCTTCTGGGTCGGCTGGTCGCTGCGCCCGCTGCGGCGGGTGGTGGGCATGGCCGAACGGGTCAGCGAGATGCCGCTTGCCAGCGGCGAGGTCCTGCTGGCCGAACGCGTGCCGGACGACGACCCGCGCACCGAGGTCGGCCGGGTCGGCGCGGCGCTCAACCGGATGCTCGGCCACGTCGGCGACGCGCTGGCCCGCCGCCACGCCGTCGAGGAGCGGCTGCGGGCCTTCGCCGCCGACGCCAGCCACGAGCTGCGCACCCCGGTCGCGGCCGTGCGCGGCCACGCCGAACTGGCGCTGCGCCACCCCGGGGCCGTGCCGGCACCCGTCCGGCACTCGCTGGAGCGGATCGACGCCGAGGCGGTGCGGATGGGGGCGATCGTCGAGGACCTGCTGCTGCTCGCCCGCCTGGACGCCGGGCGCCCGCTGGCGGAGGAGGAGGTGGACCTGACCCGGATCGCCCTCAACGCCGTGGCCGACGCCCGCGCCGCGGGCCCGGACCACCGCTGGCGCCTCGCCCTCCCCGAGGAGCCGGTCCTGGTCCGCGGCGACGAGCACCGGCTGAGCCAGGTGGTGGCCAACCTGCTGGCCAACGCCCGGTCCCACACCCCGCCGGGCACCGGGGTCGAGCTGGGTCTCCACCAGGCGGGCAGCCAGGTCGAGTTGAGCGTCGCGGACGACGGCCCGGGGATCGCGCCGGAGTTGCTCGACCGCGTCTTCGAGCGCTTCGTCCGGGGCGACCGCGCCCGCTCCCGGGCCACCGGCTCGACCGGCCTCGGGCTGGCGATCGTCCGGGCCGTCGTCCAGGCGCACGGCGGCACGGTGGCCGCGGCCAGCCGGCCGGGCCGTACGGTGTTCACCGTCCGGTTGCCGTGACAGCGGTCGTACCGGTCGTACCGGTCGTAGTGGTCGTACCGGTCGCCGTAGCGATGGCTGAGGTGGGGGCCGATGTGGCGGCCGGACTGGCGACGGCGACGGTGCCGGTGCCGGTGCGGAAGCGCTGCCGGTAGTCGGTCGGCGTGGTGCCGAGGCGACGGCGGAAGGCCCGCACCAGGGTGTCGACGGTGCCGAACCCGCAGGCGGTGGCGAGGCGTTCGAGCGTGGCGTCGCCCGATTCCAGCTGGTGGCGGGCGAGTTCGACCCGGGCCGACTCGATGTACGCGCTCGGGGTGGTGCCCAGCTCGGTCTTGAAGATCCGGGTCAACTGCCGTTCGCTGACGTGGGCGTGGGCGGCGAGGTCCGGGACGGTGAGCCGCCCGGAGAGGTTGCGCAGGATGTGGTGGCGCAGCTCCTCGATCCGCCGGGTGGTCGACACCGGCTCCAGCGGGACGCTGAACTGGCTCTGGCCGCTGGGGCGTTTGAGGTACATCACCAGCTGGCGGGCGACCCGCAGTGCCAGTTCCTCGCCGAAGTCCTCGGCGACCAGGGCGAGCGAGAGATCCAGGCAGGCGCTGATGCCGGCGCCCGTCCAGACCTCGCCCTCGCGGATGAAGATCGGGTCGGCGTCGACCTCGATCTCCGGGTACTCGGCGGCGAGTTGGCCGGCCGTGGACCAGTGCGTGGTGGCCCGCCGGCCGTCCAGCAGCCCGGCGGCGGCGAGCAGGTGCGCGCCGACGCAGACGCTGGCCACCCGGCGCGAGCGGGCGGCCAGCGCGCGGACCCGCCCGACCACCGCGGGGTCGGTGAGCGCGCGGACCCGGCGCCGCTCGTCCACCTCGACCGCACCGGGCACCAGCAGGGTGTCGATGCCGCCCTCGGCGGCCTGGTCGAAGGTGAGGTCGGGCAGGATCCGCACGCCAGCCGCGGTGGTGACCGGAGCCATGGTCTCGGCGGCGAGGACGACCCGGTAGCCGGTCGCGTCGTCGGTCTCCCGCCGGACCAGCGAGAACACCTCGGGCGGGCCGGTCACGTCGAGCAGGTCCACGCCCTCGAACAGGACGATGACGATCAGCCTTCGGACGGTGCCGGTGCCGGTGCCGGCGTCGGGGTCGGTGCCGGTCGCGGCTTCGTTGTCGGTCTCGGTTGCCATGGGCGCCCCCTCGATGTCGGAATCTGCATGTTAGATGGCATTGCCGACATGCGAGCGTCGCCCGTAGCGTTTTCAACGGCAGACCGCACCGAGCGTGACCTGCCGAATCCCCGACTTCCGAACCCGAAAGGCGGCACCGCTGTGCCCACGACGACCCTGCGCACCCTCAGCGGACTCGACGAGAAGCCGGCCTCGCTCGGCGATGCGACCGTGATCCTGATCGACTACCAGAACACCTACGTACGCGGCGTGATGGAGCTGGAGGGCTGGCAGGAGGCGCTGACCGCCGCCGCCGACCTGCTCGCCCGGGCCCGGGCGGCCGGCGCCACCGTCATCCACGTGATCAACGACGGCGGCGAGGGCACCCCGTACGACATCCGGGCCGAGATCGGGCAGATCCACCCGAGCGTGGCGCCCGTCGACGGCGAGCGCGTGGTGGTCAAGCAGGTCCCGGACGCCTTCGTCGGCACCGACCTGGGCGAACTGATCGACGCGGCCGGCCACCAGGACGTCGTCGTCGCCGGATTCATGACCCACATGTGCGTCACCTTCACCACGGCCAGTGCCTTCCTGCGCGGCAACCGACCGACCGTGGTGGCCGCCGCCAGCGCGACCCGGCCGCTGCCGTCGGGCGGCACCGAGCTGACCGCCGCCCAGGTCCACCGCGGCGCGCTGGCGACGATCGGGGACCTGTACGGGGTCGTGGTGGAGTCCCCGGCCGACCTGGGCTGAGGCGAGAATGGGCGGGGGTGTCCGGGCCACCCGGACACCCCGTTCGGAGGTCGGACACTCCGTTCGAAGGGGAGACTCGGGAGCCCGAGCCTGGCCGGGCGAACGGGCGGCAGGCAAACGATTCGGTTCTCGCCGAACGGTCTTGCGTCGGGGCCGCTCCCGGGGTGACGATCGCGGTCGTGCTGCGAATCTTCTTCGGTGCGGACGACCTGGCGCGGGTCCGGGTCGCGGAGCGTCCGGACATGTCGATGGAGCTGTCCCTCAGCGTGCACGCCCTGGTGAGCGGGCTGCGCGACCCGCGCTTCCAGGGCTGGCGCGACCATCTGCGGGCGTCCTGGAACCCGCGGACCGCGCTGCTCTTCGACCTCTACACCCCCTCGGCGATCCCGGAGTTCCTCGCCGTGCGGCGAGACCCGGGCGCCACCGAGAGCGCCACCGCCGAAGCGCCCGAGGCGCCGCTGCGCGACCACCTGCGCTCGGTCGGCGGCGAGCGGCAGTTGAGCGCCTTCGCGCGGGGCGTGGCGGCGGGCGACCGCCGGGCCAGGAAGCTGCTCGGCAACGTCACCGCCGACTACCAGACCCGGGCGATCGACCCGTACCGGCGGCAGATCGAGACCATCGTCACCACCGAACACGGGCGGCGCCGCCGGATCACCGAGCCGGATCAGGTGCTCGGCTCGCTGCACCCGGCGGTGTCCTGGCGCCGCCCGGTGCTCAGCTTCCCGCTGGCGAACCGGTGCCGGCACGATGTGCGGCTGGACGGCCGCGGACTGCTGCTCCAGCCCTGCGTGTTCGGCCCCCGCCGCCCCGTCATCGCCCGCTTCGAAGACCCGGAGCAGCAGCCCGTGCTCCTCTACCCGGCCCGGATCGGTGGACCCTTGCGCGCAGAGTCCGAACCGACCGCCAGCCGGACCCTGGCCGCCCTGCTCGGCCAGACCCGGGCCGCCGCCCTGGAGGCCATCGCCACCCACGGCCCGTGCTCCACCAAGGAGTTGGCGGCGCACCTGGACGTCTCCACCGCCTCCGCCAGCGAGCACGCGACCGTCCTCGCCGACTCCGGCCTCACCGTCAAGGACCGTACCGGCCGCACCGTGATCCACCGGCCGACCCCGCTCGGCGAGGCCCTCCTGGCCGGCCGCCTCCCCTCCCCGGTCGCCGGGCCTGACCTCGCCTGACGCCGCCCCCGCTGGCCGTCCGCTGACCGTCCGCCGCCCGTCCGGCGGTGGTTTCCGGCCAGGGGCCCGGACGGGCGCCCGGTGAGGTGCGGGGAGCCGGGGAGGGAGAGCGTTTCGGCAGGTGAGGTCGGTGGCCACCGCGCGGCGGCCTCGGCTCAGGGGTTGGCCGGGAGGGCCGGGGTGCGGCGGGGCTGGCGGGGGAGGGGGAGGGTGAGTGCCTCGGGGGAGGCGGCTGGGAGGGCGAGGGCGGAGGCGGCTTCGGCGGGGAGGGGGTGCAGGCCGAGGAGGGCGGTGGTGAGGCGGGTGGTGGCGCGGTGCCAGTCGGGGACGCGCTGGAGCATGGCGTGGCCGCTGCCGGTGACGGTGTAGCCGCAGACGCGGGCGCCGGCGGCACGGCTGCGGGCGGCGAAGGCGCGGGTGTCGGCGGGCGCGGTGACGGTGTCGCGGTCGCCGTGCAGCATCAGGACGTCCCGGTCGGCCAGCTGTTCGCAGGGGTCCTCGGCCGGGCACCACGGGGCGAGGGCGACCAGGCCGGTGACGGACGGGTGCCCGCCGGCCTGCAGCGCGGCCCGTCCGCCCATCGAGTGGCCGATCAGGACGGTGGGCACCGGGCCCAGCAGCGCGGCCAGTTCGTCGAGTGCGGCGAGCGTGTCCCGGGCGGCGTCGGCGCGCTCGCCGTTCCAACCGCGGTGGCGGTAGCGGACGGTGCCGACGGCCACCTCGGCGTCCGCGGTCGCCTTGGTCAGCGCGCGCAGGAAGCCGTGCATCCGCAGCAGGGGGAGGTTGAGGCGACCGGGCCGGGCGAGGTTGTGCTCCTCGCCGCCGTGCAGCACCAGGACGGCGGCCCGGGCCCGTTCCGGGCGGGTCCGCCAGTGCAGCGCCCGGTGCCCCACCGCGCTGTCCGCCGCCGTACCGCTCACTGCCGCACCGTCCCGTCCGTCCCGCCCGCGCCGCCTGTTCCCCGGACCGCCACTGTACGCGTGCGGACCGCCGGACCGTTCACCCGAGCGAACCACCCCGGACACCGGGCGCGCGCGGCCCCGACGGGGGCGGGACCAGGGGACGAGGACGGGACCCGGTGAGGAGGCAGCGGAGGTAGGTCTCAGGCCTCCAGCAGGCGCTGCTCGCGCGCCAGCCAGCAGATCGCGGTGAGCCGGAGTACGGCGTAGTCGTAGCCGACCGGCTCCCGCCAGCCGATCTCGGCGAGCGCGTCCAGGAAACCCAGCGCGTAGTCCGACACTTCCGCACGGTCCAGGGGTCGGGGCGCGAGCTCCGGCCCCTGCGCGTACAGCAGCTCGCGCAGCATCGCCGCGTGCTGGTCGACCGCCGCGACGAAGCCGGGCTCGAACGCGAACTCGGCCAGCCGAGGCGTGAAGGCCGCCACGATGCCGGGCAGCGGGCAGCCGGCCGGCTCGTCGGGGGAGCGTCGGAAGGATTCGTCGGGGGTCGCGAACATCCGTCCACGGTAGGCGAGACCGGGGGCGGGAACGGAGGGCCGTGACGGTTCCGTGCTGAGACCTTGGCCACCCGTCCCCGGGAGCCCGGTACGTTCCGTGGTCTGGCCGGTTCCCTGCGCTCACGACCGGGGGGGTGGGTACCAGAATGGTCCGCATGGATCTTCGCATCTTCACCGAACCCCAGCAGGGCGCGAGCTACGACACCCTCCTGAAGGTCGCCCGCACCGCCGAGGAGCTCGGTGCCTTCAGCGCCTTCTTCCGCTCCGACCACTACCTGAAGATGGGCGACGTCGACGGCCTGCCCGGCCCCACCGACGCCTGGATCACCCTGGCCGGCCTCGCCCGCGACACCCGCACCATCCGCCTCGGCACCCTGATGACCGCCGCCACCTTCCGGCTGCCCGGCGTCACCGCGATCCAGGTCGCCCAGGTCGACGCGATGAGCGGCGGCCGGGTCGAGTTCGGCCTCGGCGCCGGCTGGTACGAGGCCGAACACACCGCCTACGGCATCCCCTTCCCCAAGGAGAAGTTCGGCCGGCTGGAGGAGCAACTGGCGATCATCACCGGGCTGTGGAACACCAAGCTCGGTGACACCTTCGACTTCGCCGGCGAGTACTACACCCTGACCGACTCGCCGGCGCTGCCCAAGGCCGCCCAGGACCGCATCCCGGTGCTGGTCGGCGGCCTCGGCCCCAAGCGCACCCCGGCGCTGGCCGCCCGCTTCGCCGACGAGTTCAACCTGCCGTTCGCCTCGGTGGACGACTCCGCCGCCCAGTTCGCCCGGGTCCGCGCCGCCGTCGAGCAGGCCGGGCGCTCGGCCGACGACCTGGTCTACTCCAACGCCCTGGTCGCCTGCGTCGGCCGGGACGACGCCGAGGTGGCCCGCCGGGCCGCCGCCATCGGCCGCGACGTCGACGAGCTGAAGGCCAACGGCCTGGCCGGCACCCCGGACGAGGTGGTCGAGAGGATCGGCCGGTTCGCGGCCGTCGGCAGCGAGCGGATCTACCTGCAGATCCTCGACCTGGACGACCTCGACCACCTGGAGCTGATCGCCTCCCGGATCGCCCCGCAGCTCGGCTGACGGTCGGGAACAGCCGGCAGCAGTCGTCGCCGGTCGGTCCCGACCGGGACCGACCGGCGACGGTGGGTGCCGGAAACGGGCCCGGTCCCGCAACAGGCCCGGGCCCGGCGGGGGCCGTTCGTATCCGCTCCGACCGTCGCCCTTTACTCGCTCTTGGGAATGCGCCATGCTCCTGAGCAGGGAACGGCGGGGGGGAGATCCGGTGAGCGGGACGAGAACGGCGCGGGCGGCGGTGCCGAGCGTGCCGCCGCCGCGCACCGCCGGGGAGCACGTCGTCCTGCCCCCGCCGTACGACCCGCCCGCCCTGCACGAGCTGCGCGGACCGGGCCCGGCGGCCCTGCGCTACCCCGCCGGTGACCTGCTGATCGTCACCGGCCTGCCCGGCAGCGGCAAGAGCACCCTGATGCGCCGCTGCGTCCGCGCCCCGCTGATCGACTCCCAGCTGGTCCGCGACGAGTACGCGGCCCGACTGCCCGGCCGCCTCCCGTACGCCCTCTACCGCCCGCTCGCCCGGCTCGCGCACTACCGGCGGCTGCGCCGCGCCGTACTGGACGGCGGACCGCTCGCGGTGCACGACTGCGGCACGCTGCCCTGGGTACGGGCCTGGCTCGTCCGCGCGGCCGCCCGGCAGGGCCGCCGGGTGCACCTGCTGCTGCTCGACGTCGACCCGGCCGCGGCGCTGGACGGGCAGCGGCGGCGCGGACGCGGCGTCTCCCGCTACGCCTTCGCCCGGCACCGGTCCGGCGTCGCCCGGCTGCGCCGGCGGATCCTCGCGGCCGGACGGCTGCCGGCCGGCTGTGCGTCGGCCGTGGTACTCGACCGGGCCGCCGCGCGCGCCCTACGGGAGATCGACTTCACGGCGTCGTAGTCTCGGCGAGTCCGCGCCGGGTGCCGCGCCGACGGGTCCGGCCGGAGCGAGCCCGGGCGCGGCCGAGACCCCGTCAACTCCCCCGTCAGGAGCGCAGATGCGCCGTACTGCCCGGGTGCGCTCGCGTGCCCCCCGCCTGTTCCCCTGCGCCGCCGCGCTGGTCGCCGCCGCCGGTCTGAGCCAGTTCGCGGGACCGGTTCCGCAGCGCGCCGCCGCCCCGACGACCATGTGCGACAGCACCGGGGTCACAGCCGACAGCACCAGGGTCACAGCCGACGGCACCGGGGTCGCAGGAGACAACACCGGGGTCACAGCCGACGGCGCCGTCGGGGCTGCCGCTCGGAAACCGGCAGGCAGCCAGGCCGGGAAGGACCCGAACGCCGTCAGCGCCGCCGAGGCCCGGGCGATGCAGGCCGACCTCGACGACCGGCTCGCCAAGCTCGGCACCGCCCGCGCGCCGATCGGCGCCCCGACCACCGTCCCGGTCTACGTCCACGTGGTCCACGCCGGCGACTCCGGGAACCTGGACGAGGGCGCCGTCGCTGCCCAGATCGACCACCTCAACGCCACCTACGGCGGCCAGGGCGCGGGCAACACCCCCACTCCGTTCCACTTCGAGCTGGCCGGCACCGACTGGACCGACAACGCCGGCTGGTACAGCGGCATGACGCCCGGCTCGACCGCCGAGAAGGCGATGAAGACGGCCCTGCGCAAGGGCGACCAGGGCGCCCTCAACCTCTACACCGCCCGGCTCGGGCAGTCCCTGCTCGGCTGGTCGACCTTCCCGAACGCGTACCGGTCGAACCCGACCGACGACGGCGTGGTCGTGCTCGACGCCTCGCTGCCCGGCGGCTCCGCCACCCACTACAACGAGGGCAACACCGCCACGCACGAGATCGGCCACTGGCTCGGCCTCTTCCACACCTTCCAGGGCGGCTGCCTGGGCTCGGGCGACTACGTGGACGACACCCCGGCCGAGCGCAGCGCCGCCTACGGCTGCCCCGAGGGCCGCGACACCTGCTCCAGCCCGGGGCTGGACCCGATCCACAACTACATGGACTACAGCTACGACCCCTGTATGAGCCAGTTCACTCCCGGGCAGATCCAGCGGATGTCGAACTCGTGGGCTGTGTACCGGAGTTGATCCGGCAGTAGCGAAGTTCATGCGGCACGCCGCCGGCGGCGTGGCACAGACCGACCAGGTGTCCGACGTGATCCGTGTCCGGAGGGTCGGGACCGATCAGGAGCCCATCCAGCTGTACCAGCAAGCAGGAGCAACCGAAGGAGCAAGGCCATGAGTGCCAATCCCCGGATCGTCGTCGGCGTGGACGGCTCGCCCGCCTCGGAGCAGGCGCTGCGCTGGGCGGTCGACTACGCCAAGGCCGTCGGCGGGACCGTCAACGCGATCGCCGCCTGGGAGTACCCCGCCTTCTACGGCTGGGGTGGACAGGGCGTACCGACCGGCGAGACCCTCAACCCCGAGGAACTCGCGGGCAAGACCCTCTCCGACTCCGTCGTCAGGGTCGTCGGCGACGACCCGGGCGTGCGGATCAGCGAGAGCGTGATGCCCGGCAACGCCCCCAAGGTCCTGCTCGAAGCGGCCAAGGGCGCCGCCCTGCTCGTCGTCGGCAGCCGCGGCCTCGGCGGGTTCTCCGGCGTCCTGCTCGGCTCGGTCAGCCGCCACCTCACCGAGCACGCGCCGTGCCCGGTGGTCGTCGTCCGCGAGCAGTAGCCCGCGTCGGAGCAGCCGGAGTAGTCGGACTGCTTGGAGTAGTGCGACGGGGCACCGCGACCCACCGGGCCGCCGCGCGGACCAGAATGGAGACATGCCAGAAGGTGACTCCGTCTACCGCGTGGCGGCCCGGCTGCACGAGGCCCTCGCCGGCCGACAGCTGACCAGCGCCGACCTGCGGGTGCCCGCCCACGCCACCGCCGACCTCGCCGGCCGCCGGGTGCTCGAGGTCGCCCCGCGCGGCAAGCACCTGCTCACCCGCCTCGAAGGCGGCCTCACCCTGCACACCCACCTGCGGATGGACGGCCGCTGGGAGGTCTACTGCCCCGGCGAACGGTGGACCGGCGGCCCCGCCTGGCAGATCCGCGCCGTCCTCGGCACCGAACGGGGCACCGCCGTCGGCTACCGGCTGCCCGTCGTCGAACTGCTGCGCACCACCGACGAGCGGCGGATCGTCGGCCACCTCGGCCCGGACCTGCTCGGCTCCGACTGGGACCCGGTCGAGGCCGTCCGCCGTCTCCTCGCCCACCCGGGCCGCCCGGTCATCGAGGCCCTCCTCGACCAGCGCAACCTGGCCGGCATCGGCAATGTCTACGCCAACGAGCTGTGCTTCGTGGCCGGCGTGACACCGTGGACCGAGGTCGGCGAACTCCCGCACCCCGACCGGCTGGTGGAGCGCGCCCGGCAGATGCTGGACGCCAACAAGCTGCGCCCCGGCCACATCACCACCGGCGACACCAGGCCCGGCTACCAGCACTGGGTCTACGGCCGGGCCGGGCGGCCCTGCCCGCGCTGCGTCACCCCCGTCGTGACCGGGCGGCAGGGCTCGCCCCCACGGGACCGGGCGGTGTTCTGGTGCCCGTACTGCCAGCGCGGCCCCGCCCCGACCCCCGCCCGCCCCGGGAGGGGCAGGCCGCCGGGGCGGTGAGCGTGCGGGCCGCCCAGGGCGGCAGGGTGGCAGGCCGGGGCGGCGGGTGGCGGGCCGGGGCGTTCGCCGGGGTTACGGGTGTTCGACCAGGGCGGGGTGGCGGGGGTCGTCCATGCGGATGGTGATGTCGGCGGCTTCGGCGGGGGCGGTTTCGGCCTCGTAGCGGGCGAAGGCGGGGAGGGTCCACTGCTGGTCGGCGGGGGTGCGGCGGGCCAGGGCGGCCGGGGTGAGGGCGAGGTGGACGGTCAGGTCCAGCGGCAGCCAGCGGCCGAGGAGGAGCCGGCCGTCCAGCAACAGGACGCCGCCGGGCGGGAGTCGGACGTACGGAGCGCGGGTGGAGCGGTCGGTGACCGGGTCGCGCAGGGAGGGCAGGACACGGCCGCTGCCGCCCGGCTCCAGCGGGTCGAGGACTTCGCGCAGCAGGGCGCCGTCGTCCAGCCAGAGGTCGTGGAAGGCGTCCGCGTCGTGGTGGCCGTACTCCAGCCGGATCGAGGCCGGGCGCAGGAAGTCCGCCGCCGACACCCGCAGCGTGGGGCGGCCGCGCAGCCGCAGCGGTTCCACCAGGGCGTCGGCGAGTGCCTCGGGGCGGGCGGCCGCGGCGCCGTCGACGGCCACCCGCAGCCGGCGCCCGACGGCGTCGGGCAGGGCGGTGATGCGGTCGGCGAGCAGCTCGGCCAGCTTGTCGGGGGAGATCGGGCGTACCTGCATCGGGCCATCCTGCCGCTTGGTGGACGCTTCGTGGAGCCGCTCAGGTCAGCGGGAGGGCGTACAGGATGTCGTCGTGGCCCGCGTAGAGGTGGCCGCCGTCGGCGGCGAGGCTCCAGACGTCCCGGCCGGGGCCCGAGTCGCGGAAGGTCCACCCCAGCTCGCCGGTCGCGGTGTGGATCGCGCTGACCCCGCCGACCGCCGTACCCGGCACGAACAGCGTGTGGTCGGCGACCAGGGGGTGGGTGCGGCGGTCCAGCAGGTACGGCAGGCGGCAGGTCCACTCGACGGCACCGGTGGTCGCGTCGTGGCCGGTGACGATGCCGTTGTCGCGCGCGACGTACACCCGCGGGCCGTCCGGGACGGGCGGCAGCGCCCGCCAGGACTCGCCCCGGGCGGGGGAGTGCGTCCAGCGGGGCTCGCCGGTGGGGCGCAGCGCGCGCACGCCGCCGTTGCCGTCGGGGACGTAGACGTCCTGCGAGCCGGTGACGCACCAGCGCAGGTCCTCGTCGCCGGGGGCGGTCCACAGCTGCCGGCCGGTGGCGGCGTCCCGGGCCACCAGCTCGGCGCGGTTGCCGAGGAAGCGGACACAGGCCAGAAGGCTGTCGCCGATCATGGTGGCGGGGGTGACCGGCTGCTCCTCGCGTTCGGTGGGGACGGACCAGAGGAAGGAACGGTCGGCGACCCGCAGGGCGAACAGCCGGTTATCCGACGGGGCCTCCGGGGG
The DNA here is from genome assembly GCF_055575795.1 of Kitasatospora sp. NPDC034023. Lineage (NCBI taxonomy): Bacteria > Bacillati > Actinomycetota > Actinomycetes > Kitasatosporales > Streptomycetaceae > Kitasatospora > Kitasatospora sp. NPDC034023. Next base: position 26,772 of record NZ_JBVIRY010000008.1, read on the forward strand.
CCGGGGGCCGGCCCAGGAGTAGCCGTACAGGGTGCCGTGGTCGTAGCCGGTGAGCCGGGTCTGGGTGCCCCCCAGCTCGTCGGGCAGCGGAAGGCTCCAGTCGGCGGCGGGGTCGGTGAAGTGGCGGGCTTCGAGGTGGCCCTCGTAGGTGGTGGCGAAGAGGCGGTCGGGCCCGACCACGACCTTGCCGAGCATGTCGAGGTCGCTGGGCCAGTCGCGGCTCTCCGGCGGGTCGAAGACCAGCAGCCGGGCGGCGGTGCCGTTGGCCGGGTCGAGGACCTGCAGGCCGGTCTTGGACAGGTAGACGGGGCGGCCCGGCGGGTCGGTGAGCCGTTCCGGGGTCATCGCCTGGGGGCCGCGGTAGGTCCAGGCCGGGGTCGGGCCGGAGAGCGCGGTCGGTTGCGGCCTGGTCGGCCTCGGCGCAACGGCGCCGCCGGCACCCGAACGGCCCAACGCCCAGACGGCCCCGCCCGCCGCGAGCACCCCGGCGCCGATCAGCATCCCGCGCCGGCTCAGCCGCGGCCCGTCGCCGCCCCCGCCGATCACGTCCTCGGGCGCCTCCCCGTTGCCGTCCTCCTCCCCGTCCCACTGCCACGACGCCTCGCGCGCGGCCCCCTCGGACGACGACTGCATACGGCTCTCGCTTCCCCGCCGGCGGCCTCACGCCGCCACCCGCCCGGAGGATATCGAACAGCCCCCGAACCGTCCGAAGCGGTGGAAGAGGCGGGGCGGGCGTCGTGGGCAGAGACGGACGCGGCTGTGCGGGGGTGGGCGTCAGGGCTTCTTCGGCGGGTGGTCCGCCAGGTCGGCGAGGACGTCGGCGTGGCAGGGCAGGGGTGCGCACCAGCAGCCGAGGCGGTGACCGCGCAGCGGCGGGACGAGGGCGAGGAGGTCGGGGCGGGCGAGGAGGTGGTCGCGGTACGCGGCGACCATCTCCTCGCGGGTGAGGTCGGGGCCCGGGCGGTACGGGCAGTGCAGCGGCGACTCGGCGAGGTGCCAGCCGCCGCGGTGCATGGCGCGGCCGACGTAGACGACGTCGTCGTAGTCGGGGTCGTCGCGGTGGCCCTTGAGGTTGACCACGGTGGTGCGGCGGGTCGTGCTCGGCATGCCGTCCATGCTGGTGCAAGCGGGGCGGCCCGGCAGCCCGGGGCGGGAGCGGGCTCGCCTTGACACGGTTCCGGGCCCGGCGTAGCAAAAGAGCATGCGCCATCCGGATGTGACCGGTGGGGACCCTGGGGCGCGGTCCGGGCCGGACCGGCCGCGGGAGCCCGGAGCCGACGCGCAGGTGCGCCGGGAGCTTCCGCGATCCGTGCGGGAAACGGCCCAGGGAGCGGACCGCCGACGGGACGAGCTGCTCGCGGTCGCCGTGCGCCGGGTGCTCGGCTCCACCGGGGCGTACGGCGCGATGGTGCACCTGCGTTCGCGGGACCGCCGCTCGCTGGTGCTGCACACGATCGCGGGGGTGCCGATGTCGGTGATGACCCCGTTCCGGCGGATCGCGGCGGCCGGGCCGCTGCCGGTCGCGGTCTGCTTCCGGACCGGGCACGAGATCGTCCTGTCCGACTCCGAGGACACCATGCGGCGCTTCCCGCAGCTCGCGGTCGGCCTGCCGTACGACTTCGCCTCGGCCTGCGTGCCGGTGGGGCACGGCCCCGAGCGGTTCGGGGTGCTGAGCGCGCTGTGGCCCGCCTCGGACGACGGGGTGCCGGGGCCGGCGGGCCCGGAACTCGCCGCCGTCGCTGCCGAACTGGGCGACAGGCTGGCCGAGTTGGCGGAGGCCGGGCAGTCCGTGGAGCCGGGCGAGGAGGCGGCCGTGGTCGAACTGCCGCCGCCGTCGGTGCCGACCACCCGGGTCGGGCTGTTCGACTGGAACGTGGTCACCGGGGCGCTCTCCGCCGACACGCGGTTCCGGGAGATCTTCGGGTTCGGGCCGGGGGAGTTCGACGGCACGGTGGCCGCCCTGAACCGCCGGGTCGCCCCCGGTGACCTGCCGGAGTTCCGGGCCGCCGCCCGGACCGCGCTGGAGCACGGCGAGGTGCTGGCCGCCCGGGTCCGGGTGCTCGGGCCGGACGGCCTGCCGTTCCCGGTGGAGCTGTGGGCGCGGGTGCCCGCGGCGATCTCGGACGGCCGGACCCACCTGGTGGGCGCCGTGCTGGACGTCCGGAGCCTGACCGCCGCCGCGGCCGCCGTCGAGCGGCTGCACGAGGGCGTGTTCTCGCTCGACCTGGACGGTCGGATCGGTTACGCCAACCGTGCCACCGAGCCCCTGCTGCGGGCCCGCCGCGAGGACCTGATCGGCCACCACCCCTGGGACGTCCTGCCCTGGCTCGCCGATCCCTTCTACGAGCACCGCTACCGCGCGGCGCTGCTCTCCCAGCGGCCCACCACCTTCCTGGCGGCCCGCCCACCGGACGGCTGGCTCGCCTTCTCGCTCTACCCCGACGCGCACGGCGTCACCGGCCGGGTCGTCGCCGCCGAACCCCTGCCCGGCGCCGCCGAGCCGCCGACCGGGCCGCCGCCGGCCGCCCGCACCGACGTCGGCGGCACCCACCACCTGCTCCAGCTCGCCAGCGCGCTCACCGAGGCGGTCACCGTGCGCGACGTGTGCCGGGCGGTGGCCGAGGAGATCCTGCCGGCCTTCGGCGGCCAGGAACTCGCCATCTACACGGTGCGCGACAAGCACCTGCACCTGGTCTCGCAGAGCGGCTACCCGGACGGCTTCCTGGACACCTTCGAGGGCACCCCGATCGACGCCCGCGTCCCCGGCGCGGAAACGCTCAGCACCGGCACCCCGATCTTCTTCGAGTCGGTGCGGGACCTCTCCGCCGCCTACCCGGGCCTGGCCCTCGACGAGATGGGCGCCTGGGCCTTCCTGCCGCTGATCGCCTCCGGCCGCCCGGTCGGCAGCTGCATCCTCGGCTTCGACCGCCCGCACCCGTTCACCGTCGAGGAACGCGGCCTGCTCACCGCCCTGGGCGGCTTCATCGCCCAGGCCCTGGAGCGCGCCCGGCTGTACGACGCGGAGTTCGCCCTGGCCCGCGGCCTGCAGCAGGCGCTGCTGCCGCACCGGCTGCCCGAGGTGCCCGGCATCCGGATCACCGCCCGCTACCTGCCCGGAACCCAGGGGATGGAGATCGGCGGCGACTGGTACGACGTGATCGTCACCGGCCGTGACGTCACCCTGGTGATCGGCGACGTCGAGGGCCACAGCGTCGCCGCCGCCGCCGCGATGGGCCAGCTGCGCAGCGCCGTCCGCGCCTTCGCGACCGGCGGCGACCCGCCCGACCAGGTGCTCGCGCGCACCAACCGGCTGCTGCTCGACCTCGACCCCGGGCTGCTCGCCAGCTGCTGCCTGGTCCGGCTCACCCCGGCCGACGGCGCCGCCCGGATCGCCCGCGCCGGGCACCTGCCGCCGGTGCTGCGCCACCCGGGCGGGCGGGCCGAGGCGCTGTACGTGGCGGGTGGACCGCTGCTCGGCGTGGACGAGCGGGCCGAGTACCCGGTCAGCGAACTGCGGCTGCGGCCGGGCGCGGTGCTCGCGCTGTACACGGACGGGCTGGTCGAGGACCCGGCGGTGGCGATCGACCAGGGCGTGGACCGGCTGCGCGCCGCGCTGGCCCGGGCCCCGGCGGGGGAGGGGCTGGAGGAGGCGGCCGAGCGGCTGCTGCGCGAGGTCGGCTCGACCCGCCGGGTGGACGACGTGGCGCTGCTGCTGACGGCCTTCGGCTGAGCGGGCGCCCGGGCGGATCCCACCGATGGACGTGACCAGGCGACTTTCGTCGGTGCCGGCGGCGACGAAGGAGGACGGCGGGGGCGTCGGCCGGCCGGTTAGCCTCGGCGGGTGGATGCGATCGCACGGGCCTGGAAGAAGGCGGTACGGACGGCGCTGCCGGGGCCCTGGCGGCCCCGGCGGGTGGTGGGCGAGGCCGCGCTCGCCCTGCTGATGGGCGGTCTGGCCGCCCTGCTGGAGACCCTTGCCGGCACCGGCCTGGCGGTGCCCTTCGGCCTCGGCGTCGCGGCGCTGTGGGTGCTGCGGCGGGGGCTGCCGGCCACCGTGCTGCTCGCCGCCGCGGCGGCCTCCGGCTGGTCGGGGGGTCCGGTGCTGCTGCTGGTCTGCGCGGGCTGGACGGCCGGGGCGCGGATCCGCCGGGCCTGGACGCTGGTCGGCACCTTCGTCCTGGGCTGGGCGCTGTTCGTCGTGACGGGCGTACTGAAGGACGCCTCCTCGGTCTCGCCCAAGCTGGTCCTCGGGCTGTCGCTGGGCACCTTCCTGGTGCTCGCCGTGCTGCCCGCCCTGTACGGCCGCTACCGCGCGCAGCGGCGCGCCCTGCTGGACGCGCTGCGCGAGCGCAACGACCAGCTGCTGCGCGAGCGGGTCATGGTGGTGCACCAGGCACGGCTGCGCGAGCGGCACCGGATAGCCCAGGACATGCACGACAGCCTGGGCCACCAGCTGGCGCTGATCTCGGTGCACTCGGGCGCGCTGGAGGTGGACCGTGCGCTCACCGACCGGCAGCGGGAGGCGGTCGGGGTGCTGCGGCAGGCGGCGGTCGCGGCGATGCGCGAGCTGCGCGAGGTGGTCGGGGTGCTGCACGACGAGTCGACGGCGGCGCGGCCCACGGCGGGGGCACCGCCCGTGGTGGGGGCGGCGGCCGCGGCGCCCGCCCGGGGCGGGGTGGACGGGATCGACGGGCTGCTGCAGTCCTCCCGGGCGGCCGGGGCGGAGGTGACGCTCAGCCGGGAGGGCGAGCGGCGCCCGCTGCCGGCCGCGGTCGACCACGCGGCGTACCGGATCGTGCAGGAGGCGCTCACCAATGCGCACAAGCACGCCCCCGGCGCGCCGATCGGCGTCGCGCTCCGGTACGAGCCGGACGCGCTGGTGGTGGAGGTCACCAACACGCGCGCGCCGGAGCTGGTGGGCGTGCGCGCCGGAGCGGGCCAGGCCGTGAGCGGCGGTCAGGGGCTCACCGGGTTGCGGGAGCGCGCGAGGCTGGTCGGCGGCATGGTGCACGCCGGGCCGACGCCGGAGCACGGCTTCCGGCTGGCCGCCGTACTGCCGTACGAGGGGACGGAGGGCGACACGGAGGGCGCCGCCGCCGCGGCCGGGGCGGACGACTGGGTGTTCGAGGGCCTGCCGGCCGACGAGGCGGACGGCAAGCGGCGCAGTCCGGCGATGGGCTGCGCGGTCGGCGTGGTGGCGGTCGGGCTGACCGTGCTGGGGCTGCTGGTCTGGGGGGTCGTGGCCTTCGTCGACGGCAGCCGCGACGCGACGGTGAAGAAGACGCGGTACGACCGGATCGAGGTCGGCACGGCCGAGGCCGCGGTGCTGCGCGAACTGCCGTCCGGCAACGGCTTCTTCACCGACGACTACAAGCGCACCGGGCCGACCCTGCCGGAGGGCGCGCGGTGCCGCTGGTACCTCCTGGGCGGCCCGCCCGGTGAGACCTGGAACGAGCAGCACGTGGCGCGGTTCTGCTTCCGGGACGGGGTGCTGGTGGACAAGCAGGAGTACGTCGCCAAGGACTGATCGCGCGTGTGCCCGGGTCGGGGTCGGGGCTGGGGGGATCGGGGGCGGGGGTCGGGTCGCCGGGGGCCAAGGCCGGGGGGACCGGCGGTCCGGGCCGGGCGGCGGAGATGTGAGGATGGTCCCGCACCCGAAAGACCGTTCGAGGGGAATGACCAGCGTGATCCGAGTCCTCGTCGCCGACGACGAGCCGCTGATCCGGGCCGGCATCAGGATGATCCTCGGCTCCGCCGACGACATCGAGGTGGTCGCCGAGGCCGCCGACGGCCGGGAGGCGCTGGAGCTGGCCCGGGCGCACCGGGTGGACGTGGTGCTGCTGGACATCCAGATGCCGGTGATGGACGGACTGACGGCGCTCGGGGAGCTGGCGAGGGTCGCCCCCGGCGCGCGGGCGCTGATCCTCACCACCTTCGGGGAGCGCGAGAACGTCCTGCGCGCCGTGACCGAGGGCGGCGCCGGCTTCCTGCTCAAGGACACCGCGCCGAACGAGCTGATCCAGGCCGTCCGGGCGGCCGCCGGCGGGAACGCCTTCCTCTCCCCGGCCGCCACCCGACACATCGTCGACTCGCTGGCGGCCGGGCACAGCGGCTCGCTGGCCGCCCGCAGCGCCGCGGCCCGGCGCCGGCTGGAGGTGCTCACCGCGCGCGAGCTGGAGGTGCTGGCGCTGCTCGGCGAGGGCCTGTCCAACGCCGACGCGGGGGCCCGGATCCACATGAGCGAGGCGACGGTGAAGACCTACGTGAGCCGGATCCTGGCCAAGCTGGGCTGCGAGAACCGGGTCCAGGCCGCGCTGCTGGCGCGGGACGCGGAGCTCGACGGGCGGAGCTGAGCGCATTCGCGCGCTCACGGAACGTGGTCGGTGTGGTGGATGCCACTCGGCGGCTCCGTGGAGCCGGGAACTCCGGGTGTACTGGTGACGGTGCGTCAGTTCGCGGTCGCCATGAGTGGATGGTGTGCCGGATCTCGCGAATGGACAGATGTGAGCGAGGGCACGGGATCTGATCATTTGATCTCGAAAACCCGGTCAAACCCGGTCGAACCGGGCGCCGTTTCTTGATCGATACCGCCGGTAACAGTCAACTGACCTGCGACGTCGAAGAATTGCTTGCTGAGCCCGGGGGATGCCCCCTAGCTTCATTGGCGGCGCAACGAGCGCCACCCGGGTTCACCCCGACGCACTGCCCGCCGACTGACCCACGGCGCGAGGGCGGTGCCGCCGACCAGGCCGGCTCGAACCGGCCCCGGCGAGCGGAGGGTGACCGGGGCGGCACGGCACGTCCGACACGTGCCCGGCCGCCCGTCGAGTGAGGTGAGCGGACACCACCGGCCCATGTCCCGGGCCTGGTTCCGCCTGCCCGCCCGGGGCTTGTCGAGAGGATCTGTATGAATCCCCGTCACGAGACCGCCGCTGCCACCGAGACCACCACCACCAAGCGCAACCGCGTGCGGATGGCGGTCGTCGCGGGCGCCGCCGCCGCGGCCCTGCCGGTGGTCGGCCTCGTCACGGCCACGTCGGCCTCCGCCGCACCGGCCTCCGCCTGGGACTCCGTCGCCCAGTGCGAGAGCGGCGGCAACTGGAGCATCAACACCGGCAACGGGTTCCACGGCGGCCTGCAGTTCTCCCCCGGCACCTGGAAGGCGTACGGCGGCACCGCGTACGCCCCCCAGGCCAACCAGGCGACCAGGGCGCAGCAGATCGCGGTCGCCGAGAAGGTGCTCGCCTCGCAGGGACCGGGCGCCTGGCCGGTCTGCTCGAAGAGGGCGGGTCTGAGCAAGGGTGGCGCCCCCGCCGCCGTCGACACCTCCTCGAACGCCGCGCCGGCCGCCGCGCCGGCCGCCACGCCCGCCGCCAAGCCGGCGACCAAGGCGGCGAAGCCCGTGGCCAAGCCGGCCCCGGCGGCCCCGATGGCTCCGATGGCCAAGCAGCAGGCGCCCCAGGCCGCCGACCCGGCACCGGGACGTCCGTCCGCCAAGCCGGTGCAGTCCGCGCCGGCCGCGCCGACGAACAGCGCCGGCGGCAGCTACACCGTCAAGAGCGGTGACACCCTGAGTGACATCGCGGCCAAGTTCAGCGTCGACACCGACCACCTCTACCAGCAGAACGTGCGCGTCATCGGTGGCAACCCGGACCTGATCTTCCCGGGCCAGACCCTGACCGTCTGACGGCCCGCAATCGTCCGACACCCGCAAGCCGTCTGACGGCCCGCAACCATCTGACGGAGCTTCCGAGCGGGCCTGCGACGGAGTGCCCGACCCAGCCTCCGGCGGAGCCTCGCGACCCGGCCGAGCGGCTGCCCCCTGTGCGGGGGCGGCCGCTCGGCGCGGTGCGTTCCCGGGGCGGCGCCCGCTGGTCCGGGACGGCGGGCGGCGGGTCGAACCGCACGGGGCGGCCGGCCGTCGGGTCGCACGACCGGTAGGCGGCGCGCACGCCGGGGTGCGGGGGCGCTTCGAAGCATTGTTGAAGGTTCAACGCGACGTCTGAATCCCGCCGGAGGTTTGCCGCGCCTCGGACCAGGATCGAGTCATGTCCGAGATCGGAACGAGGAGTTCTGGAGATATGACGATGAACGGAACCGCGGTGCTCGACGGCAAGGTGGCCCTGGTGACCGGCGGTAGCAGGGGGATCGGGGCGGCGGTCGCGCTGCGGCTGGCCGAGGACGGCGCCGATGTGGTGCTGACCTACCAGGGCGGCGCGGAGCGGGCCGAGGAGGTCGCCGCGAAGATCACCGCGATGGGGCGGACCGGCTGGGCCGTCCGCGCGGACAGTGCAGACCCGCGGGCGATACAGGCCGCGGTGGCGGCGGTCGCCGAGCGGTTCGGGCGACTGGACGTCCTGGTGAACAACGCCGGTGTCGGCGCCCTCGGCCCGATCGGCGAGCTGGCTCCGGCCGACGTCGACCGGGTGCTGGAGGTGAACGTCCGGGCGCCCTTCCTGTTCGCCCAGGCGGCCTCCGCACACCTGGCCGAGGGCGGACGAGTCGTCACCATCGGCAGCTGCATCGCCAAGCGGGTCGCCTTCCCCGGCGCCACGCTGTACGCGACCAGCAAGGCCGCGCTGATCGGGCTCACCAAGGCGCTGGCCCGGGAGCTCGGCCCGCGCGGGATCACCGCCAACCTGGTGCACCCGGGCCCGATCGACACCGACATGAACCCCGCCGACGGACCGGCGGCGGAGTTCCAGGCCGGGCTCACCGCGCTCGGCCGCTTCGGGACCGCCGCGGAGGTCGCGGCCGCCGTCGCCTACCTGGTCGGCGAGGACGGCCGGTACGTGACGGGCGCGGAGCTGGCGGTGGACGGCGGCTTCGCGGCCTGACCCGCGCGGTGGACGGCCCTCGACCCGTCCACCCACGGGGGAGGTGTCGTGCCGGGCGGTCGTCGGCGCTCGCGCTTACGATCGCCCGGCACGACCCGTGCCCCGACCGAGAGGTGTGCCATGACCGCAGCGGAAGACCCGATCGGACTGCTCGCCCGGGCCCTCGCGCAGACCGCCGGGCTGATCGACGGCACCGGCGTCGAACTGGCCGGCCATCCGACCCCCTGCCGTTCCTGGGACGTCGGCGACCTGGTCAGCCATCTGCTCCACGACCTGCGGCAGTTCACCGTACGGGCGAAGGGCGGGCAGCCGGACTGGTCGCAGCCCTTCGAACGCGTCGAGGAGGACTGGCTGCACGCCTTCGAAGCCGGGGCCGAGGAGCTGGCCGACGCCTGGCGCGCGGCCGGCGACCTCGGCGGGACACTGGAGATGCCCGGGGGCGGCACCGTGCCGGCGCGCTTCCCGGTGGACCAGCAGATCGCCGAATTCGCCGTCCACGACTGGGACTTGGCCCGAGCCACCGGGCAGTCCACCGAGGGCCTGGACCACGAGGTCGCGCTCGCCGCGCTGGCCTGGGCCGAGGGCGCGCTCAAGCCCGAGTACCGCGGCGCCGAGGAGGACCACCACGCCTTCGGCCCGGCCGTCGCCGTGCCCGAGGACGCGCCGCCGTACGACCGGCTCGCCGCGTTCTTCGGCCGCGACCCGGCGGCGCCGGTCACCGGGTGACCGGGGCGGCGGGGACGGTCGAACGGAGTCGGCCCGGCCGTCGGCCGAGGCCGTCCCGCCGCAGTACGGCCGACGCGGTTCCCCACGGGGAGGCGGCCCTGCCTGCGGCGTTGCAGTGGTCGAAGGCAGTGGCAGTGGTGGCGGTGGCAGTGGCGAGGGAGCGGGCGGTGGTGCTGACGGTGGTGGCGCCACGGAACTCGTCCACGGAGACGTGGGAGGTGCTCGCGCGCGGGTAGGTGGCGCGGATGGAGTCGGCGGTGGTCAGCGCCGAGGCGGCGAAGGCGGCGAGGACGAGGACCCGGCGGCGCAGCGAGTCGGTCACGTCCCCGACGAGCTGGAACCGGTCGTCGTGGCTGTCGGTGACCGTGACCGGGCCGGGACAGGTGGTGGTCAGCATCATCGACACGACCAGGGCGTCCCCCGGGGCCGCCGCGGCCCGCACCGGGAGGGCCAACTCGGTGCTGGGGATGTCCTGTTGTTCGACGGCGGTGTGGGCCACCCAGGACAGTGCCGAAAGGTCGGCCGAGGATCCGCGGGCCTCCGGCTGTGGCTCGGGGCTGGGTGAATCACCGTGCGCGGAAGGGCAGTTGTCGGCGTCGAGCGAGGCGTCGGGCGCCCGGGTGGCGACCAGGCCGAGCGTGCCCGACACGCCGAGCACCAGGCCGAGGAGCAGGCTGAACGCGTGGGTCCAGAGCCGGGGAAGTCCCCGGCGGGGAGCGGCCGGGAACGTGGCGGGCCGCGGCAACGGAACCGGGCCGGCCGGAACCGGGCCGGCCGGAGCCGGAAGGGCGAGGGCCGGAGGAGCGGGGGCCGAGGGAGTGGGAGGGGGAGACGGGGCCGGAGCGGCGGGCGGCTTCCCGCCGTCGGCGGCGGTTCTCCAGCGGTGGTGCCACTCCTCCTCGTCTCCGCCGCAGGCCCGGACGAAGGCCCTGGTCGTGGGCCAGGACGGAAGGCGCGAGCCGGTGACCGCCTCGAAGAGCGTGGTGTGCGAGATGCAGCCGACGGCCCTCGCCATCGTGCGGAACGAGGGCTGGCCGGCGTCCAGGCGGAGCGTGCGCAGTTCGGCTGCGAAGTCCTCCTCGCACCGAGGCTGTGCGGTTCCTCCGGATTGCGCTTCCTGATCCGCCATGACGCCCCCTGTTGTCAGACAGTGTCAGAACCACCCGCGACGGCCTTTGTTGCGTACGGATCATAGTCGCGGGCGGCGGCGGGGGAAGCGTGTTCGGCGGCGGCGGTGAAGGTTGTCGGCCGGTGCTGGTCGCCGGGTGCCCCGCCCGCCGGGCCCGGGGCACGCGCGGGTCAGTGCGGCTGGTGGGCGGCCGCCTGCTTGATCGCCTCGCGGATGCGCGGGTAGGTGCCGCAGCGGCAGACGTTCTGGATCTGGTCGATGTCCGCGTCCGTCGGGTTGGGCGTGCGGCGCAGCAGCGCGACGGCCGCCATGATCTGCCCGGGCTGGCAGAAGCCGCACTGGGCGACGTCGCAGGAGAGCCAGGCCTCCTGGACGGGGTGCAGGGTCTCGCCGTCGGCGAGGCCCTCGATGGTGGTGACGGTGTGGCCCGCGCAGTCCTTGACGGACCGGGTGCAGGGCTGGAACTCCTGGCCGTCGAGGTGGCTGGTGCAGGCGCGGCAGACGCCCACCCCGCAGCCGTACTTGGGGCCGGTGACACCGAGTTTGTCGCGCAGCACCCAGAGCAGCGGCATGTCGTCCGGGGCCTCGACGGTGACGGGCTGCCCGTTGAGGACGAAGGTGTGGGTGGGCATGGGGAGTCGGGATCCTCGGCTCTTGAAGGTCGTCGGCTGGTTCAGAAGTTGATGGGGAAGGTGCGCGGGCTGGTGCCGGTCGCGCGGGCGTAGGCGTTGGCGACCGCGGCGCAGGCCGCCGGGACGCCCAACTCGCCGGCGCCGCCCGGCGGTCCGCTCGGCGGCATCAGGTGGATCTCGACCACCGGCGGGGTGTGCCGCTGCCGGGCGTAGTGGAAGTCGCCGTAACTTCCTTCCCGGAACGCGCCGTTGTCGAGGTGGTTGCCGGCCTGGAGGATCACCGAGATGCCGTCGACCAGCGCGCCGGTCAACTGGGCCTCCAGACCGGTGGGGTTGATGACCCGGCCGACGTCGGCGGCGACCACCGCCTTGGTGACCCGGGGGTTGGCGCGGTCGGTGGCGTCCAGTTCGACCAGGTACGCGGCGATGCCGCCGTTGTCGTCGTGGTAGCCGATGCCCTGGGCCTGGCCGGGGGGCATCGGGCGGCCCCAGTTCCCCTTCGCGGCGACGGTGTCCAGGACGGCCTGTCCGGCGTGGCTGCGCAGCCGGGCGCGGCGGAAGGCGACCTCGTCCTGGCCCATCCGACGAGCCAGTTCGTCCATCACGATCTCGTCGGAGACCCGGACGGTGCCCGAGTAGACCGAGCGCCAGCTGCCGGTGTGCAGGTCCAGTGGGACCTCGGCGAGCAGCTGGGTGGGGATGCCGACGTTGTACGGGTTCTTCTCGGTGAGCAGGAAGAACAGCTCGGAGGTGGTGAGCCCGGCCAGCGGGAGGTTGTAGCCGGCGGCGGTGAGGGCGTCGCCGAGGCCGTGGCCGAAGTCGGTCTGCACACTGGCGGCGCGGTGCTCCCAGCTGAGCACGTGGTCGAGTCCGTAGACGGCCCGGATCCGGTGGTGGCTGGCCGGGCGCATCCGGCCGTGCCGCATGTCGTCGTTGCGGGTCCACATCAGCTTGACCGGGCGGCCGGCGGCCTTGGAGATCCGGGCGGCCTCCAGGGCGGCGTCGAAGAACAGCCGCCGGCCGAACGAGCCGCCGCCGCGCACCACGTGGACGGTGACGGCGTCCTGCGGCAGGCCGAGTTCGGCGGCGATGGTGTGCTGGGCGACGATCGGGCTCTGCGCGGCGAACCACAGCTCGGCCCGGTTCGGCCGGACGTCGGCGACGGCGGTGAGCACCTCCATCGGGGCGTGGTTGACGAAGGCGAAGTCGAACTCCGCGTCCAGGTGCTGGGCGAGCAGCGGCGGGGGGAGGAAGGGCAGGTGGGCGGCGCGCAGCCGCTCCCTGATGTCGTCGGTGGACAGCCCCGCGACCGGGCCCGGGTTCCAGGTGGTGCGCAGCGCGTCGCGGGCCTTGAGTGCCTGGTCGAAGGTCTCGGCGAGGACGGCGACGCCGCTCGGGATCTGCACCACGCCCAGCACCCCCGGCATGGCGCGGGCGGCGGAGGCGTCCAGGGACCTGAGGGTGCCGTTGACGGTGGTGGGGCGGGCGACCACCGTCGGTACGGCGCCCGGGACCTGCAGGTCCCCGGTGTACTTGGCGCGGCCGGTGACGATGTCGCGGGCGTCGATCCGGCCGGTCGGCCTGCCGACCAGCCGCAGCTGGTCGGCGGCCTTGGGGAGGGCGGGGACGGCGGGCGCGGCGATCGCGGCGGCGTCGGCGGCGAGTTCGCCGTAGCCGAGCCGGCGGCCGTCGGGGGCGAGGACGGCGGAGTCGGCGGTGCGCAGCGTGGTCGCGGGAACGTTCCAGCGCCTGGCGGCGGCGGTCACCAGCCGGGCGCGGGCGGCGGCGGCCGCGCCGCGCACCGGGTCGTACAGCGAGCGGATGGAGTTGGAGCCGCCGGTCAGCTGGTTGAAGAGCAGTTCGGGGCGGCCGTCGGAGAGCGGCACGTCCACGTCGGTGAGCCGGGCGTCGAGCTCCTCGGCGACCAGCATCGCGATCGCGGTGGTCAGGCCCTGGCCGACCTCCAGCCGGGGCAGGTACAGCGCGGCGCGTCCGGCGGGGGTGACTTCGAGGACCAGCAGGTGCGAGGTCGGCAGTCCGGCGAGGATCATCGCGTCGCCGAGGTCGACGATGTCCGGGATGCCGGGCAGGCCGAGCAACTGCGGGGGCGCGGCGGCGTCCCGGGCGGCCTCGGCGGCGTGGACGGCCTGTCCGCTGCCCGGGGTGGCGGCCTGCGCGGTGGCGGGGGCGGCGGCGTCGAGGCCGAGGCGGGCGGCGACGGTGAGGGTGGGCGCGGCCAGCAGGTAGGTGAGGAAGCGGCGGCGACCGGCGGGCTCGGCCTCGGCGGGTGCGGCTCCGGCAGTCCGTGCTCCGGTGGCCTCGGTGGCCCGGCCCCGGCGGCGGAGGGTGCGGGGGTGTCCGGCGTCGCCCGGGTGGCCGGTGGAGTCCGAGGGGGCGATGGAGGTGCTGATGGGAGGGGCCCTTCGAGCCGGAGACGGCACCGGATCGGGCGGGCACGGGGCCCCGGCCCCGGTGCCGGATCGCGAACGCCGTTGAGCATAAAAGGGCGCTACTGACGGGTCAACACGGTCAAAGTTGGACCCTGGACTGGCTGATGGGGCTTTTGCAGCGTTCGGCGGGAGCGGATTCGGAGCGGGTACGGACGGCGCTTCGGCGGCGGGGGCGAGGCCCGCGTGAGACGCTCCCAAATCGCCCGGAGAGCCCAACGAGCCGCTGTCGTACGAGGGTTCAGCGCTCGGTCGGCGGTGCGGAGACGGACGGAAGTGGCCCAGGGAATCCCTTGATCACTGGACCTGTCGGATGGGCCAGTTTCTGCCTAGGGTGGGTGGCGAACCGTCGCTGACGGTTGTGAACTCCCGGCTCGCGCGCCGCTCGCCGTCCCGGTGCTGTCGCCCGTCCGTGGGCGGCCACCCACGGACGGGCGAACGGTGACGGTCCGTGACCAGTGAAGGAGAGACGTGCCGACCGACAGAGCCGCCCGGTGGGGCAGCCTCCTTCCGCCCGCCGGCCCCCAGCGGACCCTGGCCGCAGCCCAGTTGGCGAGCGCGGTGGGCGACGGCGCGTACTACACCTGCTCCGCGCTCTACTTCACCCGCGTCGTCGGCATGTCACCGACCGCCCTCGGACTCGGCCTCGCGGTCGGCTGGGCGCTAGGCTCCGTCGCGGGCGTCCCACTCGGCCACCTCGCCGACCGGCGCGGCCCGCGCCGCACGGCGGTGGCGCTCGGACTCGCGGCCGCGGCCGTGGTCGCCGCCTTCCTGGTGATCCGCTCCTACCCGCTGTTCCTCCTCGCGGTCTGCCTCTACGCCACCACGCAGTCCGGGCTGACCGCGGCCCGGCAGGCGCTGGTCGCCGGCCTGGTGCCACCCGGCGAACGGACCGGCCTGCTCGCCCACCTGCAGTCAACCCTCAACGGGGGACTGGCCGTCGGCGCGGCCGTCGGCGGCATCGCGCTGAGCGTCGGCACCCGCGCCGCGTACCTGAGCGCCTTCGTCCTCACCACGGTCGGCCTCCTGATCGGCGCCCTGCTCCTGCGGCGACTGCCCGAAGTCCCGCCCGCCGCCGAGGAGTCCGGCACCGGACCGCGGCTGGCCGTGCTGCGCGACCGGCGGTACGCCGCCGTCACCTTGCTCAACGCCATCCTGCTGCTGCGGATGCCGCTGCTCAGCCTGATCATCCCGCTCTGGATCGCCCAGCGCGCCCCCGCGATCGGCTGGCTCGGCTCGGCGCTGTTCGTGCTCAACACCCTGGCGGTGCTGGTCTTCCAGGTCCGGGCGGCGCGCGACGTCACCGGGCTGGACACGGCCGCGCGGGCGGTCCGCTCCGCCGGGGTGCTGCTGCTCGGCTGCTGCGTCGTCTTCGGACTGTCCGCGCTGGACGTGCCGGTGTGGGCGGTCGGCGCCCTGCTGGTCGCCGCGTCCGTACTGCAGGTGGCCGGCGAGATGCGGCAGTCGGCGGGCTCCTGGCAGATCGGCTTCGACCTCGCCCCGCCCGACCGGATCGGCCAGTACCAGGGCTTCTTCGGCACCGGCGTCGCCGTCGCCCGCACCCTCGGGCCGCTGCTGCTCACCACCCTCCTGCTGGACGGAGGCCTGGCGGGCTGGCTGGTCCTGGGCGGGGTGTTCCTCGTCGCGGGGTACGCGATGGGGCCGGTCGCCCGCTGGGCGGAGCGCGACCGAGGCCAGATGGCGTCATCCGCGTCACCGGCGTCGCGGGTCGTGGCGGGCACCACGGCGGACGGGTCGTAGCAGCGCGACGGACAGGGCATAACGGAGCGTAGCGGCGCGGGGCCGCCCGGAAACCGGTGGCCCCCGCCCGCCACCCACTGGCATGCTGGCCGCGTGGACAGACCCCAGATCTGGCTCGACTTCGCCCCCGAGCTGCACCTCTTCGTCTCCGCGCCCCGGCGGGCCGGCCGGACCGAGCTGCGCACCGACGGCACCTCCACCCTCGGCCACGTCGTCGAGTCCCTGGGCGTCCCGCTCACCGAGGTCGGCGCCCTGCTGGTGGACGGCCGGACCGTCCCCGACGCGCACGTCCCGGCCGACGGCGAGCACATCACCGTCCGGGCCGTGACCAGGCCGCAGCCCTCGCCCACCCCGCCCCGCTTCCTGCTCGACGTCCACCTCGGCACCCTCACCCGTCGGCTGCGCCTGCTCGGCGTGGACGCCGCGTACGAGAACCCCGACATCGGCGACGCCGCGCTGGCCGCCCGCTCCGCCGCCGAACAGCGCGTCCTGCTCTCCCGCGACCGCGGCCTGCTGCGCCGCCGCGAACTGTGGGCCGGCGCCTACGTCTACAGCCACCGCCCCGCCGAGCAACTGCGCGACGTGCTCTCCCGCTTCGCGCCGCCGCTCGCCCCCTGGAGCCGCTGCACCACCTGCAACGGCACACTGCGCACCGCCACCAAGACCTCGGTGCGCGAGCAGCTGCGGGACGGCACCGAACGCTCCTACGACGCCTTCGCCCAGTGCACCGAATGCGGCCAGGCCTACTGGCGCGGCGCCCACCACGCCCGACTGGAGGCGATCGTCGCCGAGGCGGTGCGCGACTACGGGAACGACCAGGGCCATCTCGGGGTCGTCTCCGGGTAGTTCACCCTGGCGGGCGGCCGCGCGGCCGTGGTCCCATCGGCGACGGGGGCGAGACCACGCTACTCGTTCGCACGAGAGAGGCCAGGTCGTCGGATGAGCGATCAGACAGCACGGCAACACTTCCGCACCGCGGACGGCGAGGGCCGGCCGGACAGAAGGCCCCGGGAACGGGGAGGCGACCGCCCGATGAGGCGCGCCACGCTGCGCCGCCCGCTCGCGACGCTGGTCGCGGCTGCGACCGCTGCCGTGCTCGGGGTCGGGGTCGGGGTCGTCCCGGCAGCCGCCGCGCCCCTTGCCGGGCCCGCCGTTGAGCCCGCGGCAGGGCCCGTCACCGGGCCCGTCCTGCCGCATCTGCAGTCGCGCTACGTGACCATGCCCGACGGAGTCCGCCTCGCCGTCGACATCTACCTGCCCGAGGGCACCCGGGCCGGCGCCGACCTCCCCACCGTCCTGGTCACCCAGCGCTACTGGCGGGCCAAGGTCCAGGCCGGCCGGCCCGGCGGCGCCGGCGGTGAGGCCGAGCAGTGGACCGACCACGGCTACGCCTACGTCATCGCCGACCTGCGCGGCACCGGCGCCTCCTTCGGCACCCTCACCTCCGAACTCGGCGCCGACGCCATCGCCGACAGCGGCACCCTCAGCGACTGGATCGCCGCCCAGCCCTGGTCCAACGGCCGGGTCGGCACCACCGGCATCTCCTACAGCGGCGACACCGCGATGCTCGCCACCGCCCTCGGCAACCACCACATCACCGCCGCCGCGCCGATCTCCTACGACTTCGACCCGTACGAGGACCTGGTGCGCCCCGGCGGCGCGCTCATCGAACCCCGGCTCGCCCCGTACGCCCTCCTGCTGCGCATCCTCGACCAAGCCGGCGGCACCACCTGCGAGACCGACGAACAGACCCGGCAACTCTGCGCGCGCACCGGCCTCACCGGCCTCCAACCCCGCCCCGTCGACGGCCCCGACGGACCGGCCCTGCTCGCCGCCGCCCGTGCCGAGCACGCCGGCAACGCCAACCTGGTCGACATGGCGACGTCCGGCGTCCACCGCGACTACCAGGACGGCCCGAAGAGCTGGACGGTCGGCAGCGTCGGCGACAAGACCGACGCCGTCCGGACGGGCAAATCCCCATCCTCACCAGGGCCGGCTGGCTCGACGCGGGCACCGCCAACGGCGTGCTCTCCCAGTTCGCCGGCCTCTCCAACACCCAGGACGACTGGATCGGCCCCTGGAACCACGGCGCCGGCTGGCTCGCCGACCCGTTCCAGCCCGCCCGTCCGCTCACCAGGCAGGAGCGCGACCAACTCGACCAGCGCACCTACGACTTCTTCGAACGCTACGTGCGGGCCGACGCCCGCCCCGACGGCCGACGACAGGTGCACTACTACACCTTCAACGAGGACGTCTGGCGCACCACCACCCGCTGGCCGGTGCCCGGCACCCGCACCCAGTCGTTCTACCTCGCGGCCGGCAACACGCTCGGCCGCCGCCCGGAGGACCGCCGCACCGGCACCGACCCGCTGCGCCTCGACCCGACCGCCGGCACCGGCCCGCTGGACCGCTGGAACACCAACCTCAGCGGCGCCGAGGTCAGTTACCCCGACCGCGCCGCCGTCGACGCCAAGCTGCTCAGCTACACCACGGCGCCGCTAACCGCCGACACCCGGGTCACCGGGAACGGGAAGGTCACCCTCGACGTGACCGGCCTGGCCGGCTCGGCCCGGGGCGCCCTGCACGTGTACCTGGAGGACGTCGGACCGGACGGCCGGGTGACCTACCTGACGGAAGGCCAACTGGCGCTGACCGAAAGGGCAGTGGCCGACCGGGACGACAACCCCGACTGGCGCCGGCTGCGCACCCCGCGCACCTATGCGGCGGCGGACGCCGAGGACTTCCCGCAGGGGCACGCCCAGCGCGTCACCATCGACCTGCAGCCGGTCTCCGTACTCTTCCGGGCCGGCGAGCGGATCCGGCTCACCGTGGCCGCCGCCAACCCCGACTCCTTCCAGCTGCTCCCGGCCGACGGACAGGCCTCCTACCGGATCGGCTGGGGCGGCGACCGGGCATCGGTGCTGGACCTGCCGGTCGTGCGCTGACACGTGACCCGGGGTCGGGGCGGTCGGCTCAGGCCCGGTGGGGCGGGTGCAGTGCGAGGTGCCAGGTGTGGGTGGTGTACGAGCCCATGCGGGTCGGGTGGCGTTCGACCAGGGTGACGTCGAGGCGGTCGGCGGTGCGGCGCAGCGAGCCGGTGAAGCGGTGCTGCCGGTCGGGGGCCAGCGGGTGCAGCTCGGCGAGGACGGTGTCGTCCAGGTCGCGGCCGACGGCGCGCAGCGTCCCCGCGTCGAGCACCAGGAGGGTGCCGTCGGGCAGCACCAGCGGCTCGGGGGCCTGCGGGTCGGCGAGCAGCGGGCCGCGCTCGATCAGTCCGCCGGGCAGCAGCCGCACCACCCGGCTCCCGGTCGGGCGGCGGCGGTCCGTCTCGACGACGCGCAGGCCGCTGCCGACGACGTAGTGGCCGTAGCTGCGCCAGGAGTCGACCAGGGCGCCGTCGCGGTCGTACGCCCGGGTGTCGAAGGCGTCGTAGCCCTCCAGGCCGAGGACGAAGCGGCCGCCGCCGAGGGCCGCCGCGCGCTCGCCGCGCAGTTCGGCGACGGGGGTGCCGTCGGCGAGGTCCAGCAGGAGGGCGGGGCCGAGGTGGCCCCAGGCGGTGTAGTCGAACGAGTCGGTGGTGACCAGCACCCGGCCGGAGGAGATGTGGGCCGCGTTCGGTCGCCCCGGGCAGGGCTGCCGCCAGCGGACCCGGCCGGTGGCGTCGACGCAGCTGAGTTCGCCGTCGCGGCCGTGCACCGCCAGTCCGTCCCGCCGGGCCAGCGGCCCTTCCGGGCGTCCCTGCGGCCGCCCGCCCTTCCTGCGATGGTGATCCGTGACCGTGACCCGCCAGCTCCCCATGGCCGGGATGGTAGTGGGTTCCGCCGAACGGCGGAGGCGGTTTCGGAGGGTGCCCGAACGGCCGACAATTCCTCCGGGAGCCCGGGGACTTTCCCCAGGAGCCGAGGAGGAGGCCGCGGTGGAGTTCGAGGTGATGATCGAGATCCCGCAGGGGTCGCGGAACAAGTACGTGATGGACTTCGTGGCGGGCCGGATCCGCCTCGACCGCACCCTGTTCACGGCCACCCGCTACCCCGCGGACTACGGCTATGTCGAGGGCACCCTCGGCGGCGACGGTGAGCCGCTGGACGCCCTGGTGCTCGGCCGGGAGCCGGCCGTCCCGGGCTGTGTGCTGACCTGCCGGGCGGTGGGCATGTGGGTGATGCGCGACGAGCGCGGGCCCGACCAGAAGGTGCTCTGCGTCCCGGCCCGGGACCCGCGCTACGCGGCCTTGCAGGACATCGGTGACCTGCCGGAGTTCGACCTGCTGGAGATCACCCACTTCTTCCGGGTGTACAAGGACCTGGAGCGCGGCAAGTCCGTCGAGGGTTCGCACTGGGCGGACCGCGAGGCCGCCCACGCGGAGATCGCCGCGTCGCGGGCCCGGGCCGTGGGGACGTGCTTCGCCGACCCGGTGTGAGGGACGTGCGGGAGCGTGGTGGGGGCGCACCGTCGGGCGTCGACCCGCCCCCTGCCGCCGCGGCTGGGACTCGGAGGCGGCCGCTCAGAGGCGGGCGCTGCTGAGGATGGCGCGGACCTGGTCGGCGATCGCGGCCTCGTTCTGTTCGAACTCCGGCGCGGTGAGGCGGTTCCGGTCGGTGGGGAGGCCGGTCAGGACCGGGGTGTGGAGGTGGCCGCCGGGGAGGTCGGGGGCGAGGTCGAGACGGAGGCGGTTGGAGCGGTAGGCGACTTCGTTGGAGAGGTAGCCGCCGCCGCCTCCGGCGACCGCGCGGGAGTCGGGGGTGGGGCCGTCGGCACGGACGACGGGGTCGGTGGCGCCTGCGGGGATCTCGGTGACGGGGGTGTTGAGCAGGACGGGGTAGGGCTGCTGGACGGCCGTCATGGCGTCGGTGGGCAGGGTGGTGTGGATGAACTGGGGTCCGTCGGCCAGGCCGGGGGCGTCGACCGGGTGCCGCGTGGTGCCGCCGGAGAGCGCGCCGAGGTTGTCGGTGGCGGGGTCGGCGGAGCGGGCGCGTCCGGCCCAGGCCTCCAGGGTGAACATGCCGGGGTAGCCCTGGCTGATGCTGGTGATCAGGTCGGCGGACTGCGGGCCGGGCACCAGGTGCGGGCCGAAGGCGCGTTCCACGATCCCTTCGTCGAAGTCGCCGTAGCGCACCGGCAGGACGACGGCCCGCACCTCGGCGGTGCTGCCGTCGGCGAGGGTGATCCGCCGCCCGTTCAGTTGCAGGACGGCCGAGCCGGAGGGGTTGGCGCGACGCGGCTCGGTGTCCAGACCGTACGGGTCGAAGCCGCTGACGAAGATGCGGCGGAGGTCGGGCGCGGTGCTGAAGCCGTCGTCCAGGCCGCGTGAGGCGTCCTCGAAGCGGGCCCGGAGCCCGGCCTGGTCGACGGTGAACCCGGGCTGCCAGCGCGACAGTTGGACCGTCATGGCGAGCCGGGTCCAGTACAGCGGGCGGTCGTCGCGGGCGGGCAGTTCACCGCTCGGCCGCCGGCCCTGGGCGCGGTCGACGCCGGCCTGCCAGAGCGCCCGGCCCCAGGCATCGACCACCCGCTCGGCGCGGTGGGCGTTGCGGGCGGCGCATAGGGCGGCGGGGAAGCCCCGGAGCAGGTCGTTCAGGCCGGACCGCTCGGTGAAGGCGGCGGTGCGGGCGTCCTGGAGGCGGGCCTGCTCGGCGTCCGGCGACGCCGTCGCGGCGGTGCGGCAGCCGCCGGGGTCGGCGTGGGCGGCGGCCGGGGCCAGTAGGGCGGCGAGCGTTCCGGTGAGGGCGGCGGCCAGTCCGGCGGTACGGCGAAGGAATGTCATGTCACCTGACAATAGGTCCGGACCTGATGCCCCGCCAGAGTGCCGCCGAGCGGCCCGTAGGCTGGGCCGGTGACAGCGCCCGACCTCACCCTCACCTCCCTGATCGCCGACCCGTACGGCGGCTACGACCGGCTGCGCGCCGACGCCCCCGTCCACCGGGTCGTCGGCCCGGACGGCCTGCCCTTCTGGCTGGTGACCCGCTACCCGGACGTGCGCCGGGCCCTCGCCGACCCCCGGCTCGCCCTCGACAGGGCGCACGCCGCCCCCGGCAACTACCGCGGCTTCGCGCTGCCGCCCGCGCTGGACGCCAACCTGCTCAACATGGACCCGCCGGACCACACCCGGATCCGCCGCCTGGTCTCCCAGGCCTTCACCCCGCGCCGGATCGCCGCCCTGCGCGCCCCGATCGAGAAGGTCGCCGAGCAGCTCTTGGACGCCATGGCCCCGGCGGGCCGCGCCGACCTGCTCGCCGCGTACGCCGCACCGCTGCCGATCACCGTCGTCTGCGACCTGCTCGGCGTCCCCGAGGACGACCGGCACGACTTCCGCGCCTGGACCGACACCCTCATCACCCCCGACCCCGAGCACCCCGAGGCCGCCCGCGCCGCCGTCAAGGCGATGCTCGGCTTCTTCACCGGACTGATCGAGCACAAGCGCACCGAACCCGGCGACGACCTGCTCTCCGACCTGATCGCCGTCCGCGACGAGCAGGAGGACGAGCGCGGTGACCGGCGCGGCGAGGGCGACGGCGCCGACCGGCTCTGCGACGGCGCCGACCGGATCGGGGAGGCCGGTGACCGGCTCAGCGAGGACGAACTGACCTCGCTCGCCTTCCTCATCCTCTTCGCCGGCTACGAGAACACCGTCCACCTCATCGCCAACGCCGTCCTCGCCCTGCTCACCCACCCCGAGCAGCTCGCCGCCCTGCGCGCCGAACCGGAACTGATCGACGCCGCCGTCGAGGAACTCGCCCGCTTCGACGGCCCCGCCCCGCTCGCCATCCGCCGCTTCCCGCGCGAGGACGTCACCATCGGCGGCGTCACCGTCCCGGCGGGGGAGACCGTGCTGCTCGCCCTCGGCTCCGCCAACCGCGACCCCGAGCAGTTCACCGACCCCGACCGGCTCGACCTGCACCGCCGCGAGAACGGCCACCTCGCCCTCGGCCACGGCATCCACTACTGCCTCGGCGCGCCGCTGGCCCGGATGGAGACCGCCATCGCGCTGACCGCCCTGCTGCGCCGCTTCCCCGACCTCGCCCTGGACGCGCCGGTCGAGCAGCTGCGCCACCGACCCACCCTGCGGGCCCGTGGCCTGCGGGAACTTCCCGTGCGGTACTGAGCCCGGCCGCTTCGGCACTGACGCGATCCTGACGACGCGGCCGGGAACCAGCGCGAGATCTACAGCGTTGTCGTGGTCGAACAGCGGTACTCGTACGGTCGTGGAGGAAGTCCCATGAGTGTGGCCCTGACGAAGGGCGGCAACGTCTCCCTGGGCACGCAGGCCCCCGGGCTGCTGGTAGTCCGGGTCGGCCTCGGCTGGACGGCGGGGGCCGGGTACGACCTGGACGCCAGCGCACTGCTGTGCGGGGCGGACGGGAAGGTCGGCGCGGACCGGAACTTCGTCTTCTTCAACAACCTGCGCAGCCCGGACGGCTCGGTCCGCCACCACGGCGGCTCGGGCGGCTCGGGCAGCTCCGGCAGCGGAGCCGACCGCGAACAGATCGAGGTCCGGCTCGCGGAGGTCTCCCCCTTCGTGGAGAAGATCGTCTTCGCGGTGGCGATCTACGACGCGGCGCAGCGACGCCAGAGCTTCGGGCAGGTCCGCGGCGCGTACATCCGGATCACCGACCCGGACGGCGGCGCCGAGGTGGCCCGCTACGACGTGGCGCCCGAGGCGGGCAGCGAGACGGCGATGGTGTTCGGCGAGCTGTACCGGCACGGCGCCGACTGGAAGTTCCGGGCGGTCGGGCAGGGGTACGCCGCCGGGCTCGCGGGCATCGCCACGGACTTCGGCGTGGACGTCCTGCAGCCCGCGGCGGCTCCGACCCCGGCTGCCGCTGCCCCGGCTCCGGTGAAGCCCGCCGTGCCGTCCGCGCCGCCCGCGCCGGTGGTTCCCGCCGCCGTGCCCCCCGTACCGCAGACCCAGCCAGTAGCAGGGAGTTCCCCCGTGACGTGCTTCTTCGACCCCTCGCACGGCGCCGGCACGACGGCGGTGCTGTGGTCGCCGCAGTGGGGCGTGCCCCGCCAGATCGAGACCTGCGTCGCCTGCGCCCAGCGGGTGCAGACCACTGTCCCGCCGTTCTACACCCCGCAGCAGGGCTACCCGCAGCCCGTCCAGCAGCAGGGGTACCCGCAGGTGCCCGGCCAGCAGGCGCAGGGCGGCGGCCGGCGCTTCGGCACCGGTGCGCTGATCGGCGCCGGCGCGGCGGGTCTGGTCGGCGGCGCGCTGCTCAACGAGGCGTTCGACGACGACGGGCCCGAGGTCGTCGTCAACAACTACTACGAGGACGACGGCCTCTTCTGAGCCGTCAGACCACAGCTGCGGAAGGGCCGTCGGGGGTTACCCCGGCGGCCCGTGCTGTCCAGGACGGTGTGACGACGCCATTCAAGCACGTCCAGATCTACGACCCGAACGGCCGGGAGCACGGCTGCGGCGCGGGCGGCCGGGCGGCCGACTCGCTGCCCGGGCTGATCGGCGCGCTGGCCCTGCTGACCCGCTTCGATGACCGGATCCGCAACGGCGACGCGAAGGCCGCGCTGGACGAGTTCGTCGCGCTGCTGGAAGAGTTGGGGCAGGGGCCGGACGATTCCGATCTCTGGGGCGACCCGGTGGAGAACCTGCGGGAGGAGTACGAGGACCAGGACGAGGACTGACCTCTCCTCCGTCGACGGCGGCCGCACAACGCACCTGCGCTGTGCGGCCGTTCGCATGTCCGGACGGTTCGTGGAGCCGGGCCTTCGGCGGGGCCGGCCGCGCCGCAATGACGTCGAGCGCACGATCAATCGCCCGAAGCACTTCCGCGCCGTCGACGCGCTACGACAAGCGCGCCTACATCGTCCGCGGGACTGTCGGCGTTGCTTCGATCCGGCTCTGGCTCCGTGGACAGATCAATTATCCCAAGGGCCGGACGGGTCTGTCACCGTCCTCTGGAAGGAAATTTTGGGGTGATTTGCACACCTAGGGTTGCGGATGACCGGCGAGAACCTCGATCTGACTTGGAGTTGGGATGGCATCCGACGTTGCCGTAGTGGCCAGGGAGCTCACCGACATGGCGGCGGCAGATCACCGGGCCGCGCGCCACGCGAACAGTGCTGCCCCGGCGGAGCAGTTGGCGTGGCGCCGCTTGACCGCGCAGCACGCGGACCGTCTCAGCGAGATCATGGACGCGCACGGATGGCCGACCGCGGAACTGGTCGGTGAGGACGCGGCCCGGGCCGCGTGGCTGATCGCGCAACACGCCGACCGACAGCTCGACGTCCAGCGGCGCGCGCTGCGGCTGATGGAGCAGGCGGTGGCCAACGGCGCCGCCAGCTCGCGAGATCTTGCCTTCCTGCGGGATCGCACCCTTGTGAACGAAGGTCGGAAGCAGATCTACGGCACACAGATCGCCGGGGTAGAGGACGCCTCGCCTGTCCCGTGGCCCTGTGAGGATCCCGAGCGCATGGACGAGCGCCGCGCGGAAGTTGGCATCCCGCCGTTCGACGAGTACGTCGCTCAGTTCTCGCAGGCCTGACTCATCCGGGTGCCGGCGGATCACGCTCACGCCTGATCCGCCGGACGGACCCTAGCGGCGGTGCCAGGCGGCGAGCAGGTCGGCCTCCTGTTCGGGTGTCAGGGTCTCCGGCAGCGGCTCGAAGGGCGGGATGTCCCGGGCCGTGTCGGCCACCGGGCGGGGTGTGAGGCCGGTGGCGAGGGCCGCGGCCGGGTCGGCGGTGTTGGTGGCCCGGAGCTGCGGGTTGCGGGGCCAGAGCGGGAGTGTGCGGTCGGGGATGCCGGCTGCGCGCAGGAAGTCCTCGGCCACCCAGGTGAGGGTGGTGCCGGCCGGGGCGACCGCCGAGGCGACGGCGTCGAGCAGGTCGCCGAAGGTGAACGGCGGTGGAGCGGCGGCGTGGTAGGTGCCGGAGGCGTTCCGTTCCAGCAGTGCGAGCATCCAGGCGGCGAGGTCCCGGGCGTCGACGACCTGGATCGGCGCGTCGGGCCGGCCCGGTGCCAGGACCTCGCCGCCCCGGGTGAGGCGCTGCACCCAGTAGTCGAAGCGGTGGGTGTAGTCGTGGGGGCCGATCACGTACGTGGGGCGCACCAGCAGCGTCTCCGGGCCGAACGCCTGCCGGGCCGCGCGTTCGCACTGGACCTTGAGGACGCCGTAGGTCTCGCCGGTGATCGTGTCGGGCTCCGGGCCGTCGGCGGGGCGCAGCGGGGAGTCCTCGGTGTAGGCGGGGGCGGCCGGGGTGTCGTACACCGCCATGGACGAGACGAGGAGGTAGCGTCCGGCGGCGCCGGGGTCGAGGGCGGCGGCCAAGTCCCGGATCTGGCGCGGGTAGTAGGCGCTGACGTCGACGGTGGCGTCCCAGCTGCGGCCGCGCAGCACGGACAGGTCGGCGTCGCGGTCGGCGATCAGGTGGGTGGCGTGGGGGAGCAGGTGGGCGCCGGACCTGCCCCGGTGCAGCACCGTGACGTCGTGCCCGGCGGCGAGGGCGGCCTCGGCGAGGTGGCGGCCGACGAACCTGGTGCCGCCCATGATCAGTATGCGCATCGGTCCATCGTGCCAGAGCGGGTTTCGGCCGCACCGGGGCGGCCGTGATGGTGCGGAAGTTGCCCGTGGGGTGCGCGAGTTGGGGCATGGTGTGTGCAGGCGCGGCAGGTCCTGTGTTCGATTGTCGACAGGTGCATGCGGCGCCCGGGAGTGGCGCCGGGGCTCCGGGAGCGCCTTCTCCGCAGGTCAGCGCTCCGGTATCGAAAGGGAAGCGGGTTGGTGCGACGGCCGTCGAAACGCCTGATACCTCGTCAAAGTTCCTTGTTTTCCTGCGAACTTCCGTGAGGCCGCTTTAAGCTCCCGTTAACAATGGCGGCTTTCCGCCACTCACGAGCTCCCTCGCGAGGTCGGGCGGCAGGCCCCCACTGGTGATGCCCAACGTGATGATGCTCAACTTGACGATGAGAGCAGGGATGACGACGACAAGTGAACGACCAGCCGGTGCCGCGCGCGGCCCGGACCGGTGGCGACCGGGTGGGATCGGCCGTCGAACCGCAGGCGGCGCGGTGGCACTCGCCGTCGCGATCGGCGCCTGCTCGCTGGCGGTGGCCCCGTCGGCGTTTCCGCAGACCGGCGACGGCACGGTCACGGTCCGGGTGATCCGGGCCGTCGACACCAGCGGGGTGTGGACGCCCGTGCTGGAGCCGGGCATGGCGGGCGTGAAGGTGACGCTCACCGACGACTCCGGTGCCGGCATCGAGGGCACCACGGCAGCCGACGGCACGGTGACGCTCGCACCGGCCGCGAGCAAGGCGACCGGTGGCAAGTACCGCGTGCAGGTGGTGAATCCGAAGCCGGGCGTGCTCTTCCCGGCCTTCGCCTCACGCCAGGGACTGACGGGCGCGCCCAACCAGCTCAGCTCCAACGAGGAGTTCGTCGACCTCACCGGCGGCAAGAAGGCGGAACTCACCACCGGGCTGTGGAACCCGGGCGACTACTGCCAGAAGAACGCGCCGCTGGTGTCGACCTGTCAGCCGGCCACCCGGGAGGGCGGGGCCCAGCACACGCTGGTGTCCTACCCGTACAGCTCCCGGGGCGTGGCCGGCACCGACGTGACCGTGACCGACCTGGCCACGGCCGAACAGACCGGCAACCTCTACGGCATCGCCTGGAACCGGGCCGACCGGCGGGTGTTCTCCTCGGCCCAGGCCAAGCGGAGCACGAGTTACGGCCCGGGTGGCCCCGGCGCGATCTACGTGACCGACCCGGCGCAGAAGAAGACCACGCTGTTCGCCACCGTCCCGGACGCGGGCACCACTCCGCACGGCCCGGGCAACGACGACGCCTTCCTGGCCGCGGTGGGCAAGGAGAGCCTCGGCGCCATCAAGGTCACCGACGACGGCAAGGACCTGTTCGTCGTCAACCTCAACGACCGCAAGCTCTACCGCTACGACGCCACCGCGCCGACGGCGGCCGAGCCGAAGGCCGCCTACCCGATCCCCGACCCGGGCTGCCCGGCGGCCGGGGACTGGCGTCCGTACGGCCTCGGCCTCCAGGACGGCACCGGCTTCCTCGGCGGCGTCTGCTCGGGCGAGTCCACCGGCAAGGCCTCGGACCTGCGCGCCGTGGTGCTGCCGTTCGACCCGGCCACCGGCGCGTTCAAGAAGGCCGTGCTGGACCAGCCGCTCGACTACCCGCGCGGCGCCACGGTCGGCGGGACGTGCCCCGGCACCGCCTGGTTCCCGTGGCAGGACACCTACCCGGCCACCCAGAACGGCCAGGCCTGCACCAGCTACATGGCCAACCCCGAGCCGGAGTTGGCCGAGATCGCGTTCGAGACCGACGGCTCGATGCTGATCGCCTTCCGGGACCGCTTCGGCGACCAGTCGGCGGCCGGACCGACGGCCGGCACGATGGCCACCGTCCTGTCCGGCGGTGACCTCAACAAGGCCTGCCCGGTGAACGGCATGTACGTGCTGGACACCAACAAGGGCTGCGGAATCACGACCCGGGGCACCCGGGTCTTCGACAACAACCGCCTCGGCCACAACAACGCCGCGAATGCCGGGATGGCGTTCTCGAAGGTCGAGAACTCCATCGCGACCTCGGGCTACGACAGCAACGGCATGGCCTTCGGCTACGGCACCGCCTTCGTCCAGCGCGACGGCAAGGCCGACGGCGGCGTGCGGCTCAACCCCGTCGGGCCGGTCCCGCCGTTCGGCAAGGGCGCCGCGATGGGCGACCTCGAAGTCCTCTGCGACCAGGCGCCGCTGCAGATCGGCAACCGGGTCTGGTACGACCCCGAGCGCAGCGGCCTCCAACTGCCGGGCCAGCGCCCGGTGCCTGGGGCCACCGTCCACCTGTACGACGAGTCGGGGAAGCTCGTCGGCACCACCAAGACGACCACCCGCGGCGAGTACTACTTCGACGACAGCAACGTCGACGGCGGCCTCAAGCCGAGGACCAAGTACACGATCAAGCTGGACAACCCGGCGGACTACGCCAAGGACGGCCCCCTCTTCCAGTGGGTGCCGACCGAACACGACGTCGGCGACAACCGCTTCGTCGACTCCGACGGTGTCGTCCCGTCCGGCGGGAAGTATCCGGAACGGGCACTGACCACCGGCGGACCGGGCGAGAACGACCACAGCTTCGACTTCGGCTTCCGCCGGCAGGAGGGCGCGCTGCGCCTGGTCAAGCACGACCAGGACGGCAAACCGCTGGCCGGCGCCACGTTCCAGCTGTGGCACGAGACCAACGGGACGGACGGGCTGCAGTCGACCGGCGACAAGCCCGACGCCAAGGTCGGTGCGCCCTGTACGACCGGTGCCGACGGCCTCTGCCAGGGCACCGGGCTGCCGGGGTCGTACTACTGGCAGGAGCTGAGCCCGCCCGCGGGCTACGCCGCGCCGGAGATCACGGTCTTCGGGCCGCTGGTGCTGACCTCGGCGAACCTCGATGCCGGCGTGGAGGTGACGGCCGTCAACAAGCTGATCCCCACGCCGACGCCGACACCCACCCCGACCGAGACGCCGACGCCGACTCCGACCCCGGAGCCGACGACGGCGGCTCCGGTACCGCCTGCCCCGCCGGGCCCCGCACCCGGGCACCTGCCCAACACCGGTGCGGGCGAGGGGATGCCGATCGCCCTGACCAGCGCGGCGGCACTGATCGCCTTCGGCACGGCACTGGTGCTGGTGGTCCGTAGGCGCAAGGCCGCCCAGCGCGGCCAGCACGGCTGACACCCAGGAGCCCGAGGCGGGGAGACCCGCGCCGGGCCCGATCGGGCGGGTTCGCGGACCGATGGTCCCCGGACCCGCCCGACTGTCGTGACCGACCGAGGAGAAAGAGCACCCGCATGCCCCGGAAGACGAAGGCCGACGGCCGCAGGCAGCGTCGGGCCGTCCGGCTGAGGACCCTGATCGCGATCGTGGTGTGCGGCACCGCGGCGGGTGGCCTGGTCGTCTACCGGACGGTCTCCGACGAGACCACCGAACGCCCGGTGACCACCGACGAGGCCTCCCGGCTGGCGCTCTCGCGGCTGAACCTCTACCAGGCCGGCCCGGTGGGGATGACGCTCACGGCCACCGAGGGCGGGGGCGTCACCATCCGGGTCGAGGGTGTCGTGGACTACCGCACCCACCGGGGTGTGGGCCGCTACCGGACCACCGGGGCGAGCGGGCCGCTCGACCACGGCCTGATCGTCTGGGACACCGGCGGTCTCGGGCTGGCCCCCGAGCCGGCCGGCGTCGACGACCCGCCCTGGCAGCAGGCCGAGCACGTGCCGCGGCCGGGCTGGTCACCGCGCTCCTACACCGCGGACCCCCTGGACGCCGGACTCAGCCTGGTGGTCCAGCTCGGTGCCGACCGCCCCGACAACCCGCTGCTGCTCGCCCAGTCCGGGGCGCGCTGGCTGGGCCGGGACCGGATCGACGGCCGCGGCTACGACCGCTTCGCCGGGCCGCGCGCCCAGGGCTCCGCACCCGACGGCGGACGGTCGCCGCTGACGTACTGGGTCGACGGCGACGGCACACTGCGGCGGGTGACCATGCGGATGCCGGGCCTGGGCGCGCCGACCACGGCGGAGTTCTCCGGCCACGCCGACGGCGCCAAGCTCCCCGAGGCGCCATGGCTGGCCGGCTGACGCCGCCGTGGCCGTCTCCGAGAGATCGGCCGTCCGTTCGCATGGCCGCATGGCCGTATGGCCGCATGCTCTGGGGGAGAAACACCGCAGGGAAGGAGACGCGTTGGCCCAGCGCCAGGACAGGTGGTCGGTGAACAGCCCGCCCAGCAACGGCCCGATCACCGTGGCCACGCCGAACACCGCGCCGATCGCGCCCTGGTACTTGCCGCGTTCGCGCAGCGGGATGACGTCGGCGATCAGCGCCATGGCGGTGACCATCAGGCCGCCCGCGCCGAGGCCCTGCACCGCCCGCCAGGCGATCAGCAGGGTCATGTTGGTGGCCAGCCCGCACAGGAAGGAGCCGCAGACGAAGACGATCGCCGAGGCCTGGAACAGCAGCTTGCGCCCGTACAGGTCGCCGAACTTGCCGGCCGGCACGGTGGCGACCGTCTCGGCCAGCAGATAGGCCGTCACCACCCAGGACATGTGCGCGGCCCCTCCGAGGTCCGCGACGATGGTGGGCAGCGCGGTGCCGACGATGGTCTGGTCGAGGGCGGCCAGCAGCATGCCGAGCACGATCGTGGCGAAGACGACGTTTCGCTGCCGGAGGTCCAGCACCGGCGGGGCGGACGGCGGGCTCTCGGTGGCGACGGTCATGCCGTCAGCCTCTGGGGTGCGGGCGCCGACCGCGATCCGGTTCGGCCGTTCGAGTGAGGGACGGCACAGGGACGGCATGAAGGACTGCGTGCATGAGTGAGTGCAAGGACGGCGGGTGGCGGCCCGGGTGGCGGCCCAAGGTGGGCAGCGCGACGATGAGCCGAGCGACGCCGGCCGACGACCGGTCGGGCCGCAGGCCGCCCCGGACACCGGGAAGAGGCTCCCATGACCCCCCACCCCCCGCCCACCTCCGCGCACCCGGACCCGGAACCGGACCCGGCCCCGGAGCCGCCCGGTGCCTCCGCCGCGGGCGGGCGGGCCACCGCGCGGCGCTGGCGGGCGCTCGCGGTCTGCCTGGTCGCCGGGTTCATGACCCTGCTGGACGTCAGCATCGTCAACGTCGCCCTGCCGACCGTACGGGCCGGGCTGCACATGTCGGAGAGCGGCCTGCAGTGGGTGCTCAGCGGCTACGCGCTGGCCTTCGGCCTGGTGCTCGTCCCGTCCGGGCGGCTCGGCGACGCGCGCAGCCGGCGGGCCGTCTTCCTCGCCGGGCTCGCCCTGTTCACCGCGGCCAGCGCGCTGGCCGGCGCGGCGCAGAACCAGGAGTGGCTGGTGCTGGCCCGGCTGTTCCAGGGCGCGGCGGGCGGTGTGCTCGTGCCGCAGGTGTCCGGCTTCATCCAGACCCTCTTCCAGGGCGCCGACCGCGGCCGGGCCTTCGGCGCGCTCGGCGCCACCATCGGGCTGTCCACCGCCGTCGGGCCGCTGCTCGGCGGGCTGCTGATCCACCTGTTCGGCCCGCAGGACGGCTGGCGGTGGGTGTTCCTGGTCAACCTGCCGATCGGCGTCGCCGCCCTGCCGATCGCCTACCGGCTGCTCCCGCCGCCCCCGCCGGCCGCCGAGCGGGCCGGGCACCGCGACTTCGACCCGGTCGGGGTGGTGCTGCTCGGCGCCGGCACGGTCGCGCTGCTGCTGCCGTTCGTCCAGGAACAGCAGTGGCACAGCCCGGCCCGCTGGCTGCTGCTGCCGGTGGCGGCGGTGCTGCTCGCGGCCTTCGTCGGCTGGGAGGTGTACTACGGGCGGCGGCACGAACCGCTGGTGAGCATGGCGCTGTTCGCGGTGCGCCCGTACGCGGCGGGGGTGCTGCTGTCGCTGGTGTACTTCGCCGGGTTCACCGCGATCTTCTTCATCTTCACGCTGTACCTGCAGGCCGGACTGCACTACTCGGCGCTGGCGGCGGGCCTGGCGATCACCCCGTTCGCGGTCGGCTCGGGGGTGGCCGCGGCGGTCGGCGGGCGGTTGGTGAGCCGGCTCGGCCGACGGCTGGTGGTGGCCGGGCTGCTGCTGGTGCTGGGCGGGCTGCTGGCCTCGGCACTCGCGGTGCAGCTGTGGTCGGGGCCCCGGGTGGGCTGGACGACGGCGCTGCCGTTGCTGGTCGCCGGGGTGGGCAGCGGGCTGGTGATCGCCCCGAACCAGACGCTGACCCTCCAGCAGGTTCCGGTTGCCCGGGCGGGCAGCGCGGGCGGCGTGCTGCAGACCGCGCAGCGGGTCGGCTCGGCGGTGGGCATCGCGGTCGTCGGCTCGGTGTTCTTCGCCCATGCCCGCGGCCGCCACCCGGACTGGGCGACGGCCTTCCAGTTGGGCGTGGCGGTCGCGGCGGGCCTGGTGCTGGCGGCGTTGCTGGTCGCGGTGGCGGACACGGTGTCGGGGCGGTTTCCGAACCGGCGCGGCGCGGTAGGGAGTGGGTCGTGACCGATGCCCGAACGGACTTCCTGGCCGCGGCCCGCGCGGCCGAGCAGTTGCTGCGCCGCCCGGAGGTGGCCGAGGCGTGGCGCCGGCCGAGCGCGCTGGCGCAGTGGAGCGTCGGCGGGCTGGCCGGGCACCTGGCCTATCAGGTGCTGTGCGTGCCCGAGGCCTTGGCCGCCGCGGCGCCGGCCGAGGAGACGGTCGGCCTGCTGGACCACTACGCCCGGGTGGCGTGGGTCGGCGCGGCGCTCGACGCGGACATCAACGTGCGGATCCGGCAGGGCAGCGAGGCGTTCGCCGCCGACGGGCCGGCGGCACTGCACCGCCGGGTCGCCGGAGCGGTCGCGGACCTGACGGCCGCCCTCGCCGCGGCGGACGGCGCCCGGTCGGCCCGGCTGCCGTTCTGGGGGCCCTGGTCGCTCACCCTCGACGACCTGCTGGCGACCCGGACGATGGAACTGGCCGTCCACGCCGACGACTTGGCGGTCAGTGTCGGCGTTCCGACCCCCGGACTCCCGCCGGAGACGGCCGACGCCGTGGCCGGCCTGCTGGCCCGGCTGGCCGTCCGCCGGCACGGGTGGGTGGACGTGCTGCGGGCGCTCAGCCGGGCCGAGCGGGCGCCGGGGAGCATCGCGGCGTTCTGAGCCGTCCCCGGGCCCTCGGCCCTCAGTGGTCCCGGCGCCGGATCACGACCGCCGCGATCACCACCGAGGCGAGCGACCAGGCCGCGAAGGTGATCCAGGAGCCCGCGACGGTGGGTGGGTACTCGCTCGGGCGCTGGCCCGCCAGGGTGGTCCGGGCGAGACGCTGCCAGGCGGGCAGCGGCAGGGCGTGCAGCAGGTCGGCCGTCCAGCGGTAGCGCTCGGTGACGAGGGACGGGACGAAGAACAGCACCACGACCGTGCCCACCACCGCGCCCGCGCTGTGCCGGATCAGCGTGCCGAGGCCGAGCCCGACCAGCGCGCACACCGGACCGAACAGGACGGCCGCCGCGACGTACCGGAAGGCGGCGGGGTCGGTGAGGGACTGTCCGATGCCGACATCGGACAGGATCGCCTGGGTGGCGCCGAAGGAGACACCGACGCTGAGCACGCCGAAGCCGAGCATCACGGCCGTCAGCACGCACGCCTTGGCCACCAGCACCGCCCGGCGGTCCGGCACGGCCGCCAGGGTCGTGCGGATCATCCCCGTCGCGTACTCGCCCGCGATGACGATCGCGCCGATCGCGCCCCCGACGAGCATCAGGATGTCGGCGGAGGCCATGCCGAAGGCGGCGTTCAGCGCGACCTGCGCCATCATGACGGGGTCACCCTCGCCCGGCGTGGAGTGGTCGTGGGTGTACTGGGCGGACCTGAGGTTGGCGGCGACGACGGCCAGGGTGCTCAGGCCGAGCACCCACGGGATCGAGCGCAGCGACCAGAACTTGATCCACTCGGCGGCGAGCAGGTCGCCGAACCGGGCGCGCGGTTCGGCGCGGGCGGTCATGGCGTGGGCGGTCGCGGTGCTGTTCGTGCTTGTGCTGTTCGCGGTCGTGCTGGTCATCGGGGCTCTCCGGCGAGGTACTCGACGCTGTCGGCGGTCAGTTCCATGAACGCCTCCTCCAGGGAGGCGCCGCGGTCGGTCAGGGCGTGCAGCAACAGGCGCTGTTCCAGGGCGAGTTCGCCGATCCGGGTGGCGTCCAGGCCGGTCACCGCGAGGGCGCCGTCCGGGCCGGGGCGTACGGTGGCGCCCGCGGCCGCCAACACGGCGGCCAGCCGGTCGGGTTCGGCGGCCCGGACGGTGACGGCGGCCCGGCCCGCGCGGGCGGCGAACTCGGTGAGGCTCTCGTCGGCGATCAGCCGTCCGCGTCCGATCACCACCAGGCGGTCGGCGGTGTGCTCCATCTCCGCCATCATGTGGCTGGAGACGAACACCGTCCGCCCCTCGGCGGCAAGGCGGCGGAACAGTCCGCGCACCCACAGCACGCCCTCCGGGTCCAGCCCGTTCAGCGGCTCGTCGAAGAGCAGCACCGGCGGGTCGCCGAGCAGCGCGCCCGCGATGCCGAGCCGCTGCTTCATGCCCAGCGAGTAGCCGCCGATCCGCCGCCCGGCGGCCTCGGTGAGCCCGACCTCCGCCAGGACCTCCTCGACCCGCGCGGCCGGGACCGCGTTGCTCCGGGCCAGCGCCCGCAGATGGGCCCGGCCGGTGCGCCCGCCGTGGACGTCGCCCGCGTCGAGCAGCGCGCCGACGTGGCGCAGGCCGCGCGGGCGGCCGCGGAAGGTGTGGCCGTCGACGGTGACGGTGCCGGTGGTGGGGTCGTTCAGGCCGAGGACCAGCCGCAGGGTGGTGGACTTGCCCGCGCCGTTGGGGCCGAGGAAGCCGGTGACATGGCCGGGGCGGACGGTGAAGGTGAGACGGTCGACGGCGGTCCGGCGGGCGTTGCCGCGGCCGTAGAGCTTCGTCAGCTCGGTGACTTCGATCATGGGCTCCACGGTGCCGGGAAAGCGGGTGGCGCCGCATCGGACCGGCGTCGACAGTGCGGTCACCCCCCGGCCGTACAACCACGGGTGGATGACGGCTCACCGGCCCGTGGTTACGATCTTGAACCATGTCCTCGACCCCCAAGCCGCCGCTGTTCCGGCGCGTCCCGCCCGAGATCTGGGTCGGGCTCGCCTGGTGCGTGGCCGCCGCCTACCCCGCCGTCCGGCTCGGCGGTGACGCCGCGCAGCACCACGGCGCCGCCGCGCACGGCGGATGGGCGTTCACCCTGGCCGACACGGCGGTGGCCTTCACCGGCGCCGCGCTGGTGCGCCGGCTGCCGGTGCTGTCGGTCGCCCTGCTGCTGATCGCCACCTGGACGGAGACCGACGGCTGGGCCGGGGGCACCCAGGTGCCGCCCGGCGCGCTGGTCGCCGTGGACACCGCGCTCTGCCTGATCACCGCCACCCGGTCGCGCCGCACCTCGCGGGCCGCGTTCGCCCTGGTCATGGGTTTCCTGGTGCTGCACATCGGCCTGGTCCACGGCAACACCGTCGGGATCTTCACCGGCACCCACATCGGCTCCGCCGACGGCGCCGCACTGCTCGCGCTGGTCGCCTGGCTGGTCGGGCGTACGGTGCGGCAGAACCGGGAGCACGCCGAGGCGTTGAGCAGCCGGGCGGCCGCGGAGGCGGTCACCGCCGAACGGCTGCGGATCGCCCGGGAGATGCACGACACCGTCGCGCACAGCCTCGGCATCGTCGCGCTGCAGGCCGGCGCCGCCCGCCGGGTCATCGACAGCCGGCCCGAGCGCGCCAAGGCGGCGCTGGGCGAGATCGAGACCGCCGGGCGGGACACCCTGGCCGCGCTGCGCCGGATGCTCGTCGTCCTGCGCCGGGCCGACGGCGAGGCCTCGGCCACCGCCCCGCAGGGCCTGGCCGACCTCGACCGGCTGGCCGGGGCGACCACCGAGGCGGGCGTCCGGGTGGAGGTCCGGCGGCACGGCGAACAGAGGCCGCTGCCGCCGGAGATCGACCTCGCAGCGTTCCGGATCATCCAGGAGTCGGTCACCAACGTGGTCCGGCACGCGGACGCCGACGCCTGCGAGGTCTCCGTCGACCACCGGACGGCGGGGGAGCTGTCCGTCGAGGTCACCGACCGGGGGCGGGGCCGGGGGCGGGGCCGGGGGCACGGCACGGGCACGGGCAGTGGCTTCGGGCTGGCCGGGCTGCGCGAGCGGGTCGCCCTGCTGCACGGCGAGTTCGCCGCCGGGCCGCGCGCCGACGGCGGCTTCCGGGTTGCGGCCACGCTGCCGGTGCCGGTGCCGGTGCCCGGGCCGGTGCCGGTTCTCGCCGCCGCGCTCGCGGGGGAGGCGGGCGCATGATCAGGGTCGTGCTGGCCGACGACCAGCCACTGGTGCGGGCCGCGCTCGAGATGGTCATCACGGAGACCACCGACGTCGAGGTGGTCGGCGAGGCGGGCACCGGGACCGAGGCCGTCCGGCTCGCCGCCGAACTGCGCCCGGACGTCGTCGTGATGGACATCCGGATGCCCGGTATGGACGGCATCGAGGCCACCCGGCTGGTGACCGCCGCCGGCGGCCCGACCAGGGTGGTCGTGCTCACCACCTTCGACGAGGACGAGCACGTCTACGCGGCGCTGCACGCCGGGGCGTCCGGGTTCCTGGTCAAGGACATGGCGCTGGAGGACATCCTGGGAGCGGTGCGGGTGGTCGCCGCCGGGGACGCCCTGATCGCGCCGAGCGTCACCCGGCGGCTGATCGGCGCGTTCGCCGGCGCCCGGCCGCCCGAGCGGGTGCCCGGCCCCGCCGAGCGGGGCGCAGCCCTCCGCCGGCTGGAGGCGATCACCGACCGGGAGCGGGAGATCCTCACCCTGGTCGGCCGCGGCCTGTCCAACACCGAGATCGCCGCCGAACTGGTGCTCAGCATCGCCACCGTCAAGACCTACATGACCCGGCTGCTCGCCAAGCTCGACGCCCGCGACCGGGTGCAACTGGTCATCCTGGCCTACGAGGCGGGCCTGGTCTCCGTCCCCGGGTGACCGGGCCCGCCGCTGACGGCCGCTCAGCGCTTGATCGCCACGCCCGCGTACATCGCGATGTCCTGGTCGCGCACGGGTGCGGCGTCGGCGTCCGGGCGCCAGTGGTGGACCAGCGTGACGCCCGGGTCGAGCAGCTCGAAGCCGTCGAAGAAGGCCTCCGTCTCGGCCTTGTCGCGGATCTGCAGCGGGATGCCGCGCGCGTTGTACTCCCGGCCGACGCCGCCCACGCCGACCGGGTCGGTGTCGCCGGTGAACACCGTCAGGGCGAGGACGCTGCCGGGCGCCAGGGTGGCCATGAAGCGGCGAACGATGCCCTGCGGGTCGTCCTCGTCCAGCACCAGGTGGACGATCGCGATCAGCGACAGCGCCACCGGCTGGGAGAGGTCGAGCACCTCGCGCAGCCGGCGGTTGTTGATGATCGACTCCGGGTCGCGGAAGTCGGCGTCCACGTAACAGGTGCGGCCCTCGGGCGTGCTGGACATCAGCGCCCGCGCGTGGTTCAGCACGATCGGGTCGTTGTCCACGTACGCGACCCGGGCCTCGGGCGCGACCGCCTGCGCGACCTCGTGCACGTTCGGCGAGGTGGGGATGCCGGTGCCGATGTCCAGGAACTGCCGTACGCCGTACTGCTCGGCGAGGTGGCGCACCGAGCGCTGCATGAAGTCGCGGGTGGTCCGCATCGAGATCGGCAGCGACGGCCAGGCCCGGACCGAGGCGTGCGCGGCGACCCGGTCCGCCTCGAAGTTGGTCTTGCCGCCGATGAGGTAGTCGTAGACCCGGGCGGAGTGCGGGACGTCCATCCGCAGGTCCATCGACGGGTAGTGCTCCTGCGGACCGCGTTCCGCCCGGACCTCGTTCGCCATGCTCGCCCTCCCGTTGCTGGGAACCCGTCACCGGCCGCCGTGGTGGCTGCCCTTGGTGCGCATGGTAACGGTCGATCGGTATGACGAGATGACGAACCCTCGGCTCTGGCCCTCAGGTCTGGCCCTCAGCCTGGTTCTCCGGCTTGGCTCTCAGGCCGGGGCCTCCGGCAGGCTCGGCTCCACCAGCGCGCCGCCCGGCTGCCGGGGGACGGCCGCCGGGTCGGAACCGCCCCGGCGGTGCGCGGCGAGTTCGAGCGCGGCCCCGATCCAGGCCGCACCGAAGGACCACGTCGCCAGCCACTCGCACAGGAACAGCGGCCGCACCGACCAGTCGGCACCGATCCCCGTCGCCCCGGCCGCGACGGAGAGCACCAGGGCGACCAGGATCAGCACCCCGGCCACCAGGTAGGCCGCGCTCACCCGGGCCGGTTGGGTGGACCGGGGATTGCGGAAGGAGTAGAGGCAGAACATCGCCAGCATCACGAACAGCAGGCTCGCGAAGACCAGGTGGAACACCCCGATGGTCCGCCGGACGTCCGACGCGCCGTCCGGCGACGTCGGGCACAGCGCGACCCCGATCGCGAAGAGCCCGGCCGCCGTGCTCCAGCGGTCGTCCCGGCGGTCGAAGCGGTAGCAGATCAGGAACACTCCGAGCGCGCACAGGGAGCCGACGAAGACGTTCCGCGTGTCGGTGTAGTACGAGGCGCTCATCGAGCCCGGCCAGAAGCCGTCCGTACTGCGCCCCGTCACCTCGGCGGCCAGCCAGTTGCCGAACGGCAGGGCCGGCGGCAGCAGAATGCCGATCAGCCCGACGCCGAGACGGAGAAACGTGACGGTCCGTTCGTCCTGGACACCCCGCCGGGTGTCCGAAGCCTGCTGCGCGCGTGAGTCATGAGTCACGGACGCCTCCTTGCCTTTCGAGAGCGGCTGTCACCTGGTGTACCCGTTCCGGCAGGTGGGGGCACCTCGCGGGCCGGAAGGTTTTCCGACAGCTCGACAGCTCGACAGCTCGACAGGCCGACGTCCCGACAGTCGACGGCCGGACAGCCGACAGCCCCGGCGTGGGCGGACCACGCCGGGGCTGTCGGCCGTCGGACCGTTCTCAGGCCTTGAGGGGGTTGGCGGTCACGTCCACCATGGACTTGCGGAGGTCGGCGGTGCCGTACGTGTTGAAGTGGGCGACGCAGGCCAGGACCAGGAGCCGGGAGATCCGCGGATCGTGGATCCGGACGGCGTAGGTCGCCCGCACCCCGGCGTGACGGGTCAGTTCGAAGCCCGCCGACTCGGCCGACCGGTAGCGCAGCTCGAAGGGGAGGGCGGCATCGACCACGCCGCTGCCGAGCAGGGGAAGGCTGCCCCGCGCCTTGTTGGCGAGGCCGACGGGTTCGCCCTCCAGGACGGTGAGGCCGTTCTGGTCGAAGGTCCACACGTCGTGCCGCCAGGACCGCGAGCGGTGGCCGACCCGGCCGATCAGCGTCCGGTCGGCCCCTATGGCGGAGAAGTTGTTGACGTGGCCGATGAGTTGCCCGAGTCCGGGCCCGGCGAAGACCTGGTACGGCGCGCTGTGGTCGTAGGCCGCGTCCTTGTGCATCCGGGCCACCGGCCCGGGCGAGCCGTCGGCGTGCACCAGGAAGGTGGTGTGGGCCCGCCCGTAGTCGATGGCGACGGTGAAGGCGGTGAGGGAATCGATCATCGGCGATCGCCTCCGTGGTTCACGGCCGGCGGTCCGGCCTTGGCGATCAGGGAGTTGAGCAGGGCCGCGCCGCGGTCGGCGTCGTCGACGCTGACCGCGAAGTCCGTGCCCTTGCGGGTGTGGACCACCAGGCAGGTGCCCCGGCGCAGCATAACGGTGGTGCCCAGGCGGCTGATCCGGTAGCCCCAGCCGCCGGCCTGGGCGGGTGTGCGCACCTCGACCCGCGCCGACTCGAGCTCGGCGGGGGACCAGTGCCGGGCGGGCCGGCCGAACGGGCCGAAGCCGACCGTCAGGCCCCGGGCGGTCACCCGCGCCTGCACCGAGGAGCAGGCGAGGACGGCGACGGCGGGGAACGCGAACGGCAGGACGATCGCCCAGTCCAGCGCGGTCAGCCCGCTCGCGGCCGCCAGCACACCCGCCACCGCGACCAGCCCGAGCACGGCGGCCAGCAGCTGCAGCCACGGGTTCGCGGCCCGCGAGAGCCAGACGAACCGCTCGCCCGCCGGCACGTCCAGCGCCGGCGCCCCGGCCGCCGGACGCTCCTCGGCCCGGCCCCCGAACCGGCGGCCCGCCAGCCAGGCCAGCGCCCCGGCGGCGGCCGTGGCCACCAGGACCAGGACCACCTCGATGCCCATCGGCGCGGCGTCCTGCCAGCGGGCGCGGTCCAGGTTGGCGTGCACGACGGCGGTCTGCGCCCCCGTCAGGAGCACCCCGCCGGCCGCCAGTGTCGCCGCCCCGCAGCCGGGCGACCGCTCGGCGCAGTACCGCTGCAGCAGCGCGGAGACCAGCACCAGGACCAGCCAGAGTCCCGCCGGGAACAGCGCGGCCCCCGTC
Organism: Kitasatospora sp. NPDC034023; assembly: GCF_055575795.1. Classification (NCBI taxonomy): domain Bacteria; kingdom Bacillati; phylum Actinomycetota; class Actinomycetes; order Kitasatosporales; family Streptomycetaceae; genus Kitasatospora; species Kitasatospora sp. NPDC034023. Next base: position 67,189 of record NZ_JBVIRY010000008.1, read on the forward strand.
AGTGACATCGAACCGTCCGGGTCCCGTCCGCCCCAATGGGTGGCCAGCGGGTCCGGCAGCCGGTGGCGCGCCGCCAGCGGCAGCGCGACCAGCAGCGCCAGTACGCCGACCGACCAGGCCGCCGCGCCCCAGAGCGCGCCCCGGCCCCCCGGTTGGTGCCCCTCTCGGTGCCCCTTCTCCCGGTGCCCCTTCGCTATGGGCCCCTCGTCCCTCACGACATCCCCCTGATCATGTCCACGAGATCGTTCGTGCTGTAGCCGGCCCGGGCCGCGTCGTCGACCAACTGCCGTACGCGATCAGCGATTTCGGCGCGGGTGTCGGCGCCGGTGGCGATCGTGATGCCACGGCCCCGGCGGAACTCCAGTACCCCTTCGTCCCGCAGGGTGCGCAGTCCGCGCAGCACGGTGTTGGTGTTCACGCCGAGCGCCCGGGACAGCTCCCGGGCGGGTGGCAGCTTGTCCCCGGGGGCGCACTCGCCCTCGGCGACGGCTCGGCGGATCGCGCCCGCCACCTGCTCGTGCAGGGGCCGGGCGTCTCCGATGTCCAGCTTCAGCAACATGGTGCTAATGACACTAGCACCATGGGCGTTTTCTGCCGACCCGGGGATCCATGGTGATCCGGGCGGTCCGGGCTGCCTCCGCCCGGCCTCGGCCGGCCCGCACACCCGCGCCGAACGGACGGCGTATGGGCGGCGTTGGGATCGTCGCGTCGGGCGTCAGGGAGGCATCAAGAAGGGCCGGCGGACGCCCGGGCCGACGGTTGGGTGGAGCTGTAAGGCCACCACGACACGAGGACGGATCATGCACGGCAACGGGCGACACCAGGACGGCGGGGCACCCAGGGTGCTGGTCGGAGTCAGCGGGTCGCTGGGGAGCCTGGCGGCCCTCCACCGCGGGGTGGCCGAGGCGCGGGCACGGGGTGCGGAACTGCTGCCGGTGCTGGCCTGGGAGCCCCCCGGCGGTGAGCACGGCTACCGGCGCTCGCCCTGCCCGCCGCTGCTCGCGGCCCTCCGGGAAGCCGCCGAACAGCGCCTGCACGAGGCCCTCGACGCGGCCTTCGGCGGCGCCGACCCCGGGGTGCCGCTGCGCCCGGTGGTGATCCGCGGCGAGACCGGCCCCGCGCTGGTCCACCTCGCCGACCGGCCCGGTGACCTGCTGGTCCTCGGGCAGAGCGGAGGCCTGCGGCGCCGCGGGCTGCGGCGCCCGGTGTCCGCGTACTTCGTGCGGGCGGCGGGCTGCCCGGTGCTGACCGTACCGGTGCCCGAACTGCTCGCCGAACTGCGCGAGCTGGAGGCGATCCACCGCCGGTCCCGCCGGCACCTGCCGGTCGGCCCGGCGCCCGAACTCCTCCCGGCGAAGCGGTAGTCGGCGGCACGGATGTCCTCGACCCACCCGGGCGGCACGCGGCGCGCCGCCCCGACCGCCGAGCCGGAACGGCTGGTCGTCCGTCAGAACGGCTGAGCGATGTCGGTGAGCACGCCGGCCAATCCGTCCAGCAGGGCCCGGTTGGTGTCCCGGGCCAGTGGGGTGTCGACGTGGATGGTGTTGACGAACAGGCCGTCGTCGGTGCGGTGCAGCCAGTGCAGGAGCCCGTTGCAGCCGGAGACCCAGACGTGCATCCGGGCCCGCTGGGCGGCGTGCAGGTCGGCACCGGGCAGGCGGCGGAAGTCGATGTAGGAGAAGAAGTTCACCGCGTGCGGCCAGTAGTGCAGTCGCGCGTACTCGGCCGGGGCGAGCAGCCGCCACGCCTTCACGAAGTGCACTCCGGCGTGGGCCTGCGCCCGCCCGTAGGCGTCCTGGGCAGCGGTCAGCACGTCGGCGAAGCCGGCCCGCTCCCCGACCGGGAACTCGATCGGCAGGGTGTTGATGAACCACCCCATGGACTCGGCGTAGACGCCCCGGTCGCGCTCGTTGACCGGCACCAGCCCCCGGTACTCCGCCGGTCCGCCCAGCTGCCGCAGGGCGAGCGCGACGCCCGCGAGCAGTCCCATGGACAGCCGCCCGCCACGGGCCCGGCAGGCGGCGCCGAACTCCTCGGTCTGGCGGGCGGTCAGCAGCCGTTCGGTACTGGCCAGCGGCGCGTACAGCCGGCCGGGCCGTACCCCGAGGTCGAGCGGGAAGCGCGGGAACAGGCCGTCGTTGCGGTCGCGGAAGGCCCGCCAGTAGTCCAGCCGCGCGTCGTCGGCGTTCATCGCCCGGTTGGCGCGGCGCTGGGTGCGGCTGAACTCCAGGTAGCTGCCGGGCTCCTGCTCCTGAGCGAGGCCCCGGTAGGCGGTGGCGATGTCGTTGACGGCGATCGCGCTGGAGAGGCCGTCGGTGACGAGGTGGTCGCACGAGAACCAGACCGTGGTCGACTCCGGCCGCACGACCGCGCCCATCGTGATCAGCGGCCAGGCGAGCGTGTCCACCTCCCGGAACGCCTCGTGGAGGTGCCCGGTGACCTCGGCGGGAGTCTCCAGCGGGCCGACGTAGTCGTGCTTGAGGGCCACCTCGTCGGGCGTCAGGACCTCGCAGCCCAGGTCCCCGCCGAGCGGCTGGTAGACCGCCCGGAGCACCTCGTGCCTGCGCACCAGGTGGAGAAACGCTCCTTCCAGCGCGTCCAGATCTACCCGTCCGGGGAGCTCGAAGCTGGCCGCGACGTAGGACCGGATCGGTTCGTCGATGCTCTGGGCGTGCTGCGCCACGGTGAAATGTTTCGCCTGGTTGTAACCGGTCGTCCGGCGCGGAGCTGGCTCCCCGTCACCGGTCAGGGAGACCAGGTGCCACCGATGGGCCTCGCCCGGGTCGATCTCGGAGTCCTCGACTGAGATTTGGAGCATTCCGCCTTCTTCTGCCTGTCGTCGCCGGGTGGTGTCCACAGCAGTCGCGCACCGGCCTACCAATCGATGCCGTACCAACCGGCCCAGCCGGTCATCGGATACGGCCACCGGGTACGGCCTTCGCCCGATCGGGTGATGGGCGCGGGGGCCGTCGCCGGCACTGCCGACGGAACGGCACGGCGTTCGGGCGCGAGCTGGGGGCGCGACGTGGCAGTCGGTGGTGTGAGAGCGCACTGCCGTCATAGTGCCGGCCGAGCACCTGTGCGCTCCCGGAGCCGTCGCCACCCCGCCCGGACAACTCCTAGTCGTCCGACGGCAGTTCCTTCGGGACGGCGATGACATCGACCAGGGCCCCGTTGCGCAGCACCGTGAGCGCCAGCGGGCGGCCGATCGCGTCGGCCAGCATCAGGCGCTGCAGGGACTGGGCGCTGCTCATCGGCTCTCCGGAGGCGGTGAGCAGCAGGTCGCCCTCGTGCAGTCCGGCCTGGCTGGCGGGGGCGTCGGCGATCACCTCGACGATCCGCAGGCCGGTGTGCTGCCCGGTGCGGTGGCGCAGGGCGGGCGGCAGCGGGGCGGGCACTCCGGCGAGGCCCAGGTAGGCGCGGCGGATCCGGCCCTCGGCGAGCAGGGCGGCGATGATCTGCCGACTGGTGGCGTCGATGGGGACGGCCAGGCCCAGCCCGTTGCCGGCCACCGCCGTGGTGATCCCGACGACCTCGCCGTTCGCGGTGGTCAGCGCGCCGCCGGAGTTGCCGGGGTTGAGGGCGGCGTCGGTCTGGATGACGTTGTCGATGACGCGCACGGCGCTGCCGGAGCGGGCCGGGAGCGAGCGGCCGAGGGCGCTGACCACGCCCGCCGTGACCGTCCCGGCCAGCCCGAGCGGGTTGCCGACGGCGACGACCAGCTGCCCGACCCACAGGGCGGTGGCCTCGCCGAGCCGCACCGGCGTGGGGGTCGGGCCGTCGGCGCGCAGCACGGCCAGGTCGGAGAGCGGGTCGGCGCCGATGGTGTGGAAGGGGGAGGTGGTGCCGTCGGCGAAGGCCAGCGTCCCGGCGTCGGCGTGGCCGACGACGTGGGCGTTCGTGAGCAGGAAACCGTCGTCGGTGAAGACCACCGCCGAGCCGAGCGCGGTGCTGAACCAGCCGCCCCGGCCGCGCCGGGGGACCTGGAGCGCGGCGACGCGCGGCGTCACCGCGGCGGCCACGGTCGTGACGATCCGCGAGTAGGCGTCCAGCGCCTCGGCGGCTGTGTCGTCCGTCGCCGCTGCGTCCTCGATGGTCGCGTCCGCAGTGGGTACGTCCGCAGTGGGTGCGCCCTCGGCGGGTGTGTCCTCGGAAGGTGTGTCCTTGGGGGCGTGCTCGGGCCCGGGGAGGATGTCGGCCACGGTGCTCACCCCTTTCGCCGGCGCGGGCTCTCCCGCTTCCAACAACGGTGCGCCGCCGATGCTTCCGCCACCGGCTCCTGATGCCGACTTGACGTGCGGGCGACTATAAAGCAGAAGCAAAGCGGGCGTATGGTATGGGCAAAGCCACCTGGGTGGGGAGGGTCCGATGGAGACCACGCTGGAAGCGGACTGGCACGCGCTCGGCACTACGCGCGGCGGCCGGCTCGGGACGGAGCACCTGCTGGCCGCGGTGGTGGGGTCGGGTGGCCCGGCCGGTGCGGCCCTCGCGGCCGCCGGGGTCACGGAGAGCGCGCTGCGGGCGCTGTTGCGCGACCGAGACCGCGACCGTGACCGCGACGGCGGCGACCGGAGCGCGGACGACGAGGCCGGCGCGGGCGTGCCCGCCCGGGAGGTCCTCGGTTCGGCCGGGGCCCCGGACCTCGTCCTGACGGGCGCCGCCGCCCGCGCGCTGTCCGCCGCGGTGACGTCGGCCCGGCACGGCGGCGAGCGGAAGCTCACCGCCGAGCACGTCCTGCGTGCCCTGCTCGCCGACGACCGCACCCGCGCCGCCGAACTGCTGCGCGCGGCGGGCGTCGCACCGCAGACCGTCCGGGAGCGTCTGGACGGGGCGCCTTCCCAGCCGGAGGGCGTGCCGACCGCGCCGGGCGCACCGACCGCGCCGGGCGCACCGACCGCGCCGGGCGCACCGACCGCGCCGGGCGCACCGACCGCGCTGGACCCGTTGCTGCTCCCCACCCGGGACGCGCTGCTCGGCCGTCGGTCGAACCGACGCCCGCTCTGGAAGAGGTTGTTGAAGCCCGGCACGGCTCGTGCGGCAGGTCCGGCGGCACCGTCGTCGGACTGGATCCGGCTGGAGACGGACGAACAGGCGCAGCGCCTCGGCCGTCGGACGCCCGGTACCGAGCACGTCCTGCTCGCCCTCCTGGCCGTCCACGAAGTCCTGGGCCGTCAACCGCAGCCGGACGTGGACGACGCCGGCGGCGAGCTGCTCGCCCGGGCGGGCCTCGACTACGCCCGGGCCCGCGCGGCCGTCACCGCCGGGACGGTCGCCCTCCCGGCCGATCCGCGTTCCGTCGAGGCGTACCTGGCCGGCGCGGCGCCCGGCCCGCTGGTGCGGATGCTGCTCGACGAGGACACCCGGGCCCGGCGGCTGGTCGAGGCCCTGGGCGTGGGCCCGGGCGCGGCCCTGGGCGGGCCCGGTGGTCGGCCGGAGGGTCAGCCCGTGGTGTAGCCGCCGTTGGCGAAGCGCTCCGCGGGGCCCGGGCCCCGCGGAGCGCACCGGGACTGCTAGAGCGCCGTGGCGGCGAGGGCGATCGAGCCGAGCACCGCCAACACCCCGAGTGCGAGGAACCCGTACTCCAGCCCCACCCGCTCCCGCCCGTCCACCAGCACCTGCCGGGGATCGGCCGGGTCGTAGCGGACCCGCACGTAGCGGCCGTCCGGCAGCGGGTGGCGGGCGGTGGAGGGCACGGGGGAGAAGACCTCGACCACCCGGCCGTCGGCCGTCTCGAACTCCAGCAGCGGACGCGGCGGCAGCGCGCGGTCCTCCGGGCCCGAGGCGCGGGCGCGCACCAGTGCCGACGCCGGGACGCCGACCCGGCGCAAGCGTCGCAGCTCGCGCAGCCCGACCATCCCGGCGAGGTAGGCGACCACGCCGCCCAACGCGCCGAACACCACTACGGCGAACCCGGCCGTCCCGCCCACCGCGCCTCCCTGCCCGACGATTCCCCGAGCTTCCCGAGCTGCCCTGGCTGCCCGAGGCCCCCGGGAGCTGCCCGAGGGTTCCCCGAAGCCCAGTATCGCCCACCGGCGGCACTCTTGACGCTCCGGAATGGTCCAGTCCACTGTGTAGTGGCATGTCCCTGTCGCTGACGAAGGAAGCAAGCGGCCTCGACCACCGAAAGGAGCACCGTCCGTGAAGCCGCAGTCCCCCCGCGCCCTCGGCGTCGTCCTCACCGCTCTCGCCCTCGGCGCCGCCGCCCCCGCCGCGACGGCCGAACCGGCGGCTCCGGCCGCCCCGGCCGCGACCGTCGTCAAGGTCGGCACCGCCAAGCAGCTCCAGGCCGCCCTCGCGGCCGCCGCGCCCGGCCAGACCATCCAGCTCGCCGACGGCACCTACTCCGGCAGCTTCAAGGCCACCGCGCCCGGCACCGCCGCCGCCCGGATCACCCTGACCGGCTCGGCCAAGGCCGTGCTCACCACCCCGACCGGCGGCGGCTACGGCCTCCACCTCGACGGCGCGAGCTACTGGACCGTCCACGGCCTGACCGTCACCGGCGCCCAGAAGGGCATCGTGGCGGACGCCGCGAACTACGTGGTGCTGGACGACGTCACGGTCCACCACACCACCATGGAGGGCGTGCACTTCCGCAACTCCAGCGCCCACGGCACGCTGCGCGACTCGCGCGTCCACGACACCGGCCTGGCCCGGGACGGCCTGGGCGAGGGCGTCTACGTCGGCACCGCCAACACCCTCTCCGACCGCAGCGACCACGTGCAGATCGTCGGCAACACCTTCGGCCCGAACGTCGGCGCCGAGAACGTCGACCTCAAGGAGGGCACCACCGGCGGCCTGGTCTCCGGCAACTCCTTCGACGGCGACGGCCTCACCGGCCGCAACTACGACGACTCCTGGGTCGACGTGAAGGGCAACGGCTACGTCATCGAGAACAACACCGGCAGGCGCACCACCGATGACGGTTTCCAGACCCACAGCGTCCGGCCGGGCTGGGGCTGCGGCACGGTCTTCCGGGGCAACCACTCCGACCTCACCGGCGCCACCGGAGCGGACCGGTACGCGATCGACGTGACCGACTACGACGCCGCGACGTGCACGGTGACGATCGGCGCGGGCAACACCGTCACCGGGGGCCGGGGCCTGGTGAACCCCGGCGTCCCGGTGGGGTAGCCGCTGTACCTCTGGGGCGGAGGGGCGGGAGGCGGAGGGGTCGGGGGTCGGAGGGGTCGGGAGGAAGCTGCTACAGCTCGCCGAGCGGAACGTTCGGGTCGGCCAGCGCCTTGGAGTCCACCACCCGCCCCGAGCGGACCAGTTCGCGGATCGGGTCGGTGACGTCCCAGACGTTGACGTTCATCCCCGCGCGCACCCGGCCGCCGGACAGCCAGAACGCGATGAACTCGCGGGTGGCCGGGTCGCCGCGGAAGACCACCTGGTCGTAGCCGTCCGGCTCGACGTAGCCGACGTACTCCATGCCGAGGTCGTACTGGTCCGTGAAGAAGTAGGGGACCCGGTCGTACACCGCGTCCGGCTGTCCGAGCAGTGCGCGGGCGGCGGTCTGCGGCTGGTTGAGGGCGTTGGCCCAGTGCTCGACCCGGATGTGCCGGCCGAACAGCGGGTGGTAGGCGTTGGCGACATCGCCGGCCGCGTACACGTCCGGGTCCGAGGTGCGCAGGTGCCGGTCGGTCTTGATGCCGTTGTCGACTTCCAGTCCGGCCGCCTCGGCGAGCCCGGCGGCGGGGGCGATGCCGATGCCGACCACCACCGCGTCGGCCGCCACCGTCGTCCCGTCGGCGAGCTTCACCCCGTTCACCGTGCCGCCGTCGCCGGTCAGTTCGGCCACCTTGACGCCGAAGCGCAGGTCCACGCCGTGGTCCCGGTGCAGGTCGGCGAAGACCTGGGCGACCTCCCGGCCGAGCACCCGCAGCAGCGGCAGTTCGAGCGCCTCCAGCACCGTCACCTCGGCGCCCGCCTGGCGGGCCGCGGCCGCCACCTCCAGGCCGATCCAGCCCGCGCCGATCACCACGATCCGGGCGCCCGGCCGCAGCACCGCCTTGATCCGGTCGCTGTCGTCGACCCGGCGCAGGTAGAGCACGCCGTCCTGGTCGGCGCCCGGCACCGGCAGGCGGCGCGGCACCGAGCCGGTGGTCAGCAGCAGCTTCGCGTACTCCACCCGGCCGTCGTCGGCGAGCGTCACGGTGTGCCCGGCCGGGTCGATCGAGGACACCGCCGTGCCCAGGCGCAGCGTGACGTCGTGCTCGGCGTACCACTGCGGCGGGTGGACGTAGATCTTCTCCCGGGGCGTCTTGCCCAGCAGGTAGCCCTTGGACAACGGCGGCCGCTCGTACGGGCGCTCGTGCTCCTCGCCGATCAGGACGATGCGGCCCTCGTACCCGGCCTCGCGCAGCGCCTCGGCGGCCTTCGCGCCGCCCAGGGACGCGCCGACGATGACGATCGGGCGGTCCTGCCCGCCGCCCGCCCCGGTGCTGCCGCCGGTTCCGGTGGTGCCGCTGTCCGTGCCCGCCATGCTCGACTCCTCGTTCTCCGGCCGTGGATCCGGGGTCAGCCTGCCGCCGTCCGGGTGGTGTGTCGAGGCCGCGCCGGGCGCGCCGCGCCTCGCCCGCCCGTACGGGTGAACGCGGGGTCGGGGTGGACGACCGGCCCTATGGCGTCATCGCGTCCCTGACCAGTGCGGTGTCGGTGAACTGCTCGAAGCGGACGATCCGGCCGCCGCGCACGGTGAAGTGGTGGGCGACCCGGACCGCGAGCGGTTTTCCGGTGGTCTTGTGGACGGCCGTGTAGCGGGCCAGGACCACGACGTCCTCGCCGTCCACCACGTAGGTGTCGTCGTGCGCGGTCCAGTTGTCCCACTCGGCGGCCAGCCGCTCCATCACGTTGGCGGTGACGCCCTTCGGGGTGCGGTGGGTGCCGGCCAGCGGGAAGCCGGCCATCTCGGTCCACTCGACGTCCTCCGCGAGCGTGGCGCGCAGCGCGGCCAGGTCGCCCCGGGCGGAGGCCAGGTACTGGCGGCGGACCACGTCGGCGGGGGCGGCGGACTCGGCGAAGGTGGCGACGTCCCTGGGGATCTCGATCATCGCGTGCTCACCCCCACGCCATCTCGCCCATGACGACCTTGGTGCCGATGTCCACCGCGATCCGCAGCCCCAGCTCCGGGAAGCGCCGCTCCAGGCCCTCCTTGGCGGCGGCCGCGTCCGCGGCCCGGCCGATCTCGGTCTCGAAAGCCCGCAGGTAGGCGCGGGTGTGGTCGACGGCGTTCAGGTCGGTCGGCGCGCCGGCGACCCGGTGGCCGGCCGCCACCCAGGTCGGATGGAGCGCCTCGATACCGTCCAGCAGGTCGATCCAGGCGGCCCGTTGGGCGGAGCTGGGGGTGTCGGCCGTCCACACGTGCAGGCCCTCGAAGAGCAGGACCCCGCCGAGCACGGCGCGGTGGTGGTGCTGCCAGAGGTAGTGCCGGTCCGGCAGGTGGAAGTCGGCGCCGCGCACCTCGAACCGGTGGCCCTCGAAGACGATTTCGTCCCCGGCCAGCACCTCGGGCCGCACCAGCCGGGTGGGCAGCTCGGGGCCCAGGTGGGACCAGGCGCGCAGCTTGGCGTCGAACGTCTCCTGGATGTGCTCGACCGTCGAGGGGGTGGCCAGGAACCGGGCCTGCGGGAAGGCGTCCTGGACCTCCTGGGCGCCGAAGTAGAAGTCCGGGTCGCCGTGGCTGACGAACACGGTGGTCAGCCGCTTGCCGCCGGCCCTGATCCGCTCGACCAGACGGCGGCCGTCGGACCGGGTGAACCCGGCGTCCACCAGCATGGCGTGCTGCGGGCCGGTGACCAGGACGGAGGTCTTGTTGAGCGAGCTGTCGGGGCTGTCGATGATCTCGAAGTCGAGTGCGCTCACGTTGGACTTCCTTCCTCGGGCCGGGCACGCCTCGCGGCCAGCATCGGCGCTCGGCACGGCTCCCGCATCCGGAAGGTGTCGGCGCCAGGCACGGGGTCCGGCCTAGGCGCGGGTCCAGAGCGTGAGGTCGCTGCTGGTGGCCACCGCGAGGGTCCGGCCGGTGGGGGAGAAGCCGGTGGCGCGCAGGGTGGACCAGCCGGAGTTGAAGACGTGCCACCAGCACTCGCCGTGCTCGCCCTGCCACGGGCCCCGGCCGGTCGCGAGCAGCACCCGGTGGTGCGGCCACTCCGGGGCGGTGACCTCGACGTGCCAGCCGCCCTCGGCGCCGGTGTGCAGGCCGCCGCCCCACGTCCCGGCTACCGGGATCCGTACGTCCGAGACCTGGCCGAGGCCGGGGCAGCAGAGGTCCGGGCCGTCCGGGTCGTCCTCCGGGTCGTAGTCGCGCGCCACCTTGAGGCCCGTCACGGCGTCGAACAGGCCGTGCCCGCCGGACGAGACGGTCAGCACCAGGTCGTGCCCGCTCTCCGGGTGGACGGCGAAGCCGATGCCGAGCAGCCCGCCGACCGGGATCAGCCCCCGGCCGACCGGGCGCCACGGCTCCGGCGGGGCGGTCACCTCGGCGGCCAGGATCCGGTCCCGGAGGTGCTGCTGGTACGGGGTCAGGGCCATGCCACTGATCATCCCACCCGCCGGCCGACCCTACTGTGCCGGGCCCAGCCGCAGCACCGCCAGCGCCCCCAGCGCGGTGGCGGCGGCGAGCGGCAGCCACAGCGCGCCCGGACCGGCGGCCAGCAGGGCCGTCACCACCGCCGGCGCGGCCGCCCGGCCCACGCCCATCGACAGCTCCCAGCGGGCCAGCGCCCGCCCCAGCAGGTGCGGCGGGGCGACCGCCGCGACCAGCGCGGTACCCGAACCGGTGTAGAGGATCTCGCCCAGCGTGTACAGCACCGAGACCACCGCGATGCCCGCCGTCCCCGGGGTGCCGCCCAGCGCCCCGGCCCCCCAGAAGCCCAGGTACGAGACCGCCAGCAGTGCCCCCGAGGCCGCCAGCACAGCGCGCCGCGAACGGTCCGCCAAGCGCAGCACCAGCGCCAGCTGCAGGGCGATCACCAGCACCGTGTTGCCCACGAACAGGCCCGAGGACCACGCCGGGGAGGCGTGCAGGTGCAGCACCAGCAGCGCGGGCAGCGCCACCTCCAGCACGTCGAAGCAGAACGCGTACGGCAGATTGGCGAGGCTCAGCAGACTGATCCGGCGCAGTGGCGCGCGCCGCTCCCGGGGACCGTCGTGCGCCGCCTTCGGCGCACCCTCCTGGCGGGCCCGCACCCGCAGCGAGGCCACCAGTGCGGCGGCGACCAGGCAGGCCGCGCCCGTCACCCCGGCCAGCAGCCGGATCGCGCTCGCCCCGCCGCTCACCGCCACGGTGGCCAGCAGCGCGCCCAGGCCCAGCCCCGCGTTGCGCACCGACCGCCCGGCGGCGAGCGCCGCGTCCCGCAGCCGTCCGTCGGTCAGCGTGCTCACCACCGCGGCGTGCGTCGTCGGCCAGGACTGGCTGCCCACCCCGAACAGCACCGCCGCCGCCGTGAACCCCGGCAGGCCGTCCGCGAGCAGCAGCGTCAGCGCGCCCGCCGCCCGCAGCAGCAGGGTGACGGCCGCGGGCAGGGTCCGGGCGCCACGGTCGATCCAGCGGCCGGTCAGCGGCACCACCAGCAGGCCCGCGACCATCCCGGCCGACAGCGCCAGCCCGACCGCCCCCGCGCCCAGGTGCAGCACGCCGACCCCGTACAGCAGCAGGAACGGTCGCAGCATGCCGCCGCCCACCGCGTCCACCGCCAGCGCGACGGCGTACCGGGGCCCGCCGGCGGCGGTCAGCAGGCTCAGCAGCGCGGACGGGCCCCGGCGGCCCGCACCGATCGGCGGGGCGGGCGGCTCCCCGCCGCGGACGGCGGCGTGGTCATGGACGGACTTCTCCTGAATCAGGCTCATGGCCGGTACCGTCCGCCCCGGCCGGGCCGCCTGGCACGCCGATTGACGGTTCCCGTCAATCGGGGGCGGACGTGGCGGCACGGGGTGACAGGATCTGCCGCGTGAGTGAGCGAAGCGAGGCAGGCATATGAGTGTGACCATCGACATCACCGGCTTGTCCGACGAACGCCTGCTCTTCACGCCCTCCCCGCTCGCCGAGCTGAACGCCATGCTGCACGTCCTCGCCGAGCCCGCGCACCACCCCGCGCTGCACGGCTGGGCGAGCAGCACCACCGCCGCGATCCCGCCGGAGCTGGCCGAGCGGCTCCTGGAAGCCGACTTCCTGTGGCGCTCCTCGCGCGCCGACTTCCTCGTCCCCGGCCTGCCCGGCGCCACCCTCGCCGAGGAACTCGACGCCGTCGACCGGATCGACGACGAGCTGTACGTCACCGGCGCCCTCATCACCACCTGCGGCTCCTCCCGGCTCAACCGCCGGACCGCCTCCCCGCTCACCGACCCCGCCGCCAACGAGCTCGCCCGCGACCTCGCCCTCGCCCGCGGCCCCCGGCAGGCCGCCTTCGCCGACCGGCTGCTCGCCGACCCGCCCGCCGTCCGTGCACTGGTACGGCGAATGCTGGAGGACTGCGTGCCGGCCTTCTTCGCCGACGCCTGGCAGCGCGTCCTGCCCGACCTCGCCGCCGACGCCCGGCGCAAAGCCGACCTGCTGGCCCGCCGGGGCCTCGGCGAAACACTCGCCGCCCTCTCACCGTCCGTCACCCTCGACCAGGGCGACGGGCGGCGGCGGATCGTCATCGACAAGCTGCAGGACTCCACCGCCGGCGCCGCCGACAGCGGAGGCGTCACCTTCATCCCCACCGCCTTCGGCCGCCCCCACCTCCTGGTCGTCTACGCCCCCGGCTGGCGGCCCGTCCTGCAGTACCCGACCGCCGAACCCGGCCTGCCCGAGCCGGTCTCACTCGCCCTCGTCCAGCAGCGCCTGGAGGCGCTCGCCCACCCCGTCCGGCTGCGCCTCGCCCGCACCATGGCCCGTGGCCCGCACACCACCGTCGAACTGGCCTCCGCCTGGCATCTCACCGCGCCCGAGGTCTCCCGCCACCTGGCCGTGCTGCGGAAGGCCGGGCTGCTCACCACACAGCGGCGCGGGCGGTACATGCTCTACCAGCTCGACCTGGCGGGCAGCGCCCGGCTCGGTTCGGACTTCCTGGAGGCGGTGCTCCGGTGACCCGGCGCGCGGCACGGGAACGGCGGCACGACGGCAGCGGCCGTGCGGGAACAGCGGGCAGGGGGAACGCGTTCGTCCGGGCATGACCGACGACGCTGCCGCCTCCTCCGGCTCCTCCGGCTCCTCGCCCGAGATCCTCCGCTACGCCGCCTTCGCCACCCGCCCCGAGGGCGGCAACCCGGCGGGCGTGGTGCTCGACGCCACCGGGCTGACCGATCCGCGGATGCTCGCCATCGCCGCCGAGATCGGCTACTCGGAGACCGCCTTCCTCACCGCCGGCCCGGCCGAAGGGGCGTACCGGGTACGGTACTTCAGCCCGCTCGCGGAGGTGCCGTTCTGCGGGCACGCGACGGTCGCCGCCGCCGTCGCCCTTGCCGAGCACATCGGCCCCGGGCGGTACGCCTTCGCGACGGCCGCCGGGGACGTCCCGGTCGAGGTCGAGCGCGGCACCGACGGACTGCTGCGGGCCACCCTCACCAGCGTCGAACCGAAGGTCGAGGAGGTCACCGCGGCCGATGTCGAGGAGGCGCTCGCCCTGCTCGGCTGGGCCGCCGCCGACCTGGACCCGGCCCTGCCGCCGCGCATCGCCTACGCCGGTGCCCGGCACCTCGTCCTCGCCGCCGGCACCCGCGAGCGGCTGGCCCGCCTCGACTACGACTTCGACGGCCTGGCGGACTACATGCGGGCCCGCGACCTGACCACCCTCCAACTCGTCCGGCGCGAGACGCCCGAGGTCTACCACGTCCGCGACCCCTTCCCGGTCGGCGGCGTGGTCGAGGACCCGGCCACCGGCGCCGCCGCGGCCGCGTTCGGCGCGTACCTGCAGGAGCTGGGCGCGGTGGCGGCCCCGACGGTCCTGACGCTGCACCAGGGCGAGGACCTGGGCCGCCCGGGCGTGCTGCGGGTCGAACTGCGGGCGGAGGACGCCCGCGTGCGGGTCTCGGGTACGGCGGTGGCGATGCCGTGATGGCGATGCGGTGAGGCCGGGGGCCGGGGCCGTCAGGGCGAGGGCTGCGGCAGGACCTGCCCGCCCTCGCCCGCGGCTCCTCGAAGTCGGCCAGGTAGCGGTGGAACAGCTTCTCGCCGACGGTCACGCGTTGGCGCCCGCCTGGCCGTTCCGTACGGCGAGGCGGCGCTCCAGCGTCGCCCGGTGTCGCCGGCCGCGGGGGATCCGCCCGCCGCGGTGGTGGCGGGCAGCGCCCGTGCGGCAGACGACACCAGGACGGGCGTCACTCCGCCGGATCGATCCGGTAGCCCCCGCGGGCCGAGTGGAGGGTGAGCGCCTCGACCGGGCAGAAGTCCACCGCCTCGGTCAGCTCATCCGTCAACTCGGCGCCGCCGTCCGCGTATTCGGCCAGCGGCGCGGCGAGCCCGTCCGCGCCGAGGGCCAGCGAGTCGGGTGCGCTGCGAGCGCACATTCCGGAGCCGATACAGCGGTCCCGGTCGACCCGGACGATCACCGGTTCGGTGTCGGCCCGGCCCGTCACCAGCTCACCCGCAGGGAGTTCGGGCTGCGCGTGAGCAGGCCGCGCCGCCAGTCGATCCGTTCGGCCGCGTCCGCCATCCGCAGGGCGGGCAGCCGGCGGGCCAGTCGGTGCAGGGCGAGCTCCAGCTCCATCCGGGCCAGCCAGGCGCCCAGGCAGTGGTGCGGCCCGGCCCCGAAGGTCAGCATCGGCGCGGCCAGCGGGGAGAACAGCTCGGTGCGCAGGTCCCCGGTGAAGACGTCCGGGTCGTGGTTGGCGGCGGCCGTGTCGGCGGCGACCACGTTGCCGGCCGGGATGACCACCCCGCCGATCTCCACCTCCTCGACGGTGCGCCGCATCAGTCCGGGCATGTGCTCGTGGGCGTCGCCGAGCGGGACGGCGCGCAGCAGCTGCTCGGTCGCGGCGGCGGCGCTGGTCTCGTCGGAGGCGAGCTGCTGCCAGGCCTCGCGGCCGTCGGCGAGCAGGTAGACCAGGGCGTTGCCGAGGCTGGTCATGGTGGTCTCGTGGCCGGCCACGACCAGGCCGATGACCAGCGCGACCAGCTGCGCCTCGGTGATCGAGCCGTCCTCGGCGGCGGCCGCGAGCAGGCCGCTGACCAGGTCGTCACCAGGCTCGGCCCGCCGCTCGGCGATCACCTCGGCGCCGAAGGCGGAGAACTCGGTCATCGCGGTGCCGATCGCCTCGGCGGTGTAGGCCGTGGTGGAGAGCGCGTGGTCGCTCCAGTGGGCGAGCCGCTTGGTGTCCAGGTTGTCCAGGCCCATCAGTCGGCTGATCACCGCGACCGGCAGCGGCCGGGTGTAGGCGGCGACGATGTCGGCGGGGGAGCCGTGGTCGATCAGCTCGTCGATGAGCGACTCGACGACGGATGCCACCCACGGCTTCCAGCGGGCTATCGCGCGCGGGGTGAAGGCCCGCTGCACGGTGCGGCGCAGCCGCTGGTGCTCGGTGCCGTCGATGTTCAGCATGCTCTGCGGGTCGTCCAGGATGTTGGGCGTGACCGTGACCGGCGGCGCGTCCGGCGCGTAGAGCGGGGCGCGGCCCAGGCGCGGGTCCGTCAGCACCTGCCGCACGTCGGCGTGCCGGCTGACCAGCCAGACCGGCGTGCCGGTGGGCAGCGCGGCGAGCCGGGGCGGGCCGGGCTCCAGGTGGCGCAGGCAGTGCAGCGGGGGAAGCGGGGCGGTGCCGGTTCCGGCACCGGTCGCACTGTTCTCGGTGGACATCCGTACTCCAGACTCCAGGGCGGGGCCGCGGGGGCGGTCCGACGGGGGGTGGTCCGAGGATGGTGCGGGGGACGGGTGGTGCGGCCGGCTGGCGGCTCGACACGGGCCGGGACTGGGTAGGGCATCTGCTGGGGAGGCTGCGGGGAGGCGCGACATGTGCGGGGGCGTACGGTCGGTACGCGCCCGGCACGGGCGCGCGGTGGCGCGCCGCCGGGTGGGGCGGGTGTGCTGAGCGTGGTCGCGTGGACCGTCTCTGCTACGACCGTACGTGGGCCGTAGGGCGCCCGTCTGCGGCACTTCCAGCCAACACCGATGCTTTCCGGGCAGTTCGAGGCGCGCTGACGAGCGCTCAGCGCCGTCCGTGCGCCCCCGCCTGAGCGGCCGTGCCGGGCGGGGGCCGGGCGGCCGCCGGATAGGTCGGCGGGTAGGCCGCCGGCATGTGCCACCTGAGGTGCCGTGAGGTGCCGTGAGGTTCCGTGACGTACCGCGGCGTCGGCTGACACGCCGTCGGCACGCGCGGTGAGGCGGATCACGCCGGATCGCCCCCCGCTCCGCCGGCGGCCGGCGGAGCGGGCGCTACGCTTCGTGGGCAGTGCTTCTGCAGTCCTTCTGCAGTCGTGTCGTCGCAGGTCACGCCGGTGCGGAGCGGCATCGGCCGACGGAGGTGGAATCGGATGGCCCAGCAGGTCAAGGCAGTCATCGCGCGTGCCAAGGGCGCGCCCGTGGAGGTGACCACGATCGTGGTGCCGGACCCCGGTCCGGGCGAGGCGGTGGTCCGGATCCAGGCTTGCGGCGTCTGCCACACCGACCTCCACTACCGCGAGGGCGGCATCAACGACGAGTTCCCGTTCCTGCTCGGCCACGAGGCCGCGGGCATCGTGGAGTCGGTCGGCGAGGGCGTCACCGAGGTCGCGCCCGGCGACTTCGTGGTCCTCAACTGGCGTGCGGTGTGCGGCCAGTGCCGTGCCTGTCGGCGCGGGCGCCCGCAGTACTGCTTCGACACCCACAACGCCAAGCAGAAGATGACGCTGCTGGACGGCACCGAGCTGTCCCCGGCCCTGGGCATCGGCGCGTTCGCCGAGAAGACCCTGGTCGCGGCCGGCCAGTGCACCAAGGTCGACCCGGCGGCCGAGCCGGCCGTCGCCGGCCTGCTGGGCTGCGGCGTGATGGCGGGCCTCGGCGCCGCGATCAACACCGGCAACGTCGGCCGCGGCGACTCGGTCGCCGTCATCGGCTGTGGCGGTGTCGGCGGCGCGGCCGTGATGGGCTCCCGGCTGGCGGGCGCGGCGAAGATCATCGCCGTCGACATCGACGACCGCAAGCTGGAGACCGCCCGCACGCTCGGCGCCACCCACACCGTCAACTCCCGCACCACCGACCCGGTCGAGGCCATCCGCGAGCTGACCGGCGGCAACGGCGCGGACGTCGTCGTCGAGGCGGTCGGCCGGCCCGAGACCTACCGGCAGGCGTTCTACGCCCGCGACCTGGCCGGCACCGTCGTCCTGGTCGGCGTGCCGACCCCGGAGATGACGCTGGAGCTCCCGCTGCTCGACGTCTTCGGCCGCGGCGGCGCCCTGAAGTCCTCCTGGTACGGCGACTGCCTGCCCTCGCGGGACTTCCCGATGCTCATCGACCTCTACCTCCAGGGCCGCCTGGACCTGCGCGCCTTCGTCACCGAGACCATCGAACTCGACGCGGTGGAGCAGGCCTTCGAGCGCATGCACCAGGGCGACGTCCTCCGCTCGGTGGTGACCCTGTGACCTCTGAGGCCCGTGTCGACCGGCTGGTGACCGCCGGGACCTTCGAGCTCGACGGCGGCAGCTGGGAGGTGGAGAACAACGTCTGGATCGTCGGCGACGACGAGGAGGCGGTGGTGATCGACGCCGCGCACGACGCGGCGGCCATCGAGGCGGCGCTCGGCGGCCGCCGGCTGCGGGCGATCGTCTCCACGCACGCGCACAACGACCACATCGACGCGGCCCCGGCCCTCGCGGCCCGCACCGGTGCGCCGATCCTGCTGCACCCGGACGACCTGCCGCTGTGGAAGCTCACCCACCCAGACCGCCTCCCGGACGGCGAACTGGCCGACGGGCAGCGGATCGAGGTGGCCGGCACGGAGCTGACCGTGCTGCACACCCCGGGGCACGCCCCGGGCGCGGTCTGCCTGTACGCGCCCGACCTGGGCACGGTCTTCACCGGCGACACCCTCTTCCAGGGCGGCCCGGGCGCGACCGGCCGGTCGTTCTCGCACTTCCCGACCATCATCGACTCGATCCGCGAGCGCCTGCTGACGCTCCCGGCGGACACGGTGGTGCGGACCGGCCACGGCGACCCGACCACCATCGGCGTCGAGGCCCCGGCCCTGCCGGAGTGGATCGCCCGCGGACACTGACGCGCCGCGGGCCCTGACGCGCTGCGGGCCCTGAAGCGCACGCCGGCCGTCGACTCGTCGGCCCGTACGGCGTACGGCCCCCGGGGCTTGATCGTTCCCCGGGGGCCGTACGATCGCGATCATGGCCCATGACCCGCGCGACCTCGACGACGCCATGCTCGCCTTCTGGCGTGAGCGGCACATCTCCACCCTGACCACCATCCGCCCGGACGGCACGCCGCACGTGGTGCCGGTCGGTGTGACGTTCGAGCCGGAGACGGCGACCGCCCGGGTGATCACCAGCCGCACCAGTCGCAAGGCGCTCAATGTCGCGCAGGCGGGGCCGCAGGGCCTGCGGGTCGCGGTCTGCCAGGTGGACCGGGCGCGGTGGGCGACCCTGGAGGGCGTCGCGGTCGTCCGGGACGAGCCCGAACAGGTGGCCGAGGCCGAGGGGCGCTATGCCGAGCGCTACCGCCAGCCGCGGGTCAACCCGGACCGGGTGGTCATCGAGATCACCGTGGACCGCGTCCTCGGCCGGGGCTGAGACGCCCTTCAGCGGAACAGCCGTTCTCATTTCCGAGAACGGCCGTTCTCGCGCGGGTCGACTCGCGGGTCGACTCGCGGGCCTATCCGCGGGCCTACCTGCGGGTCGACTCGTCGACGTGGAGGGTGAAGACGTCCGGGCGGGCGTAGTGGCCGACGGGGTCGAAGTCGAAGCGGGCGCGCGCCAGATCGTCGAGGTCGAGTTCGGCGGACAGGATGCCCTCGCCGTCCCGCAGCGGGCCGGCCAGGACCTCGCCGAGCGGGGAGACGATGACCGAGCCGCCGCCGATCAGGACGGTGTCGGGGGCGTCGCCCTGGACCGGGTGGAGGTCGGGCGGGAGGGCGTCGCGGCGCAGGTACTGGCAGGCGCTGAGGACGAAGCAGCGCCCCTCCAGCGCGACGTGCCGCATGGTCACCTGCCAGGCGTCGCGGGCGTCCACGGTCGGTGCGCACCACAGGTCGACGCCCTTGGCGTACATCGCCGTGCGGAACAGCGGCATGTAGTTCTCCCAGCAGATCGCCGCCCCCAGGCGGGCCCTGCCGGTGTCGACGACCGTGAGGGTGGAGCCGTCGCCCTGACCCCACAGGTAGCGTTCCGCCGCGGTCGGCATCAGCTTGCGGTGCAGCCCCAGGTAGCCGTCGGGGCCGAAGAACAGGGCGACGCAGTACAGGGTGGCGCCGCGCCGCTCCACCGCGCCGACCACCGCGTGGCAGCCCAGTTCCCGGGTGAGGGCGGCCAGCGCGTCGACCTCCGGGCCGGGGACGGTGACGGCGGAGGCGTGGTAGCGGCGGAACAGCTCGCGGCCGGCCGGGGTGCGGTCGCCGACGCTGACGCCGAAGTCCAGGCCCTTGGGGTAGCCGCCGAGGAACGCCTCGGGCAGCACGACGACCTCGGCCCGGTGGCCCAGGGCGGCTTCGCGGATCAGCTCCTCGGCGCGGGCCAGCGCGCCCGGCGTGTCGAACAGCCGGGCGGCGGCCTGCACCACGGCGGCGGTCACGGTGGTCACGGCCGGCGCACCTCGACGGTCAGCGAGCCCTGCAGCAACTCGGCCTTGGCCCGGGCCTGAGCGGCGTCCGCCGCACCCACGACGATCGCCCCGTGCCGGTCGAGGTTGGAGGTGACGGGGTGGATGCGGGTGCCGACCGCCAGGGTGCAGGTGGCGGCCAGCACCGAGGGGTCGTCGGCCACCTCGGACCAGCCGCCGACCGAGGTGACGACGCCGGTGGGAGGGGCCAGGAAGCGTACGGCGGCGCCCCGCGTGGCGCGCGCCGGTACACCGGCGGGGGGTGTGTCGAGGAGGTCGTCCAGCCAGTGCCCGTAGAGCTCGAGCTCCGGGTGGCACCACTCCAGCATCGCGTGGATCCAGTCCCCGCCCTGGCGGGCGTGGACCTCGCCGAGCACGACACCCGACCCGGTGACCCAGCACTCGACGTGGAAGTGGCCGCGCCGCAGGCCGATCGCCCGGAGCGCCGCCGTCACGGTGGAGACGACCTCGGCCTCGTCGTCGCCGAGCGCGGCGGGCATCGTGTGGCCCATCTCCACGAACCCGCCGGGGGCGAGCGCTTTCTCGGTGACGGCGAGGACGTGGGGAGTGCCCTGCGTGAACAGGCCCTCCACGCTGAACTCGCGGCCGTGCACGAACTCCTCGACCAGGGCCAGGCCGTCGGCGTCCCGGGCGTCCCGGAAGGCGGCGGCCATCGCGGCCGGGTCCGAGACCCGGCTCACTCCCTCGCTGCTGGAGCCCCGGCGGGGTTTGACCACCACGTCGGGTCCGTGCTCCCGCAGGAAGTCCGTGGCCTCCTCCGCGGACGCGCAGACCGTCAACTCCGGCTGCCGGAAGCCGTGGCGGCGCAGGTGCTCGCGGCACTCGTCCTTTGTCCGGACGAGTCGCACCGCCTCGGGCGGGTTGCCCGGGACGCCGAGGAGCGCGGCGACCGAGGCCACGCTGACGGCGGCGTACTCGCGGTAGCCGACGACCGCGTGCACGGGGGAGTGTCGGGCGTAGGCGGCGGCCCAGTCCTGGCAGGCCGACGCGTCGGCGAAGTCCAGTTCGTGGACCTCGTCGGCCAGGGCGGTGAGCTCCGGTGCGGCCGCGAGGTTCTCCCGGGTGTCGGTGAGGACGACGCGGACGCCGCGCTTGCGGAACTGGTCCATCGCGCGGTCGCAGATGTCACGGACGAAGCCGGACTCCCTGGGTGCCGCGCCCCCGAGTACCAGCACGGTCGGCATCGCGGTCTCCTTCTGTCGTGGTTGCGGGGTCGGTCGAGGCAGTGGGGTCGGTCGAGGCACTGGGGCCGGTCGAGGTTGCGGGATCGGTCGAGGTGGCGGCCGGAGCGGTGGTCGCGGCGGGGGAACGCCGGGGCCGGGCCTCGAGCCGGGTGAACAGCACGGCGAGCGCCACCAGCGCCGTGATCAGCACCGCGCTGAGCGGTCTGAACCGGTCGCCGAACAGCACCTGCGCCAGGTACGTCAGTCCGGGGAGGGTGGTGAGCAGCACCATGGTGATCACCGGGGGGCAGCGCTGCGCGCCGATCTGGAGCAGGTACAGCGGGACGACCACCCCCGCCACCGCCGCCAGCGAGGCCGCGCCGAGCGACAGCCCGTGGCCCGTCGGGCCGCCCTGGGCCGCGAGGAGCACGCCGGCCAGCAGGTAGGTGAGGTGGAAGCGGTGGGCCGTCACCACCACCGGGTCCACCTTGAGGTCGCCCAACTTCCGTGAAACGGTCGCCAGATGGGCCGCGCCGAAGCCGGAGAGCACCGCCAGCAGGCCGCCGCCGAGGACCTCCGGTCCGATCGCCGCCGTCTCGCCGGACCGGGTGCAGGCGGCCACCGCCAGCGACACCGCGAGCAGCGCGCCCGCCCGGAGCCAGCCCGCGCGGCCCGGGCCGCCGGCGCCCCGGGCCGCGCCGAGGACGGCGACGGCGAGCGGGCCGACGCCGGCCATGAGGCTTGCGGCCAGTGCGGCGGGCACCCAGGCCAGCGCCACGAAGTAGCCCAGGAAGGTCAGTGCGCTCGCCAGGTTCATCTGGACCAGCAGCCGTCTGACCTCGCGGTCGGCGAGCGCTCCCCGGTGCTTGCCGCGCAGCACGGTGGTTAGGGTGAACACCACCGCGGTGGCGAGGAACGCCAGGCAGGAGAAGAGCAGGCTGCCGGCCGGGTCGAGCCGGCCGGAGAGGAAGCCCTCCGTCCCGGCCTGGAGCAGGACGGAGAGGGCGATGAGCGCGATCGGCACCGGCGGTCAGTCCTGTTCGGCGAGGCGGTAGAGGGCTCCGCTGTCCTCCAGGTCGTGGATGACGCCGAGCGAGTTCAGCAGCAGGTGCTCGTCCTCGTGGACCAGGTAGGCGATGCCGCTGGCGCCGGTGGTGAGGTACCGGTCGAGGATGGGCTGCCCGATCTCGGGCAGCCGGTCGATGCTGTGGAAGCCGGGCAGGCGGCGCAGGATGCGGGCGCCGTCCACGGCCAGCAGCTTCCCCGGGCGGTCGGAGCGGAGGAAGACCTTGGCGACCGACCGGGCCGCCGTGTAGGGGAGTTCGAGGCGCAGCGCGAACTCCTCGGGGCGCAGGAAGCGCTCCACGACGAGGTGCTGGTGGCTGTATCCGAAGGCCGCGTGGTACGGGTCCGGAGCCAGCGAGGGGCCCATGACGCGGGAGTTGACCTCGACCAGGCGCGGTCCGGCCGGGGTCAGCATGACCTCGGTGTGGGCGGCCCCCTCCCGGATGCCCAGGGCGTCGAGGCAGTCCAGCACGTAGCCGACCAGCTCCGCCTCCGCCGCGTCGAGCTGCGGCCGGGAGATGATGTGGCGCAGCACCGGGGCGCCGTCGATGTGGTCGATGCGCTCCGCGTACACCTCGCTCACCAGGTGGCGGCCGTCGATGCTCACGGTGTTCACGATGTACTGGGTGCCGGTCAGGAACTCCTGGACGAGGACGTCGTCGTTGACCTCGCCCATCAGGTTCTGCCGGTCGACGATCGCGCGGAAGGCCGTCAGGGCCGTCTCCGGGTCGGGCGAGATGGTGCAGCCGTCGCTGCCGGCGCTGTCGCGCGGCTTGACCATCACGGGGTAGCTGTCCCAGCGGGCGAGCAGGTCGGTCAGCTCGGCTTCGTCGCGGACCGATCCGGTGCGCGCGGCGGGCACGCCGGCCTGCTCCAGGGCCCGGACCATCAGCTCCTTGTCGCGGCGGGCCGCGGCCTGCTCGGGCCGGTGGTGCGGCAGTCCGAGCCTGGTGGCGAGCTCGTCGGCGAGCAGGACGCCGTACTCGCTCGCGGCGATGACGGCGGTCGGGCGCAGGCCGCCCAGCACCTCGAGGGTCTTGGCGAGGTCCTCGTGCACCATGGTGCGCGGGGAGCCGTCCGCGTCGTACGCGGCCCGGAGTGACGCGTCGTACAGGTGCAGGCAGTCCGCGCCCTCCTCCCGGAAGGCCTCGGCCAGCGCCTTTCCGGTGGAGACGGGGTTGACGAGGACGAACATCATACGAGCCTTCCGGTGGCGGTGACGGTGGCCTTGACGGTGTTGTTGACCTTGACGGTGTTGTTGACCTTGACGGTGTCGTTGACCTTGACGGAGCCGGTGACCCTGATGGCAGGGGTGGGTGCGTCGTGCGCGGCCCAGAGCAGGTCGGTGGCGATGCCGGTCGCCTGACGGGCCGCGGTGTTCAGGTAGTTGACGATGGCGGCCCGGGGGTGCGAGGCGGCGCCGAGCACCCAGACCCGCTCGGGTTCGCCGGTCCGCGGATCGCACACCCGGAGGCCGGGGGAGATCTCCGGCTCGGTGCCCGTCACGGCGAGGGCCGGGTCGGAGTGGAGCAGCAGGGTGCGGTCCGGGAGTCGGCGCAGGGTCGGCTTGTGGTAGCCGGCCGCGCAGACGATGTGGTCGATGTGTTCGGTGCGGTCGTCCGCCCACCGGACGAGCCACCCGGGGCCGGACTCGGCCGGGGTGACGGCTTCCGGCAGTCGCGGGGCGACCGTGAGCGTGCCCTCGGTGAGGCGTTCGAGCAGCAGTCGGGCGTTGCGGACCGGAATGGAGGAGATGTAGCGGGAGATGACGTGCCGGTACCGTCCGAGCACCGTCCTGCGGGTGTCCGCGGGCCAGGGCGCGGTGCTGTCGTTGATCGCGTCGATGATCTCGGCGATCGCGTCCTGCCACGGGACCTGTCCGGACTCGGCGAGGCGCAGTTCCTCGGCCAGCCGGTCGGCGGGTGCGGTCGCGCCGCTGGTCTGGGCGCGCAGCGCGGCGCCCGATCCGGCCCGGGCCACCGCGGAGACCACCAGGCGGGCTGCTTCGCGGTCGAAGTCCGGTGAGTCCGGGGTGAGTTGACGCCAGGAGGCCGGGTCGAGGACCGAGCTGGCGGGCCGGGTGAGCCGCGTCCGGACGGCGGGCAGTTGTCCGGAGGGCGAGGAGAGCACCACGTGCCGCCCCCGCTGTCCCAGCACGATCGCCGCGTCGATCGCCGCGAGCTTGCTGCCGAGCACCAGGATCCGTGCGCGGGCGGGCAGCCGGCGCAACTGCCCGACGGGGTACGGCGCGGCGGTGAGGTCCGGATGGCCGACGTGCGCGCGGACCAGCTCGGGGACGACCGGCTGGTCGAGGCCGAGGCAGAGGAAGACGTCGGTGCCGGTGAGCCGGGCCCCGTCGTCGAGCGTGACGGTGTGGCCGCCGCCGTCGTCGGGGCCGACGGAGGTGGCTCGTGCGCGGTGGTGGCGGACCCGGATGCCGGCCTGTTCGGCGGCCCGGCGGTACGTCAGGTACCGCTCGCGGCAGTACTGGCCGACGAGGTAGCGGGGGACGAAGTGGTCGCGGTGGACCGGCCAGCCGCGTGCGGCGAGGTACCTCAGCAGATCGGACTCGCCGGTGGGGTCGATCGAGGTGACGTCGACGGAGGTGTTGCAGAGCAGCAGCGGATCGGTGGTGCCGAAGGCCGTTCCCAGCCCGATCGGGTTGGGGTCGACCACCGTGATGGTGCCGATGCCGGGCGTGGTGGCCAGCTGGGTGAACAGGGTCACCCCGCTGGCTCCGCCGCCGACGATGATGGCGTGCTTGTCCATGGGTCAGCCCGCGGTTCGGGTGGCGACGGGCGAGTGCCGGGAGGCCCCGCGCAGCCACGTGGCGAAGGCGGGCGTGTCCAGCAGGTCCGAGTGCCCGCCCGGGAACGTCCGGGACACGAAGCTGCCGGACGTGGCGTCGGCCCACGCGCCGATGCCGTCGGTGGAGGTCAGCGGATCCTCCGCACCGCGGACGGCGAGGATCGGGCAGCTCACCTCACGGACCGTCGAGCCGGTGGACTCCCGCAGCAGCCGCAGGTCCTGCATCGCGGTGTCGATGACGATCTCCCGCCACTCGTCGCCCTCGTCCGGCAGGAGGCCGGGGTCGATGCCCTCCAGGTAGGCGACGGTGTCGGACCGGTGGAGCGTGGGCGGCTCCGGCACCGTCAGCAGGGCCGGTGCGTTCGCGCCGACCACCACCAGGGCGGCGACCTCCGTGCCCAGCTCCGCCAGTTCCCGCGCCGTGGCATGGGCCACGTACGCGCCGAAGCTGTGCCCGACGAGGACCGGCCGTACGGGCCGGCGCCGCTCCACCTGGGCGACGCAGGACCGCACGACCTCCTCGAAGGCGCCCGCTGCCCGGCCGAAGTCCCGGCCGAGCCTTCCCGGGTACCGGGCGAGCCAGGCCGACGGCCCCGACGCGCTCAGCAGTCCGCGGAGTTCGGTGCCGAAGGACCCGGCACCCGGAAAGACGACGACACTCGGACTTTCGGGATCCACCGGTCCCTCTCCTGTTCTTTCAGTGACATGTGGCGGCGGGGCTCACGGGTCAGAGCCCGAGGGCCAGTTCGTCCATCACCATGGCGATGCTGATCAGGCTGAGCCTGAAGTCCCACTTGTCCGCACCGCCCTGGGCCGGCACGGTGTCGAGGCTGCCCGGGACGAAGAGCCCGCTGGCCTCGACCAGGCCCTGCCAGTCGTCCCAGGTCCGGGCGTCGACGACCGACCGCAGGTCGTACGCGGTGAACCCGTGCTTGCCGCGCTGCAGGACGGAATCCGGGACGATTCCCCGGTAGGCCGACTTGAGGCAGGCCTTGCCCTCGAAGTCGACCACCTTGGCGCTGTCGGCGGTCCGCAGCGCGAGGGAGACCACCTCGTTCCCGAGGAACGGGTAGCGGCCCTCGATCGAGTTCTTCATGACCATGGAGTCGCCGTGGTCGCCGAGGAGGTGGCCCGCCAGCTGGACGTAGACGTCGGAGACGGAGCGAAGCTGCATGGGCGAGAGCCGCTTCGCCTCGTCCTCGGAGAACGGGATCAGCCTGGTGCGCCAGAACTCCTCGCCCACCAGCGCCTCGGCGGCCGCCGGTGCGAGGTACTCCCGCCGGCGGTGCACCTTGCGCCAGTCCACCTCCCAGCTGAAGTCCGCGCGGCCCCAGGCCTGTTCGTTCTCGGCGCAGGAGCTCCGGGTGGACCTGGTGGCGCTGTCGAAGGCGTAGGAGTCGTAGCCGAAGAACAGCTCGTCCGCGCCCTCGCCGGAGACCACCCCCTTGACGCCGGCGGACCGTACCGTGTCCGCGAGCATCATGGCGGCCACGTTGTAGGTCTCGCGCTGCGGGTAGCAGCAGTGCCGGACCATCTCCTCGAACCGTGCCGCGATGTCGGTCGGCCGGCACAGGATCTGCTCGTGCTTGCTGCCGGCCTGCTGCGCCACCTCCCGCTGGAAGCGCCCCTCGTCCAGCGAGGGATCGTCGAACACGATGGAGAAGGTGCGGACCGGCCGGTCGAGCAGGGCGGCCGATTCCATCAGGATCGCGGTGGAGTCGAACCCCCCGCTCAGGTAGGCGCCGATCTCGACGTCGGCGTGCAGCCGGTCCCGGATCGAGCCCCGCAGCCCCGCCCGGAGCGCCTCGTCCGGGACCGCCTCCGCGGTGGGGGCGAACTCGCCGTAGCGCCAGTAGCGTTCGGTCTCCTGGCCGTCCGGACCGAACCGGACGGCGCAGCCGGGGGGGACGGCGTTCACGCCCTTCACCAAGGTCCGCGGCGCGACGACGTTGCCCAGCGAGAAGTACTGGTCGACGGCGCCGATGTCCACCTTCCAGGAGCGGTCGACGCTCTGGACCAGAGGCTTGAGCTCCGAGCAGAAGTGGACGTCGTCGCCGGTCGCGGCGTAGTACAGCGGGCAGACGCCGAACCGGTCCCGGGCCAGGACCAGGGTGTCCTCGGCGCGGTCGAAGACGACGGTCGCGAACTGCCCGTCGACCAGGCCGAGCCCCTGGATCCCGTACCGGGCCACGAGTTCGGGGATGACGGACACGTCGACGGCGTTCCGGTGCCGGTCGGCACCCACCTTCGCGCGGAGGGCCTCGGCGTTGTACACCTCGCCGTTCGTCATGGCCACGTACCGGCCGCTGCGGTCCTCGGCGGGCTGCCAGCCGTCGACCAGGCCGGTGAAGCCGAGGCGGCCGAGTTTCGCGGACAGCGTCCCGGTGTTGAGTGAGTAGGTCTCGTCCGGTCCGCGGTGGACCAGCCGGTTGTGCATGGCAGCCGCGATGCTGCGATTCACCCGACCGTTGGGGGAATAGGTCCCGCATACGCCACACATCGCGGTCAAGCGCTCCGATCACGTAGTTCGTCGACGAGGACCTTCAGGTTCTCGGCCCGGAGGACGTCCCGGACGCCGACAGCCATCCAGCCGAGTTCCTTCAGCTTGTTGACCAGGATCACCGTGGAGGCCGAATCGCCGCCGATGTCGAAGAAGTTGTCGTCGAGGCCGGCGTCGGCCACCCCGGTGAGCCGGCGTACCAGTTCGAGGATCTGGTCCTCCGGCGCGGCGGCCCGTTCCGCCTCGGGGGCGGCGCGGCGGCTCGCCCGGAGCGCCTCGCGGTCGACCTTGCCGTTGCGGGTGTAGGGGACCGCCTCGATCTGCCGGATCACCGAGGGGACCTTGTAGGAGTCGAGGACCGTCTCCAGGTGGGTGCGCACCTCCCGGGAGGTGGCGGTGCCGAGGTGGTAGCAGACCAGGGCGTCGGCGGCGTCGTCGTCGCCGCTCTCGTGCGACTCGGCGGTGACGACCGCCTCCACGACGCCGTCGAGGCGGCAGGCCGCGCTCTCGACCTCGCCCGGGTCCAGGCGGTAGCCGCGGACCTTGACCTGCCGGTCCAGCCGCTCGACGAAGTAGACCTGTCCGTCGCGGCGTTCGACGATGTCGCCGGTGTGGTAGACCCGGTCCGCGTCGTCGTCGAGGAAGGGCCGTACGCCCTGGGCGGTCAGGTAGCCCACCGCGACGCTGTTGCCGGTGATGACGAGTTCGCCGCGGGTCACCGGCGAACCGGCGGCCTCGTCGGCCGCCGTCGGCAGCGGGGCGAGGTCGAACCCGCAGTCGCCGACCAGGTCGCCGAGCGGGACGGACTCCTTGCAGTCGTCCGGGTCCAGCGGGGCGCTGAGGAAGTTGCAGACGGTGGTCTCGGTGAGCCCGTAGGCGTTGTGGAACGCCGCCGCCGCGGACCACTTCCGGAGCACGGCCTGCCGGCAGGCGCCGCCGCCGTTGATCACGTGCTTGAGGGCCATCCCCTCGCTCGGCTCGGTGGCCGTCAGCGCGAAGGGTGTCGTCTTCAGATGGGTGATGCGGTACCGCTCCAGCGTCCGCTGGAGCACCGGTCCCGGGCTGAGGTGCTCTTCGCCGAGGATCACCAGGCAGGCGCCCGAGGTCAGGGTCCACAGGATCTCGGTGATGCACCCGTCGAAGGTCAGTCGGGCGAACTGCAGGGTGCGGCACCGGGTGTCCAGCTCCAGGCGCCGTACGTGGTCCCGGACCATGGGCACCAACGGCTCGGCGCGCACCAGGACGCACTTGGGCTCTCCGGTCGAACCCGAGGTGTGGATCGCGTAGCCGAGGGTGTCCTGATACTCCGTCAGATCGACCTGAGGTGACAGGTGTTGGCCTTCCGGGCCGTCCCGCCACTCGGCCGGCGTCGCGGCGAGTCGCGGCGCGTGCGACCCGGCAGGGGTGCCGGCGACCAGGTTGATGCCGAGCGAGGAGACCTTCCGCTTGTTCGACGACTCGCTGTCGCGCGGGTCGATGAACACGAACGGTCGTCCTGCGGTCAGCGCGCCGACCATGGCGACGATCGACCCCGAGGTGCGGACGGCCTCGATTCCGATGAACTCACCCGGTTCGGTGAGCGATTCGAGCCGCGCGGTGAAATCGCGGACGTGCTCGCCGAATTCCCGATAGGTGATCGAGCCGTCGGTGGTCTCGATGGCGCCGCAGTCGGGATGGTCCTGAACGACGCGCTCGATCGCGTCGACTACTGATATCTGCTGGACAGACAAGTGATCAACCTTTTTCAGCGATGGTCAGACGAACTACCGCACGGTGTGGACGAGCGTTCCCACACCCTCGACGACGGCCTTGATCGAGTCTCCGGGGCTGATCACCGCGGCTCCCGGAGTTCCCGTGCAGATGACGGTTCCGGGCGCGAGGGTCCGACCGGCCGTGAAGTACTCGACCAGATAGCCCAGGTCGTACTTCATGGCGGACACCAGGGCGGAGGAGACGACCTCGTCATTGCGGATGGTCGACACCCGGATGTTCCGGAGCGCCTCGTCGTCGAACTCGTCCAGCGTCACCAGCTGCGGTCCCACACTGCAGAACGTGTCGAATCCCTTGGACCACGGGATGTACCGCGGATTCTCGCGGATCACGTCCTCGGCGGTCATGTCGAGCACGGTCGTGACACCCGCGACGACCGAGCGCCAGTTCGCGCGCGACACGTTCTTGCAGGCCACGCCGATGACGAGACCGAGTTCGGCCTCCGCGGTCACCCGCTTGCTCTGGGACGGCAGTTCGATCTGCTGCCCGTTGCCGATCAGGCAGCTGCTCGGCCGCAGGTACGATCCCGGGCCGGAGGCGGGCTGCTGGGTGTTCAGGTCCTCGGAGTGGCCCCGGTAGTTCAGGCCGGCACCCCAGATGTCGCCGCCGTCGGCGATGGTCGCGGCCTCGTCGAGCCGGACGTCGGTCAGCGGCTCGACCGACCGGGAGGCGAGCAGCGCGGCGAGCTCGCTCCTCCGGGCCTCGTCCAGCAGGTCCGCGATCCGCGCGGGAGCCTGGTAGCCCTCGATGGCCGACAGCGGCACCCAGCCGCCGTCCTGTCCGGCGTGGATCCGGTAGCCGTCGCCGGCGTCGAATCGTGCGATCCTCATGTGTTCCTCCCTGTAGGGCGCTGGTCGAAAGGGGTTCGCTAGACCGCCGCGAGGCCCTGGGAGATCCGCTGGGCCGCGGCGTGAAGGTGGTTCTTGCCGACGCTCTGCGACGCCAGGTCGACGGCGATCTCCATCAGGGGGGCCGGGTCGACGGTGAGCTCGGCGCAGAGTTCCTCGATGAGCGGGAAGTATCCGGAGTGGATCCCGATGACTCCGCCGAGGACCTGCATGTTCCGGTTCTCCGGCAGGAGTTCCAGGCTGGTGCGGCAGAACTCCGCGAGCCGGGCCAACTGCTTGTAGTCGTACCTGTCGCTGCCGACCATGCTGAGGATGCCGGCCAGCGACTCGGTCTCCGCGTTGCCGGCGCCGCGGCCGATGCCGTCGAGCGTTCCGTCGACGATGGCGGCGCCGGCCTGGAGCGCGGCGATGCTGTTGGCGTTCGCCATGCCGAGGTTGTCGTGGCCGTGGAACCCGACGACCGGGAAGTGCTCCCTGGCGACCTCGACGTAGTGCTGCACGTCGCTGGGGAGCATCGAGCCGTAGGAGTCCACGACGTACAGTCCGGCCACGGCCGGAGTGACTCCGCTCAGCAGCTTGGGCAGCTGCTCGGCGGGCGTGGCGCTGGTCTTCATGAGGTTGAGGTAGACCTGCCCGCAGATCTCGGTGGCGCGCTCGATGTACTCGAGGTGCTCGGAGACCCGGTCGGCCTCCATGCCGATGCGGACGAACGACATGCCCTGGTCGCAGAGCTCCTGAAGCGTCTCGAGCCGGCTGAAGCCGGGCTGCGCGAACATGCCCCAGGAGGTTTCCGACAGTTCCGAGCGGGCGATCTCGCACCACCGGGACAGGTCGATGTTGCAGGCCCTGATGCCGGAACGCTCGGCCTCGTAGCCGAGGCCGTGGCCGATTTCCACCTTCCCGATCGGCGTCTCGTTCAGTCGGCCGAGGAGTTCGATGACGAATTTCTCTTCGAGCTGGAAGTCGACGGCGTACGAGCCATCGCGCAGGGTGGCGTCAAGAATCTCGCTCGACTGCGGCTCGAACAGCGGGCCGGGTGCTGTAGACATAACCGTCCTCCGGAGCTCAGTGATTGGCGGATGAGTATGGGTGGTTCGCGGGAAAGAGCCGATGCCGGACCTCCTCCGGGACCGCATGGCGGATTCCCGGTGGGCGCGGTCGCGCATCGGCGGAGCAAGAACGATGGAACGTCACCGTAGGGAGTTCGACCGTGGAAATCCCGATCAGGGTCGGGATGGAGAAACGACCTCTGCCGCGCTGCCGCCGGCACTACCGTGCCGTGGGCGCGAGCGTTCCGGCCTCGTGGTGAGTACTTCTTCGCCGGACGCGACACAAGTCCGCGTACGGGATTCCCACCTCCAGTCCCCCTCTGGATTGCCGGCGTCCTCGCCGGTTGTTGACTATGCCTCACATCCTTAGGGAGATCAACGGCTTGTTGGGCGTCGGGAATGTGACATGCATCGTCAGGTCGGAGTCGGCCCGTCCGGTTCTGGCGGCATGGTCGCGTCTCTTCGGGCCTCGGAGTGACCGGCCGGTGGCAGGTTGTTGCAGGTCAGCGGAGCGGGACCGGCTGCGGACGGGTGTCGGGACCGCCGCGCCCAGGGGCGGCAGGGGAAAGAATCAGCCAACCGGCAGAACAGCCGAAACGGTCTCGGATGTCGAGACGTCGGTGATCGGGCAGGCCCGGTCCGGAGCGGTCCGCGGCGGTCGATCGGCGGTCGATCGGTGCTGGAAGCCATCGGCCGACCGGCGTCGAAGGGCAGGCGGGCGAACTGATCGACTTCGCTGGACACAGGGCGAACACGTGTGTTTGGCTTTTCGGGCGAGAGCTCGCGCCGACTCCGGACGAGTCGCTCAGCGCTTGCTCCCGCATCCGGTCGAGGCTGGATTCCGCCGCTCGGGACCCCAGGGGTTCGAACGAGCCACTCTGTCCATTATCTGAGATACACCCGCGCCCGGTTCGCCGGAGCGGGCTCCTCTTCCTGCGCGGCCACCGGGTGATCGACGGTCGGCCGGCGCATTCGTTCACGACACCGGGCCCCGACGATCGGGGCCTCGACGACTGGAGTCGGCTGCGTCCTCGAGGACCAAGCAGCCGGGAGGGATGTCATGAGCACGGCTATTCTTGACAACTTGCGGAAGGCTCTCCCGGAGCGGGACGTGCCGGCGGTCGAGGAGTGCGCGACGACACTGCTCGAAGCGCTGCCGCGACCGGGCGAACTCGGGCGCAACACCGTGATGGTTGCCTACGGCGGCGGCAAGGACAGCTCCTACGCGCTGGCCTTCGTGCGCGCCGTCCACCTGGCCGTCGCCGAACGGCACGGGGAGACCTTCCGGCTGCGGGTGGCGACCATGCGGCACGGCGGAATGCCCTACCAGGTGATGCAGAACATCGACCGGACGTACCAGGCGCTGGGCCTGTACGGCGATCCGGACGTCGAACTGCTGCTCATCGAGGGCAGCCAGGTCCGCCCCTTCCACCGCGACCGGAGCATGCCCCACCGGCTGATCGAGTTCAACCGGGTCGACATGCTGATGTCCGGGCACCGCACCTACGGGGACGGCCGGGCCACCTTCTGCAACGCGTGCAACCTGAACGTGGCGGACTCCTTCGGTGTGGCCGCCGGCCACGGCGAGGGCGTGGACCTGATCATCACCGGCGACTCCCCCCGCGAGCAGCGCGACTACGCCCTGTGGATCCGGCAGTTGGCGCGCAGCGTCGGCCTGAAGCCCGCCGACGGCAAGAAGGGTTTCCAGGGCACCCTGGAGACGCTCAACGGCCTGGCCACGGCCTACTTCCAGGAGATCCACGGCCTGGAGAACGCGGAGCGGGTCGAGGCGCGCGGGGTGACGTCGGCCATCCCCACCGCGCTGCAGTTCTACTCCATCTACGACTACACGAGCTACGCCTCAGGGGCGCACTGGAGCCTCCTGACGGACTTCCTCGGCTTCGTCTTCGACGACATCGCATTCAACTTCACCGAGTCCGACTGCGTGAACCCCGCGCTCATGGCCCACCTGCGCGGACTGCGGACCGAGCGGGTGTACCAGCGCTCCTACCGCGAAGGCATCGACCAGTACGCCGACTTCGCCCTGGAACTGATGCGCCGCAAGCACTTCCCCGACCACCTCGTCGAGGAGATGGAACGGCGCTACGCCACCGAGGCCGGCGTCGAGGCGATGCGTGAGTCCGCGACCCGGTACGGCGAGGACGCCTTCGGGCTCGACACCACGCAGCTGGTCTGCATGGTGTACTCGCCCTTCGCGGGACGGGCCGCCAACCTGCACGAGTTCCTCGCCGGAGAGCACCCCGACCTGCTGGAGGCCGAGGACCGGATCCGCGAGGTGCTGGCCGGCTCCGTGGACCGCGCGCTCGCCGCCCGCCTCGAGCGGATCAGCGGACTGAGCGTGACCGACCTACAGGCGCTGCACGACGGCCCGCTCTGGTCGCCGTTCGGGGACGCGCCCGCGCAGAAGGGGGTCCTCCCGCAGGTCATGCTCACCGACCCGCACCAGAAGCGGATCAGCGTGAAGCGCAACCCGGCGGGCGACGAGGTGCTGGACCGGGTCGCCGGCCGGTAACGAGGCCGATGGCACCAGCCGGTGGCGACGGCCGGTGGCGACGGTGGACGGGCGGGGTGGCCTTGCGGCGCCCCGCCCGTCCTCGCGTCCGAATCAGGTCCGGATCACGTCCGGATCAGCCCGGCTCACGCGCGCAGCGCGCCGTCCAGCGCACCTGCGGAGAAGCCCTCGGGCAGCGGCAGACCGAAGAGCACGTGCAGGGCGGCGAGGAACGCGGTGCGCTCCGACTCCCCGACCTCGCCCCCGCGCCGTACCGTCTTCGCGATGGTGGCGGCCGTGCCGAAGGCGGCCGGGAAGTCGGCGGCGGAGAGCGCCTCGCAGAGCTTCGCGGCGGTCTTGGACGCCGCGGGCTCCGGCCCGCCGGCGGCGGCGGCCGCCGCCGCGTGATCACCGGTGATGCGTCCGATCTGCTCGCCGAGCTGGGCCTTGACCGACACCGTCTCGTCCGTGCGGCCCGCCACCAGCAGCGAGGCGTCCAGCCACTCCGGATCGACGTTCTGGGCCGAGCCGACCCGGGCCACCGGCAGCACCGCGACCGGCGGGTGCGCGACCTCGACGTCCAGCGTCAGCAGGCGCAGCCACAGCAGGTCCGCCGTGACCGCCTCCGAGGAGGCCACCAGGGTCGCCCGCCCCGCCGGGTACGCGGCCGCCGAGGCGAGCAGCGGCGCGGGGTCGATCGACACGGACACGGCCGCGGCCCCGTCCGTCCCCTCGGTGAGGCTGCGGGCCCGCAGCGCGGGCGCCCAGCGCAGCTCGCCGGCCGGGTCGGCGCTCAGCACCGCGAGCGGCGTCCGGCCGAGCGAGACGGACTCGGCCGTCTCGGCGTGCCCGGAGGCCAGCAGGTCCTCGAGGTACGCCTGCATGGCCTCCTCGTGGGGCAGGCCGTCGTGCCGCCGGCCGGCCCGCACCGCGACACCGGTCTTGATGACCGGCGGCGTCAGCCAGGTCTTCGGGTCCGCGCCGGGCTCCTGCTCGCCGAGGCCGAAGCGGACCGGCAGCCCGATGGCGCGCGCGAACTCCAGGTCGGCGACCGAGTGCGCCGGGTTGACGATCACCGCGCCGGTGCCGAACTCGGGCTTGGCCCAGTCGGCGACCCAGACGGGCAGCACGTCGCCGTGAAGCGGGTGGCGCACGAACCGGCCGCTGAAGTACGGGCGTTGCCGCACCTCGGTGCCGGCCAGTGCCTCGTGGTCAGGGTGCACCACGACCGCGCAGGCGGCGGTGAAGGGCGACCAGTCGGTGGTGAAGGTGCTCAGCGAATCACCGCCCGCCGAGCCGCCCGCCGAGCCGTTCGCCTCGCCGTTCGCCTCGTTGGCCGCGTCGCCGCTCGCCTCGCCGCCCGTGAGGTCGGCGAAGGGCAGCCGGATCACCGCGCCCCGGCTGCGGCGCAGCGCCTTCTGCTGCTTGGTGTCCACCCGCGCCCCCCAGGAGGGCGCACGGCCGGTGGCCACCGCGGTCAGCGCGGCCGCCGAGGGCACGTAGGACAACGTCCACGGTCCGGCCGCCTCGTCCTCGGCGCTCACCGCGATCCGGCCGGCGGCCGCCAGCGCGCGCAGCAGGTCGACGGCGGGGGTGGAGGGCTCCGGCGCCGGGGCTCCGGTCAGTGCGCCGAGCCTGGCGCCGGCCGCGGCGACCGCGTTCAGCCGCCGCTCGTGCAGATCGTCGACGGGCGTGCCGATGGTCAAGACGTTGGTCGTCAATGTTCGCTCCGTTCCGGGGTGTTCGCAAGTTTAAGCAGGGATGCTAGGCCGTTTGACAAACCGTCGGGGAACTTCGGAGCGGGTTTCCGCGCACGTCAAGAACGTACAAGACGTGGCGGCCGGGAAGCGGCACGGTGGGTTCCGGCAGGCTGACAGGGCTGTCGGGTTCTCATCGGTTTGGAGCGAGCACAGTGGTCGTTGATCAGGGTTCGATGGCGTCGGGGCACGTGTCGCTGTCGGTCGGGCAGGAGCAGCTCTGGTTCCTGGAGCAGCTGACTCCCGGGCTCGCGACGTACAACGTCGCGGTCGCCCATCGGCTCCGCGGACCGCTGGACGGCGCGGCGCTCGCCGCCGCCCTGACCGAGCTCGTGCGCCGGCACGAGTCGCTGCGTGGAACGGTGTCCGCGGTGGACGGGGCGCCGGGGATGGTGTTCACCCCGCCGTCGGACGTGGACCTGCCGGTCGGCGACCTGGCCGAGGGGAGCCCCGAAGCCCGCGAGGCCCGGCTCGCGCAGGAGCTGCACGAGCACGCCTCCCGGTCCTTCGACCTGGTGCAAGGCCCGCTGTACCGCTTCAAGCTGTTCCGGTTCTCGGCGGACGAGCACGTGCTGTCGCTCGTCTTCCACCA
The DNA here is from genome assembly GCF_055575795.1 of Kitasatospora sp. NPDC034023. NCBI lineage: Bacteria > Bacillati > Actinomycetota > Actinomycetes > Kitasatosporales > Streptomycetaceae > Kitasatospora > Kitasatospora sp. NPDC034023. The sequence continues at coordinate 102,989 of NZ_JBVIRY010000008.1, forward strand.
CCTCGTCACCGACGGCTGGTCGACCAGCCTGCTGCTCCGGCAGCTCCCGGATGCCTACGCCGCGGCGCTCCGTGGCGACGTACCGGCCGGCAGACCGGCCGACGGCCCGGCGCCCGTCCGCTTCGCGGACTTCGCCGCCGAGCAGCGCGCCGCCCTCGAGAACGGCGGCCTGGAGGAGCAACTCCAGTACTGGCAGACGCAGTTGGACGGCGTCACCCCGCTGGAGCTGCCCGCCGACCGCCCGCGTCCGGCCGAACCCAGCTACACCGCCGGCACCACGCGGGCCGAGCTGCCGCCGGACCTGCTCGCGGCGGCCCGCGCGCTCGCCGAGGCCGAGGGCGCGTCGCTGTTCATGGTCCTGACCGCCGCGCTGACCGTGGTCCTGGGCCGGTACACCGGCAACCAGGACGTCTCGCTCGGCACCGCGGCGCTCGGCCGGACCGATCCGGACCTCGAGGAGGTGGTCGGGTACTTCACCAACATGGTGGTGCTGCGGGCCGGCCTCGAGGACGATCCCGCGTTCGCCACCCTGCTGGACCGGCTCTCCGACACCCTGCTGGACGCCTACGACAACCAGGACGTGCCCTTCGAACGGGTCGTCGACCGGCTCCGGCCGCACCGCGACGCGGGCCGCAACCCGCTGTTCGGTGTCTGCGCCCAGTTCCTGACCGAGCAGACCTCGGGCATGGGGTTCGAGCTGCCGGGGCTGACCGCGGAGGCCGTCGCGATCCCGTCGCTCGGCGCCCGCTTCGACCTGGCCCTGACCTTCGTCGAGTCGGCCGACCGGCTCCACGTCCTCGTCGAGTACGCCGCCGACCTCTTCGACGGCTGGCGGGTCGAGGCGCTCGTCCGGCACCTGGCCCAGGTGCTGCGGGCGGCCTGCGCGGAGCCCGCCCGGCCGGTGTCGCAGCTGGCGCTGCTCGACGGCACGGAGGTCCAGGAGCTCCTCGCGGCCGGGGTCGGCGAGCTGCTCTCGCACGCGGACGAGCCGGTGCACGCCGCGATCGCCCGGCGCGCGCTGGAGCAGCCGGACCGCGTCGCCGCGATCCACGAGGGCGACAGTCTGACCTACCGTCAGCTGGAGAGCCGGGCGTTCGAACTCGCCGCCTTCCTGCGCGACCGGGGGGTACGGCACGGGCAGGTGGTCGCGGTGGCGATGGAGCGCGACCTCGACGCACTCGTCGCGCTGCTCGGCGTGCTGAAGTCCGGGGCGGCGTACGCGGTCCTGGACCCCTCGCACCCGGCCGGTCGGCTGGAGTACATCCTCCAGGACACCGCGGCGCCGATCGTGCTGACCCAGAGCCGGGTGAGCGAGCGGATACCCGCGTCGGCGGACTGGTCGGTCATCGAGGTCGACCGCGAGCGGGAGGCGATCGCCAAGGCGGGAGCCGAGTCCGACGGCTGGGCCGAGGAGGCCGGCCGCGACTCGCTCGCCTACGTCATCTACACCTCCGGCTCGACCGGCCGGCCCAAGGGCGTGCTCCTCGAACACCGGGCGCTCCAGTCGTTCATCGCCTCCTACCGCCGGGTGTTCGACCTCCAGTCGGAGGACCGGATGCTCCAGCTGGCCGCCCTGGCCTTCGACATGTCGCAGGGCGAGATCTTCGCCGGCCTCACCGCCGGAGCGGCCCTGGTCCTGGTCGACAAGGAGGCCGGCACCTCGCCCGACGCGCTCGCGGCGCTCATGCGGGCGCAGGAGGTCACCTACATCTGCATGTCGCCGGCGATGCTCGCGCTCGTCGAGGGCGGGTCCTACCCGCACCTTCGGAAGATCATGGCGGGCGGCGAGGCCGTTCCGGCCGAGATGGTCGCCAAGTGGAACCTGCCGGGGCGCCGGATGATCAACTGCTACGGCCCCACCGAGGCCGCCGTCGGCTGCACCTCCTACGAGTGCCCGCACGAGCCGGCCCGCAGCGCCCCGCCGATCGGCGCCCCCTTCACCGACCGCCGGATGTACGTGGTCGACAAGGCCGGCCAGCTCGTCCCGCGCGGTGTCGCCGGTGAGCTGCTGATCGGCGGTCCGGAAGGCCTCGCCCGCGGCTACCTCAACCGCCCGGACCTGACGGCGGCGGCGTTCACCGAGGATCCGTTCCACCCCGGCGGCCGGGTCTACCGAAGCGGCGACCTCGTCCGCTGGAACCGGGACTACCAGCTGGAGTTCCTCGGCCGCGGCGACGGCCAGGTGAAGCTGCGCGGCCTGCGCATCGAGCTGGAGGAGATCGAGTCCGCGCTGATGTCGCACCCGGACGTGGGGGTCGGCGCGGTGGTGCTGCGGCCGGACCGGCGCGGTGAGAACCGCCTGGTCGGCTACGCCTCGCCGGCCGCCGACCGCCTTCCCGACCCGGCCGACCTGCGGGCCCACCTGGCCGAGCGGCTGCCCGAGTACATGGTCCCGACCGCCTGGGTGGTCCTGGACCGGCTGCCGCTGACCACGGCCCGGAAGGTCGACCGCAAGGCCCTGCCGGACCCGGTCGAGGCCGACCCCGAGGAGGACTACGTCGCCCCGCAGGGGCCGACGGAGCAGGCGGTCGCGCGGATCTACGCCGAGGTACTGGAGGTCGAGCGGGTCAGCGCGGCGGTCGCGTTCTTCGCGGCCGGCGGCAACTCCCTGCAGGCGATGCGGGTCGTCAGCCGCCTCGGCAAGGAGTTCGGCGTCAAGATCCGGCTGCGGACGATGTTCGCCGACGCCACCACGCGCTCGATCGCCGCGGAGGTCGACCGGCTGGTGGCGGCGAAGCCGGCGGCCCTCAAGGCCGCCCCGGCGGGCGTCACCGCGGAGCCCGGCCGTGTCGGCTGACCTGCTCCTGCCGTTCGGCGGGGACGACACCGGGCTGGCGCCGCTGTACTGCGTGCACTCCGCCTCCGGCTCCGCCTACACCTACCTGCCGCTGGCCGGCCTCCTCGGAGGCCGGCCGGTGGTCGGCATCGAGGCGCCCGGGTACGACGGCGACGGCCTGCCGCCCACCGACCTGCGCGAGCTCGCCGAGGACTACGCCCGCACGGTCGAAGAGGACTGCGTGGGGCCGGAGTTGTGCCTGCTCGGCTGGTCGATGGGCGGCTCGGTCGCGTTCGCCATGGCCCACCGGCTGCTGGCGCGGGGGCGGCGGGTGCCGCTCGTGGTGCTGGTCGACGCCCTGATGCACCACGCCGAACCGGTCCCGCCGCGGCAGGCGGTCCTGTCCGGGTTCGCCGTCAACCTGCTGACCGAGGCCGGGAACGGACGGGCCGAGCAGCAGGTCGCCGACGTGCTGGGGGAGTGGCCGTCGGACGCGCCGACCGGGGACGCCTGGCGTCTGCTGCACCGGGCGGGCCTGATCGCCGAGGAGCTGGACGCCGAGACCCTGGACCACCGGTTCGAGGTGTTCCGGCGCAACGTCGAGGCCCTCCACGGCTACCGCCCCGAGCCCGGCTACCCCGGACCGGTGCTGGTCGTCGAGGCCGAGGACTCGCCGCGCGGTCCGCTGCGGTGGAGCGACGCGGCGCAGGACGTGCGCACCGTCACCGTGCCCGGCGACCACTTCTCGCTGTGGCAGGGAGCCGGACTGAAGGCGCTGGGCGAAGCGGTGTGGGAAACCCTGCACGAGGTGTCCGCCGCGCGACCGGAAGGAGTACCGGCATGACCACGCAGGACACCACTGTCCGTGAAGGGGAAACCGCCGTCGCGGACAAGGACAGCACCGTCGCCGACGGGGCCGGGGTGCAGGGCCGCCCGAGCCTGTGGCGCAACCGGGACTTCCTCACCTTCTGGTCGGGGGAGACCCTCTCCCTGTTCGGCACGCAGATCACCGTGCTGGCACTGCCGTTGACCGCGGTGATCACCCTGGACGCGCAGCCCGACGAACTCGGTCTGCTGCGCTTCCTGCAGATGGTCCCGTACCTGGTGTTCGGGCCGCTGTTCGGGGTCTGGGTGGACCGCCACCGCCGGCGCACGACGATGATCGGGGCGAACCTGCTCCGGCTGGTGCTGATCGGCATGGTGCCGGTGCTGGCCTGGCTCGACCGGTTGGACATGCCGCTGCTGCTGGCGATCACCTTCGGTGTGGGGATCGGCGCGGTGCTCTTCGACATCAGCTGGATGTCGTTCGTCCCCACGCTGATCCGCGACCCGAAGTACCTGGTCGACGCCAACTCCAAGCTGGCGACCACGTCCGCGACCGCCGAGGCGGCCGGGCCCGGACTGGCGGGATCGCTGGTGAGCCTGCTGACGGCTCCGGTCGCGATGGCCGCGAACGCCGTGACCTTCCTCGGCTCGGTGGTCTCGCTGCTCCTGATCCGCGCCAAGGAGACCCCGCCCCAGGTCGTGCCCGGGCGGCGGATCCGCACGGAACTGGCCCAGGGACTGAGGTTCGTCGCGGGCAACCGCCTGGTGCGGTGGATCGCGCTGGTCGGCGGCCTGGCGAACTTCTTCCTCTCGGCGACGCAGCCGATGTTCCTCCTGTACGCGGCCCGCGACCGGGGGCTGTCGGCCTCGGTGCTGGGACTGATCTTCTCGGTCGGTGCCTGCGGTGGGATCGTCGGCGGCATCATGTGCCGCCGGCTGACCCAGCGGCTGTCCCTCGGGCGTCTCTACGCCTGCGCGCTGACGGTGGCGTTCGTGCCGATGCTGCTCGTGCCGGCCGCCGCCGGCCCGGACTTCCTGGTGGGCGGACTGTTCACGATCGCCTGGTTCCTCGGGCCGCTGGGGCTGACGACCGTCAACATCCTGATCATCAGCGTGCGGCAGAACGTCACGCCGCCCGAGCTGCTCGGGCGGATGAACGCGGCGGTACGGGCCGTGATGTTCGGGCTCGGTGCGCTCGGCGGCCTGCTCTCGGGACTGCTCGCCGACCGGATCGGCGTGCATCAGACCCTGTGGGTCTCGACGCTCGGATCGGCGGTCTTCGTGGTCGGCGGGGTCCTGCTGTCCCCGCTCACCCGCTTGCGGGAGATGCCCGCTGCCGAGCCGGCGGCCGAGACCGAGCGTGCGACCGAGACCGAGCGTGCGGCCGAAACCGTGCGTGCGACCGAGTCGGAGCGTGCGACCGAGCCGGCGACCGAGGCCTTGGCCGAGCCGGCGGTGGCGGACCGGGCGTAGCGGCCGGGGCTGGTACCGATGGTGTTCTTGAAGTGGCGGGTGAAGTGCGACTGGTCGTAGAAGCCGGTGGTCGCCGCGACGAGTCCCGGCGTCATGCCCTCCAGCAGCAGGCCGCGTGCCGTGTCCACCCTTCGGCCCGTCAGGTACTGATGCGGGGCCACGCCGAACTCCTTGGTGAAGGCGCGGACCAGCTGGGTGGGGTGGGACTGCAGCAGGTCGGAGGCCTCCGCCAGGGTGAGGCCTTCGACCAGCCGGGCGTCGAGCAGGTCGCGCAGCCGCCCGGCGACGCCCGGGGCGGCCGGCGGACGGGCATCACGCAGCGTTCCCGCGAGGTGTCCGTGCAGGCGTTCGACGATGAAGCCCAGTCGGCTCTCGGCCTCCAGCGGGTCGTCGGTCCCGTTCAGGGCGGTGTGCAGCAGGTGGATCCGTTGCCGCAGCACCGGGTCCGAGATGACGGGCTGGTCCGCGGCCGCCCCGATGAGTTCATGGCTCAGCAGGGTCGGGTCCAGATAGAGCACCCGTTTCCGGAATCCGTCCGGGGAGACCGAATCGCCGTTGTGCGCGACCTGCGGCGGGAGGATCGTGACGAGGTGATCCAGGGCGCCGTATTCATGACGGTCCACGTCGAAACGGACGATTCCGTCGTCGACGATGAGGAGTGTCCATGCGTCGTGCGTGTGCATGGGGTAGACGTGGTTCGTTATGCGCGCGTGGAAGACTTCTCGGATGCCGCCTACGGAAGGCCGCCAGGCGGCGATCTCCGGTTTACTCGCAGGTTTGCGCGATGATTTACGGAGAGCTTTACTCGTCGTGAGCATGATCGATCTTATCAGGAATGCGGTTTCCCGCGTGATGGAATTTGACGCTGCGTGATGGGCGGGAAGCCCGGGTAATCCGTGTTTCCCGTCACAGGCCGCGCACGTAGCCGCCGTCACAACGCATCGCGGTGCCGGTGACGTAGGAGGCCTGCGCGCTGCACAGGAAGGCGGCGGTCGCGCCGAACTCCTCGGGCCGCCCGTAGCGACCTGCCGGAATGGCCTCGACCGAGGACCGCCGCACGTCCGCCAGGCTGCGGCCGGCGCGCTCGGCGTTGGCGGCGTCGATCGCCGCGGTGCGCTCGGTCTCGATCCGGCCGGGCAGCAGGAGGTTCACCGTCACCCCGTCCGCGGCGACCTCGGCGGCCAGGGTCTTGAGGTAGCCGGCCAGCGCCGCGCGACCCAGGTTGGAGAGCGCCAGGTTGGGGATCGGAGCGGCGATCCCGCTGGATCCGACCGCCAGGATGCGGCCCCAGCCGCGTTCCCGCATGGCCGGCAGCGCCAGCGTGACCAGGGCCAACTGCGGGCGCAGCGTGACGTCCAGCGCGGCGTCCACCTCGGCCGGGTCGAGGCCGCTCGCCGGACCGGGTTTGGGCCCGGGCCCGTTGAGGACGAGCAGGTCGGGCGGGCCGAAAGCCGCGATCGTCGCCGCCATCAGCCGGGCCGGGCCGTCCTCGGCCAGGAGGTCCGCCTCGACTCCGACGGCGTCGGGCAACTCGGCGGCGATCTGCCGGGCGCGCTCCCCGCGCCGTCCGCAGACCACCGTCCGGGCGCCCTCCGCGGCCAGCGCCCGGGCGATCGCCTCCCCCAGGCCGCCGGTGGACGAGCACACGAGCGCGGTGCGCCCCGAAATTCCCAGATCCATGGGTGATTCCAACCATCTGCTAGCGGTGTGTCACGGAGTTCGAAGAGTGCGCGGAGTTCGCGGAGTTCGCAGAGTTTTGACAGGCGGGAATCCCGAAGAGGCAGGAATCCCGCAGGGTCAGGAATGCGCCTGGCCCTCGGCCACGTCGTAGAGGCCCGGTCCGTCCAGCCAGCGCAGCGTGCCGAGGTCGCGCAGGAGCACCTCGTCCACCTCGTGGGCGAGTGAGACCGCCAGCGGGTAGGTGGAGTCGTCCACGGTGGGGCTGATCGGGTCGCCGGGGTGGACCGCCAGGTGCAGTTCGCGGAAGCTCTCCAGGGCCCTGATGTCGTCCAGCCCCCGGTAGCCGCGCAGGACGCCCCGCACCGGTGACACCAGGCCGGCCCAGGCGACGGACCGGCTCAGCCGGTAGTCCTCCTGGTGGCGCGCCAGGAAGCGGTCGGGTTCGGCGAACGCGTCGACCGTCCAGCTGATCTGGGACTCGCCGGTGGCGAGGTGGGTGCGGCCGGGCAGGTCGAGTCCCGCGATCCGGGCGCCGACCTCGATCACGCACGGGCCCTGCGGGGTCAGCTTGATCTCCACGTGGGCCGGGCCGTTCGCGATGCCCAGGGCGTCCAGGACCCGCAGGCCGTAGTCGACCACCGGCTCCTGCACCTCGCCCCGGCGGGGCAGCAGCTGGCAGGCGACCGCCAGGTCGCGCTTGCCGTTGGCGCTGATCCGGTGCGTCTTCCAGATGTCGCAGACATGGTGGTGGCCGTCCCGGCTGACCGTGTTCAGCAGGTACTCGGCGCCGACCAGGTACTCCTGGGCGACCACGCCGTCGCCGGGCTCGGAGAAGATGTTCTCGCGGCCGGCGAGGGTGCGGTAGGCCCGCACCGACTCCTCGGGGGTGTCGCACCAGAACACGCCGTCGTTGGCGGCGCTGCGCAGCGGCTTGAGGATCGCCCGCCCGCCCGACCGCTCGTGCCAGGAGCGCAGTTGCTCCTCGGAGCGGACCAGGATCTGCTCCGCTCCGCGCAGCCCGCAGGCCTTGATCCGCTCGACCATGGCGTACTTGTCGCGGCGGGCCGGGCTGAGCGCCGTCCCGTTCGTCGGGATCGGGCGGTCGCGGGCGAGCCGCTCGCTCAGCGCGTCGGCGAGTTCCACCCCCAGCTCGCCGCCGGGCAGCACGGCCAGCGGTTCGAAGGGCGCCAGCCGTGCCGCGGTCGCCTCGACGTCCCCGGTGTGCACGAAGTCGGCGAGATACGGATTCGAATCCGGCTTCCCGGCGTAGAGCCGGGGGACTTCGACAGTGCTCTGTACCCTGACCGGTTCTATTCCGCGCTCGAGGAAGGCGGTCGCGAGACGGCGGGACAGGGCGTAGGTGTCGACGAGAATCACACGCCGGGTAGTCAATTGACCGAGCCTCTCTGGCAGCTGGCGATTCGCCTTGGGGATGCAAGCACAGGAGTGACGACCTGTCAACATTCGGTCAACGAGGGCGGATGGCCATCTCGGGTGTTGAGATGTCCCTTCAAAAGCACGTGGTCGGCTTGTACGGTGAGGACGAAGGGACCGCACGTCCGGAACAGCCCTGCCGATGCTCTCGCGGGGCAATACGGCATTCTCGCCGAGTTTCCGGGCCATCCGTTGCGGTGTCCGGTCGGGGGATCGGGGGTATCGAAATCATCACCCAGGCAAGGACTTTCGTTTTACGTCACTTCCGTGGGCTGCCACGGGGATTCTGGGTGGTGTTCGCCGGCCAGCTCGTGAACCGGATCGGCAGTATGGCGGTCCCGTTCCTGGTGCTCTATCTGGGCGATCAGGGCCTGTCCGCGTCGGACGCCGGGACGGTGCTGGCGGCCGTCGGGCTGGGCGGCCTGGTCTCGCAGCCGCTCGGCGGCGTGCTGGCCGACCGGTTCGGCCCCCGGGTGGCCGTGGTCTGCGGGCTCGCGGCCAGTTCGGCGAGCATCGTCGGCCTCGGCCTCGCGCACGGCCTGCCGGCGCTTCTCGCGGCCGCCGTCCTGGTCGGGGTGGTGGCCGACGTCTACCGTCCGGCCGCGGCCGCGCTGGTGGCGGTCCTGGTGCCCGCGCAGTCCCAGCCGCGTGCCTACGGACTGATCTACTGGGCGGTCAACCTGGGGGTGGGTCTCGCCGGGCTGCTGGCGGGCCTGCTGGCCCGGTACGGCTACGGGCTGTTGTTCCTCGCCCAGGCCGCCTCCTCCGCCGCTTTCGCGGTGCTGGTGGCCCTGTTGCTGCCGAAGGGGCCGGCGGCGGCCCTGCCGCGTGCCGTCGCCCGGAAGCACCCCGTCGGGCTGTTCCGGGACCGGCTGCTGCTCGCACTGATCGCGCTCAACGTCGTCAGCGGCCTGATCAACGCGCAGGTCACCGTCGGGCTGCCGCTCGCGATCAAGGACAGCGGCGAGTCCTCCGCCGTCTACGGCGCGGTCTTCCTGGTCAGCGGCGTCCTGATCGGCGTGCTCCAACCGCCGCTGGCCGGCTGGTTGGAACGGTTCGACCGGATCGCGGTGCTCGCGGTGTCCTGGGCCGTCTTCGGACTGGGCATCGCGGCCACCGGTCTGGTGCACACCGCGGCCGGGTACCTGGCCACCGTCGTGGTCTGGACCATCGGCGAGATCGGGGCGGCCGGCTTCGTCGGCTCGATCATCGCGGACCTGGCCCCCACGCACGCCCAGGGCCGCTACCAGGCGGCCTTCGGCTGGTCCTACGCGGCCGCCCAGCTGCTCGGCCCGCCGGCCGGCGCCTATCTCTACGGTTCGGTCGCGCCGTGGGCGCTGTGGTGGTCCTGCGCGCTGCTCGCGCTGGCCGGCGCGGCCGGCGGACTCGCCCTGGTCGGGCCGTTCCGCCGTCGGACCGCGCCCGCCGCCCCCATCCACGTTCTGGAGAACGCACTGTGACGCAACCTCGGCAGGCGTGCGGAACGCTCCCGCACCCCCCGCCCGACGACGACCTGCTGGAGCTCTACCGGCGGATGCGGGTGCTCCGCCGGATGGACGAAGTGCTCGCCGAGCTGGTGGCCGAGCGGCTCGTCACCGGGCCGATGCACCTGGGCATCGGCCAGGAGGCGGCCGGCATCGGCGCCACCGCCGCGCTGCGGCCGGGCGACCTGACCACCGCCACGCACCGCCCGCACGCCCAGTACGTCGGTCTCGGCCTGCCGCTGGGCCGCACCTTCGCGGAGATGATGGGCCGGGCCGACGGCCAGTGCGGCGGCCGGGCCGGGCACATGCTGATCGCCGACGCCGAGCACGGACTGCTCGGCCCCTCCGGCATCGTCGGGCACTCGCTGCTCCTGGCGGTCGGCCACGGCCTGGCCCAGAAGCGGGCCGGCCGGGGCGCCGTCACGCTCTGCGTGACCGGCGACGGCGCGGTCAACTCCGGTGCGTTCAACGAGGCGTTGAACATGGCGGCGCTGTGGCGGCTACCGGTCGTCGTGCTGGTCGAGAACAACGGCTACGGCCTGAGCGTCCGCCTCGACCGGCACTCGCGCCAGACCGAGCTGTACCGGCGGGCGGCCGGCTACGGCATCCCCGGGTACGCGGTGGACGGCAACGACGTGGAGGCGGTGCACCGGGTGGTCGCGGACGCCGTCGAGGCGGCCCGGCAGGGACGGGGACCGGCGCTGGTGGAGGCCGTCACCTTCCGCAGGTCCGGCTTCTCCAGCTCCGACCGCGGCGGCTACCGCGACCCGGACGAGGGGACCGGGGCCACCGACCCCCTGGAGCTGGCGGCCGGCCGGCTGCGGGAGCGCGGCGTCCCGTCCGAGCGACTGGCCGAGGTGGACCGGGCGGCGGTGGCGGAGATCGCCGAGGCGGTGGCGTTCGCCAGGGCGAGCCCGTGGCCCGACCCCGACCAGCTCTTCGCGTACGCGTCCAGGTGGGACCAAGGAGCACTGCGGTGACCGGTACGACCACGAGCGCGACCACGGCCGGTTCGCCGGCCACGACCACGTCGCCGGCCACGACCAGGATGACGTACGCGGGGGCGTTGAACGACGCGCTGCGCCGGGAGATGGCCGCCGACGACCGGGTGGTCGTGCTGGGCGAGGACGTCGCCCACTACGGGGGCATCTTCTCCGTGACCCGGGGACTGCTGGAGGAGTTCGGCGCCGACCGGGTCCTGGACACCCCGATCTCCGAGAACGGCATCGTCGGCGCCGCGATGGGCATGGCGATGAGCGGACTGCGGCCGGTGGTCGAGATCATGTACACCGACTTCCTGTGCCTGGCGCTGGACAGCATCGCCAACGGCGTGGCCGCCCTCCCGTTCGCCTACAACGACCAGGTGCGCATGCCGGTCGTGGTGCGCACCCAGGGCGGCGCCGGGATCAACGCCGGCCCGCAGCACTCGAAGTCGCTGGAGGCGTGGACCGCCCATCTGCCCGGGCTCCACACCGTGCTGCCCGCGAGCCCGGCCGACGCCAAGGGCCTGCTCACCGCGGCGCTGCGCTCGGACGAGTCGGTGATCCTGGTCGAGCACAAGCTGCTCTACGCGACCGAGGGCGAGGTCCCGACCGGGTCGCACCTGGTGCCGCTGGGTACCGCCGAGGTGGTGCGCCCCGGAAGCGACGTCACGGTGCTCGCGCTGTCCCGGATGGTGCCCGAGGCCCTCGTGGCGGCGGGCCGGCTGGCCGAACAGGGCCTGGACTGCGAGGTGGTGGACGTGCGCTCGCTGCGACCGCTGGACGTGGCCACGCTGGCGGCCTCCGCGCGCCGGACCGGACGGGTGGTGGTCGCGGCCGAGGCCTGGGTCCGGTACGGGCCTTCGGCGGAGATCGCCGCGGCGGTGACCGAGCACGCCTTCGAGGAACTGCGCGCCCCCGTGGTGCGGTTGGGGTCGCTCGGCGTGCCCTACCCGGCTAGCCCGGCGCTGGAGCCGAGTGTCCTGCCGGACTCCGCGGCGATCGTGCGCGCGGTGGAGGACCTCGTCAAGCGGACAGGCTGAGCCGACGAAACCCACGAGCCGACCCAGGAAACACGAGCGGAAAGAGGGGCGCGGGGATGCGCTTTCAGGACAGGTCCGTCCTGGTGACGGGCGGCGGTACCGGGATCGGCCGGGCCGTCGCCGTCGCCTTCGCGGCGGCCGGAGCCCGGGTGACGGTCGCCGGGCGGAGGCCCGGGGCACTGGCCGAGACGGTCTCCGTGATCGAGGCGGCCGGCGGACGGGCGTTCGCCGTGCCGGCCGACGTCACCCGGGAGTCCGACGTCGCCGCACTGGTCGAGGAGGTGGTCGCCCGCGACGGCCGGTTGGACATCGCCTGCAACAGTGCGGGCGTCCCCGGATCGGGGCGGCAGTTGCACGAGTTCGACCTGGAGGACTGGCGTCGGATCACCGACACCAACCTGCAGGGCGTCTGGCTGTCCATGAAGTACGAGATCCAGGCCATGCTCCGGCAGGACGGCGGCGGCGCGGTGGTGAACGTCGCCTCGATCGCCGGCCTGGTCGGCTACCTCAACGCGGCCCCGTACACCGCGGCGAAGCACGGTGTGGTGGGCCTCACCCGCAACAGCGCCATCGACTACGGCCCCCGGGGCATCCGGGTCAACGCGGTCTGCCCCGGGCCGGTGCTGACCCCGATGCTGGAACAGGCCCGCCGCGACCGCGGCCCGAGCGCCGACGAGTTCTACCTGGGCAACATCCCCCTGGGCAGGCTGTGCCGCCCCGAGGAGGTCGCCGCCGCCGTCCTCTGGCTCGCCTCGGACGAGGCCTCCTACATCACCGGCCAGGCACTGGGCGTGGACGGCGGCTGGACCGCGCAGTGACCCGCCGGGCCGGACGGTGGTGGGCCCGCTGCCCTCCCCGTCGGTCCGGCGCTCGCTCCGCGTTCCGGTCCGACCGCTTCACCCGGGCGCGTGCTCAACTCCGGTGGTTCGTCTACCGAAGACCCTGGGGTGGGGGCGGCATCGGACGGCCGTGCCCCGTCCGTGCGAGCAGAGGAGAGCGCGTTGAGCGACGACATCGCCTATGCCAGGATCCATCCCGCGATCGGCATCGCCCGGGTCGGCAACAGCACTCGGGACGACGGCTGGTTCCTCGGCCCGGAGGTGCCGGACCCGCCGGCCGAGCAGCCCGGCTTCTCCAAGGACGACCAGGGCGCGATCAAGCGGCAGGCCGCCCGCTTCCGGATCTACGGCTACGGCGCGGACGGCAGGGTCGTCCGCGAGCTGACGGTCGACGACCCGCGGGTGCGCATCGAGTGGGCGGTGCACGTCGCCAACAAGAAGGCCGCCTGGTACGAGTTCAGCCTCCCGCTCGACATCCCCGACATGAAGGACCAGCCCGAGCCCCGGCGCAACGCGGCCGTCAAGGACCGGGCGAGCCTGGTCATCGACCCCGGCCGCAAGACCCTGGTCGCGGGCAGCAAGCAGGAGGTGGAGTTCACCGGCGGCTCCTTCCTCGGGGCGCCCGTCCCGCTCGGCCGGATGCACTGCGATCCGGACGGCCGGCTGGTCGTGCTCGGCGGCGTCGGCACGTCCCGCAACCCCGAAGGCGGCGAGCTCGTCTCGTACGGCAACAACGACGGCTGGTGCGACGACACCTCCGACGGCCCGGTCACCGCGACCGTGACCATCGACGGCACCGCGCTGCGCGTCGACCCGGCCTGGGTCGTCGTCGCCCCGCCGAACTACGCACCCGACGTCAAGACCGTGCGCACCCTCCACGACCTGCTGTACGACCTCTTCGTCACCGAGGGGACGCTGGCGCCGCCCAAGACCGTCAACTTCGAGCGGGACGTCAAACCGATCCTGCAGCGGTTCTGCGAACTCCAGTGGGTGAACAAGGGGTTCGCCGCCCACTTCGGCTTCGGCGGCCCCCAGGACTTCCTCGCCCCCGACCACCTCGCCAGGCTCGCCGACCCCTCGCCCACGCACGAGGAACTGCGCCGCCAGGTCTACACCGCGCTGCGCGACCCCAAGCGGGACGGCATCTCCCCGATGCCCTGGCCGTGGATCTACGGCGACGGCATGAAGAGCATCCCCACCTCCGTCCTGCAGTACATGACCGTCTCCCCGACCCAGGACGCGATCCTCCTCGCCTGGATGAAGGGCGAGTTCACCACCACGCCGTGGCCGGGCTTCCCCCGGCGCCCGGAGGACGCGCCCGTCGCCGACCAGCCCGCCCTGCTGGACCGCGCCGCCCTCGACTTCTGCCTCGCCGACGCCTTCCACCCCGGCTGCGAGGTCACCTGGCCGATCCGGCACCCCACCATGTACGGCGAACCGCTGCGCATCCGCCACCGCGCCGAGGGCACCGCCGAACCGGACTACGGCGACAAGCTCAGCCAGGCCCGGGCGCTCGGTCCGGACGGTCCCCTGCACGAGCAGGGCCCCGGCGACCTGACCCGCTGGATGGCCGTCCCCTGGCAGACCGACACCGCCAGCTGCCGCTCGGGGTACGAAGCCGCCAAGCAGCTCGGCCCCCGCTACGACCCCTACCTGCCCACCTTCTGGCCGGCCCGGGTGCCCAACCACGTCCTCAAGGAGAGCGACTACCGGATCGTCAACAAGGAGATCACCCGGGTCGAGGAGGACGGCCGCGAGGCGGCATTCGCCAAGCGCGCGTCCTGGCTGCGCGGACTCCAGGGCGACTACAAGCAGCAGCTCAAGCAGGCCGTCGCCGAGTGGTACCACTTCGGCATCGTCGAGGTCCGCCCGTACACCGTCGGCGACGGCCGTTTCCCGGAGCGGATGCAGGTCGAATCCGTACCCGGCTTCCCGCTCGAAGGCGTCTCCGACACCCGCAACCTGAGCGCCATCCACGTCCCCGCCGCGACCGCCGCCCACGACAGCCTGAGCATGCAGGCGGCGGGCGAGGTCCTCGCGCTCACCGGGCTCTCGGCCGAGGAGGTCACCATCGGGTACTTCGACAAGCTCGACCCCTTCGGCGAGGAGGCCGGCGCGCCGACCGAGGGCGCGCCGACCGAGGGCGGCGCGTGACGTCGGACCACGATGTCGCGGTGGTGGGCGGCGGACCGGCCGGTGCGGCCGCCGCCCTCGCCCTGGCCGCCCGGGGGCGCAGGGTGCTGCTCGCCCACGCCCCCGGCGGCCCGCCACCGGTCGGCGAGGCGCTGCCGGCGGTCGCCCGGATGCTGCTGCGCGACCTCGGCGTGGCCGACACCGTCCCCGGCACCGGGCACCTGCCCTGCTACGGCAACCGGTCCGCCTGGGGGGCCCAGGACATCGGGACCGTCGACAGCATCAACGACCCGTACGGCCCCGGCTGGCACCTGGACCGCGCACTCTTCGACCGGCGGCTGCGCGCGGCGGCCCGCGCGGTGGGGGTGGACGTCCGCGAGGCGGTGGTGCGCCCCGACGCCCGTCACCAGGACGGCTCGTGGGCCCTCACCCTGGCCGGCCGGACGGTCCGCTGCCGGCACCTCGTCGACGCCACCGGCCGGCGCGCCGCCATCGCCACCACCCACGGCGCCCGACGCGTCCGCGGCGACCGGCTCGTGGCGCTGTACCTCACCCTCGACGCCCGCGACACCGCGGACGCCACCACGCTCGTCGAGGCCGCGCCCGACGGCTGGTGGTACAGCGCGCTGCTGCCCGGCGGCCGGCTGCTGGTCGCCTTCTTCACCGACGCCGACCTGCCCGCCGCCCGCCCGGACAGCCGGTCCTTCGGGCTGCGCCTGGCCGCCACCGGCCCCACCGCGGCCCGTACCGCCGCCCACCGCACGCTCCCCGCACCCGCCAGGGCGCCCGCCCACACCGTCCGCCTGGACCGCGTCCACGGCGACGGCTGGACCGCCGTCGGCGACGCCGCGGCCGCCTTCGACCCGCTGTCCTCCCAGGGCATCCTGACGGCCCTGTACACCGGTCAGGCCGCCGGAGCCGCCGTGCACGGCCACCTCGACGGCGACCCGCACGCGCTGGATGGCTACACCGATGTCGTCACGGCCGTCACCGCCGCCTACCGGCGCCACCACGCGGCCTACTACGCCCTCGAACAGCGGTGGCCGGACAGCCCGTTCTGGCAGCGGCGCCAATCGGGAGCCGCTCCTCGCGTGGCGGTGCAGGTATACCCCAAGTAAGTGAAAACAAAAGGAAGTTGCGATTTCGATCGCGTTGGCCTTGCATGTGCATGGCGTCCAGGCTCGCGGTAAGGCTGTTGTCTGATTCGACGACCTCCTCCGCCGGGAGAAGGAACCGACGGCGGCCCACCCGGCCTGACGGCCCGACGGCCGGCCCGCCCGGCTCAGGGGCGGGCCGGCCGGGCGCCCACGACGAACCACCGGGCCGGGAGGTCGATCCGGTGGCCGTCGGGGGCGGACTCCGTGGTGATCAGCGGCAGGTCGCCGACGGCGAGCACGGCGAGGCCGGCCGTGTCGAGGAGCTCGGTGAGGGCCGTGTCGGCGACCTCGGCAGGGGCGAGGCCGTGGGCGAAGACCGGGCGCAGCTTCGGTGGCGGCCCGGCCGGGTGGTGGGCGAGGTCGGCCAGGACCTGCTTGGCCGCCTCGGCGAGCTCGACGAGGAAGGCCCGGCCGCGTGCGCCGACCAGCGTGGCGACGGCGTCGGCGACCAGGCGGCGGTCGGCCGGTTCGCTCTGGTGGATCACACCGCGCAGATAGACGTTGGCGTCGCCGAGGCGGTCGTGGAGCGCCCGGACGGCCTCGGCGTCGGTGGCGTCCAGCGCCGCGAACTCGGCCCGCGTCGCCGGATCCCGGCGCCGGGCCAGGTCGAGGGCGGCGGCGGACAGGTCGACCCCGAGGACGCGGTCGAAGTGGCCGGCCAGGAAGCGGGTCTGGGTGCCGTTGCCGCAGCCCAGGTCGACCACGGGCAGCCCCGGGTCGGTGACGTAGGGGGCGAACAGCGCGAGGTGGGGTTCCGCCGTGAGGGCCGGCTCCGCGTCCCAGATCACCGAGCCCGGCTCCTCGGGCGCACCGCGCCAGAAGCCCTCCCAGGCGTCCCGGTACCGACTCGTCACGCTCATGGCCGGGGACCTCCTGGTGTCACACACAGTGTCGGGACCGTGTCTATCGGTCCCGGGCCCGGGCGGCAAGCACCGGTCGGCGCAACACGGCCTCCCGGCGCAAAGCCGGCCCCCGGCGTCACACGGGCTCAGGCCCCGGCCCCGGCCCTGGCCTGGCGCAGCAGGTACGTTCCGGACACGGCGGCCAGGGCGGCCATGCAGGCGGCGAAGACCAGGCCGGCATGCGCCAGGCCGACCGGCCCGGTGAGCAGGCCCACGCCGATGACCGGGATCGAGATGCCGAAGTAGGCGACCACGAACAGCGCCGACAGGGCCCCGCCGCGGTGCTCGGCGGGGCTCGCCGCGGCGACCTCGCCGACGGCGCCGCGCAGGCCCATGCCCTGGCCCGCGCCGCCGACCAGGGCGCTGAGCACCAGCGGCGGGAGGGTGGTCCAGGCGAGGGAGACGGCCAGCAGGGCGAGCCCGACGATGAGCACCAGGCAGCCCAGCGGGATCGCCCGGGCCGTGCCGAGACGGGGCACCAGGAGCTGGCCCAGGGTGGAGGCGAAGAAGGCCGTGAAGACGATCAGGCCGACGACCGCGTGGTTGTGGATGCCCAGGCCGGCGGCGAGGAAGGCCGGGCTGACCGAGGTGAAGACGCCCAGCAGGGAGAAGCCCGCGAACGCGGCGAGCCCGGCCGGGACGAACACCCGGCGGACCTCCGGCGGCAGGGACGGCCGGTTGGGCCGGGCGGTGCGCAGCGGGCGGGCCCCGGCGACCGTCTCCGGCAGGAACAGGGTGAGGACGAACGACGTGGCGAGCAGCACCAGGTGCACGACGAACGGCAGGACCAGCGGGTCGGGCGCGTACTCGGCGAGCACGCCGGACAGCAGCGATCCGCAGCCGAGGCCGCCCATGTTGGCGGCGGTCGCGGCGAAGCCCGCGCGGGCAGTCCGCCCGGGCGGGGCGAGCTCCAGCACGTACGCGGTGCCGGTGCCGGTGAACAGGCCCGCCGAGAAGCCGGACAGCAGCCGGCCCAGGAGCAGCAGCGGAACGCTGTCCGCCGCCAGGAAGACGACGGCGCTGCAGGCCGCGAACCCGAGCCCGAAGAGCAGGACGACGCGGCGCCCGATGGTGTCGGAGACGTTGCCGACCAGCAGCAGGACGCCGATGACGCCGAAGGCGTACACGGCGAACACGACCGTCACCGTCAGCTCGGAGAAGCCGATCTCGTCCTGGTACAGCCCGTAGAGCGGGGTGGGCAGTGTGGTACCCGCCATGCAGACGGCGAAGGCGGCGGCGGCCACGAGGTAGCCGAAGCGGCCCGCGGCAGGCCGGGCGGTCCGACGATCGGTCATTCGCCCACGATAGGCACGCCGCCCGGCCGGGCCCGCGCGGTGCGGGGGCGCGCTGCGCCGAATGGCCGCCGCCCGCCGCCCCGCCGGCGTCGGTGGCGGCGGGGCGGGGGGTAGCCGGATCAGTAGGTGACGATGCCCGGGTCCGAGAGGCCGGGGGCGCCGGTCTCGACGTGGCCGGCCAGGCGGCGGACGAAGTCGGCGGTCGCCGCGGAGGTGACGGTGACGTCGTACCAGTGGCGGCAGCCGCCGAGGTCGACGGTGTACGCGAGCGTCGCGCCCCGGCGGACGGTGACGGTCTGCGGGGTGCCGCCGTAGGCGTTGCTGACGGTGAGGACGACGTCGGCGGCGCCCGCGTTGGTCAGGGTGAGGTCGAGGTTGCCGGTGGTCGGGTTGTGCCGCGCGGTGACCTCGGGCCCGGCGGTCTTGCCGGGGTTGCGGAAGCGGCGCAGGAAGCCGTTGGGGCCGTGGACGGTCAGGTCGGTGACGCCCTTGGAGTAGCTGGTGTTCCAGGTGTCCGTGATCGACTTGCCCGCCTCCGCGGTGTAGGTCCACGGCCCGTCGGTGCGGTTGGGCGAGGTCACCAGGAACTGGGCGCCGGCCGCCGCGCCGCCGCTGAGGGTGAGGCGGAACCTGCCGGTGCCGGTGTCGGCCGCGCCGTCCGCGTACGGGGCGTACTTGAGCGGGCGGGTGGGCTTGGTGCCGGGCTCCTGCTTCGGCATGGTGCCGGTGGCGGGCGGGCTGGGCACGTAGTCGGGGTGCCGGTTGCGGTCCGGCGGGAGGTAGCCGGCCGTGGAGGGCAGCGCGGCCGGGGCGGGGTTCGACGCGGTGAAGTCGAAGGCGGAGGTCAGGTCGCCGCAGATGGCGCGCCGCCAGGGCGAGATGTTGGGCTCCAGCACGCCGAAGCGGCGCTCCATGAAGCGGATGATCGAGGTGTGGTCGAAGGTCTCCGAGCAGGCGTAGCCGCCGGTGCTCCAGGGCGAGACCACCAGCATCGGCACCCGCTGGCCGAGGCCGTACGGACCGGCCGCGTTGGCGGCGTTCCCGGCGAAGTAGTCGGCCGTGGTCGACACCGTCGAGAGGCCCTGGGAGGCGGAGGAGGGCGGGAACGGCGGCACGACGTGGTCGAAGAAGCCGTCGTTCTCGTCGTAGGTGATGAACAGCGCCGTGCGGGCCCACACGTCGGGGTTGGAGGTGAGCGCGTCCAGCACCTGGGAGACGTACCAGGCGCCGTAGTTCGCGGGCCAGTTGGGGTGCTCGGTGAACGCTTCGGGGGCGGCGATCCAGGAGATCTGCGGCAGCGTGCCGGCCTGGACGTCGCGGCGCAGTACGTCGAACAGGCCGTCGCCCGCCTTGGCGTCGGTGCCGGTGCGGGCCTTGTCGTACAGCGGGTCGCCGGGCTTGGCGTTGCGGTAGTTGTCGAAGTAGAGCAGCGAGTTGTCGCCGTAGTTGCCGCGGTAGGCGTCGCCTATCCAGCCCCAGGAGCCCGCCGCGTCCAGGCCGTCGCCGATGTCCTGGTAGACCTTCCAGGAGACCCCGGCCTTCTCCAGCCGCTCGGGGTAGGTGGTCCAGCCGTACCCGGCCTCCTGGTTGCCGAGGACCGGGCCGCCGCCGGTGCCGTCGTTGCCGGTGAAGCCGGTCCACATGTAGTAGCGGTTCGGGTCGGTGGAGCCGATGAACGAGCAGTGGTAGGCGTCGCAGAGGGTGAACGCGTCGGCGAGCGCGTAGTGGAACGGGATGTCCTGGCGGGTCAGGTAGGCCATGGTGGTGGCCGTCTTGGCGGGGACCCACTGGTCGTACCTGCCGTTGTTGAAGGCCTTGTGGCCGCCGGCCCAGTCGTGGTTGAGGTCCTGGACGAACTGCATGCCCAGGTCGTTCACCTGGGGGCGGAACGGCAGCACCTCCTTCTTGGCGCTGTCCGTCTGGTGCCACACCGACTTGCCGCTCGGCAGGGTCACCGGGCGGGGGTCGCCGAAGCCGCGGACCCCCTTCATCGCGCCGAAGTAGTGGTCGAACGAACGGTTCTCCTGCATCAGGACGACGATGTGCTCGACGTCCCGGAGGGTGCCGGTGGCGCCTTGCGGGGCGATCGCCGCGGCCCGCGCGATGCTCTGCGACAGCGTGGTGAACGCGGCTGTGGTGCCCGCGAGTTGGAGGAAACGTCGACGGTTCAGCTCTGCCATGGGTGGAATGACCTCTGGGTGTCGCGAGGGTGGAGGACGGCACCCCAAGGACAGCGCCCGTGGGGTACCGCCCGGCGGACCGTTCATGGCTGCCCGTTGTACGTCCGGCGAACGCCTCGAGTTGTCTGAACACGTTCCGTCAGCGGCCCTCCGTGCCGGGAGTCGCGGCGCGTCGCCGGGTGTGGTCGGAGCCACACCCAGTGTGGTCACAGCAGGTCCTGGCGGGCATTAGCCTTGGGTCCCCGGGGCGGGCGGTCCGTCCGACCGACCCGAGGGGAACGAAGAGTGGTGCACGACAGCCGGGTCCCGGCCGTGGTCGGGCGGCAGCGGGAGACGGAACTGCTCACCGCCGCCCTGGTGCAGGCCGAGGACGGCGCGAGCGGGTCCACGGTGCTGCTGCGCGGCGAGCCCGGCGTCGGCAAGTCCACCCTGCTGTCCTGGGTGGAGCGCGCCGCGCGCGAACGGGGCTTCACCGTCCTGCGGGCCGTCGGCGCCGAGGCGGAGACGGACCTCGCGTTCGGCGCCCTGCACCAGGCCTTCCGGTCACTGCTCCAGCGCTCCGGCGCCCTCTCCGACCACCAGCGGGAGGCCCTGGAGAGCGCGCTCGGCGTCCGCTCCGGAACCCCCAGCGGCTTCGCCGTCGGCGCCGCCGCCCTGGCACTGCTGGAGGAGGCGATGCGGACCGCCCCCGTGCTGCTGCTCCTGGACGACCTGCACTGGATCGACTCGTCGAGCGCGACCGTCTTCGCCTTCCTCCACCGGCGCTGCGCCGAACTGCCGATGGTGATCGTCGGCGCCAGCCGCCCGGACGGACCGGCCGCGCAGACCTGGTCGGCCGAGGCCGTCGAGGTCCGCGCCCTGCCCCGCCCGGACGCGGCCCTGCTGCTGGGCACCTGCCACCCCGAACTCGCCGCGGCCGCCCGGGACCGGGTCCTGGCGGAGGCCGCCGGGAACCCCCTGGCGCTGGTGGAACTGCCGCGCCAACTCGCCGCCGCCCAGCAGCGGGGCACCGCGCCGCTGCCGGAACGGCTGCCGCTGGGGCGCAAGCTCGAGCGGATGTTCGCCGACCGGCTGGGCGCGATGACGCCCGAGGTCGGCCGCTTCCTGCTGCTCGGCGCCCTGGCCACCGGCCCGGAGTTCAGCAGCGGCGCCTGGCTGCGCGCCGTCGCCGACGGGAACGCGCAGGAGGCCCTGGCCCGGATCGAGGCGGACGGCCTGGCCCGGCTGGACCCGGCCGGACAGCTGGTCTTCCGGCACCCCCTGGTCCGCACCGCCGTCGTCGCCGCGGCCTCCGACACCGCGCGCCGCGAGGCCCACCGGGCCCTGTCCGAAGCCCTCGCGCCGGACGACCCGAGGCGACTGGTCCACGAGGCGTCCGCCGCGCTGCTGCCCGACGAGGACCTCGCCCACCGCCTTCAGGAGGCCGGCCGGGAGCTCGCCCGCCGGGGCGGCGACGCCGAGGGCGCGCTGCTGCTCGAACGCGCCGCCGTCCTCAGCCCCAGCTCCTGCGACCGCGTCCGCAGGCTCACCTGGGCCGCGGTGATGTCGGCGCGCGGCGGGCAACTGCGCCACACCGCGTCCCTGGTGGAGGAACTGAAGACCGTCACCGTGCCGGATGACGTCGCCCCGCTGTTCGCGTACGCGGTGGTCTACGCCGACCAGAGTCACCACGTCGACTTCGAGTCCTCCGCCGCCCTGCTGCCCGCGGCCCTCGACGCGCTCACCGCACCGGGCGCCGACACCTTCGGCGGGATCACCGAACAGGCCTACTTCAAACTGCTCCTGGCCGCCACCTACACGGACGACCCGTGGGCCTGGCGGGCCCTGGAACGGCACCGGGACGAGGTCTCCGAGGCGGGCCGGCTGTGCCTGCGGGCCTGGACCGACCCGGGCCCGGACGCGGCCGCCACCCTGCGGGCCGTCGCCGAGCGGATGACGGAGGAACAGGAGGCCGGCGCCGCCTGGCTGCTGCTGTGGACCGCCTCGGCCCTCGACTGCCCCGAGGGCTCCCTGTGGCAGCGCTTCACCGGGCTGCACGGCTACGCCTCCCAGGGCTCGATCGCCAAGGCCAAATGCCACCAGGACTTCCTGCTCGGCCACTGGGACCAGGCCGCCGTCTGCCTGCGCGAAGCCGAGATCGCCGACGAACTCGGTTACCACACCAACGCGTTGATGTTCCGCCAGTACTACGCCCACTTCCTGGCCGGCCGTGGCGACGAGGCCGGGCTCCGGGAGGTCGAGCAGGCCATCCGGCCCACCGCCACCCGCGCCCGGATGCGGTACGTCCTCGACCGCCTGACCCACCTGCGCGGACTGGCCGCGCTCGCCCACGGGCGCCACGAGGAGGCGTACGCCCACTTCTCCGAGCTCACCCCGCCCGGGCGGCTGCCCGGCGGCCCGCCCTGGCGCCATGCCCTGGTCCTCGACCTGGTCACGGCCGCCGTGCACACCGGCCGGCACGAGGAGGCCCGGGCCCACCTCGCCGCCGGCCGGGCGGCCCATTCCGCGGAGATCTCCGACCGCCACGCCTTCCTGTGCGCGGCCGCCACCGCCGTGGCCGCCGAGGACGACGAAGCCGACGCCGGCTACCGCGCCGCGTACGCCGTCCCCGGCGCGGAGCAGTGGGCGTTCGACCTCGCCCGGCTGCGGCTCGCCCACGGCTCGTGGCTGCGCCGCCGCCACCGGCCCGGCGCCCGGGAACCGCTGCGCGCCGCCCACCACGTGTTCCGCCGTCTCCAGGCGGACCCCTGGGCCCAGCGCTGCGAGGAGGAGCTGCGGGCCGCCGGCGACCCGGTGGCACCGCCGCCCGGCGCACCGGCCGCGGAATCGCCCGGTCTCACCGGCCAGGAGCTGCGGATAGCCCGGCTCGCCGCGACCGGGCTGACCAACAAGGAGATCGGCCGCCGGCTCCTGCTGTCGCCCCGCACCGTCGCGGCCCACCTCTACAAGATCTTCCCGAAGCTCGGCATCACCTCGCGGGCCGCGCTCGCCCACGCCCTCGACAACGCCACTGACCTGCGCTGACGTCCTTCCCGGCGGTCGCTGCCCGGCCGCGCGGCACATGCTGCCCGAAAGGACAGTCAGATGACCTAACGGGCCGCCGCGCCCGCGCCCCAGGCTGGGACCGCGCAGGGAATTCGGCGGAAGGGCGGTCAGATGGGTGTGCGGGTGACGACCGCTTCGGTCGCGGACGAGGACAAGACGGCGTACTGGACCGGGGCGGTGTCCCGGGCGATGGTCCCGGTGGAGGTGCACCCGCGCACCGGGCGGCCCTTCGACGGACTCCTGGTGTCCCACCGGCTCGGCTACCTGCGGATCTCCACCCTGGAGGCAGACGCCGCCCGGCTCTCCCGCACGGCGGCCCTGATCAAGCGGGCCCCGTACGGCGAGCCGCAGGTCGCGATCGGCGTGCAGGAGACGGGCCGGGCCGTCCTGGAGCAGGACGGGCGCCGGGCGGAGGTGCCGCCGGGCGGGCTCGTGGTGTACGACACGGCGCGCCCGTACGCCGTCGACTACCCGGAGCGCTTCCGCACCCACCTGTTCCACCTGCCGCGCCGGCTGCTGGGCGTGCCGGAGCGGGACCTGCGGCAGGCGGCGGCGACGGCCGTCGGCCCCACGGAGGGCTGCGGACCGGTGCTCCTGCCGTTCCTCGCCGTCCTCGCCGCCTCCGCGCACTCCTACCCGGCCCCGGTCGGCGACCGGCTGGCGGGCAGCGTCGCGGACCTGCTGAGCGCGCTCGTGGTCCAGCTGGTCGGAGCCCGGCCGGAGGAGCCGGACGCCCCGAACGCGCACCTGGTCCGTCGGGTGCGCGAGTACATCGACCACCACCTGGCCGACCCCGAGCTGGTGCCCGAACGGATCGCGCAGGCCCACCACATCTCCGTGCGCTACCTGCACCGGATCTTCGAGGGCGAGGGCGTGACGGTGAGCCGGCTCATCCAGCAGCGCCGCCTGGCGGCGTGCGCCCGCGAGCTGGCCCGGCGCGGCCGCACCACGCCCACGGTCTCGGCCGTCGCCCAGCGCTGGGGCTTCGTCAACCCGGCGCACTTCAGCCGGACCTTCCGCGCCGCGTACGGTGTCTCTCCCCGGGAGTGGCGCGAACCGCCGCACCGCGATGCCGGTTGACGAGCCGCCGGACCGCCGCCGCGCACGCGGCCGCCGCGCCGCCCACCGACCGAAGCCAGGAGCGAAGAGTTGCCCGACCCCACCCCCCTGCCCGACCGGCACCCGGTGCTCGACCGGGTACTCCAGGAGTTCCTGGACGCCCGGGCCGGCCGGTCCGCGACGGAACTGCCGGACCTCTCCTTCCTCACCCCCGAGCGTGTCCCGACCGGCGGCCCGCACGAGGACCCGGACGAGGACCCGGACGACCCGCACGGCACCTCGACGGAGTGGCTCGCCCTGCCCTGCGGACCGGCCGGACGGGTGCACGTCCAGGTGACCAGACCCGCGGACGCCGTGGGCCCGAGCCCCGTGGTGCTGTTCCTGCCCGGCCTCGGCTGGTCGCTCGGCGACGCGGCCTGCTACGCCCGGCTGGTCCGGGAGTTCGCCCTGGGCACCGATGCCGCCGTGGTGTACGTGGACTACGCCCGCTCGCCCGCGGCCCGCTACCCGGTGGCCGTCGAGCAGTGCTACGAGGTGGCCCGGTGGATCCACGCGCACGGCCACGAGATCGGGCTGGAGGGGCGCCGCATCGCTGCCGTCGGCGACTCCGCGGGGGCCAACCTGGTGGCGGCGCTGACCCTGCTGGCCCGGCAGCGCGGGGACGTCCGGCTGGTCCAGCAGGTGCTGCTGTGCCCGGTGACCGACGCCGACTTCGACACCCCGTCCTACCGCCGGTACGCGACGGGCTACTTCCTGCACCGCGACCACATGCGCCGGTTCTGGGACGACTACCTGCCGGAGCTGCGCCGGCGGGGCGAGGCGACCGCCGCGCCGCTGCGCGCGTCCCTGGACCAGCTCGCCGGGCTCCCCCCGGCGCTCGTGGTCACCGCCGAGGCCGACGTGCTGCGGGACGAGGGCGAGGCCTACGCGGCCCGGCTCCGCGCGGCGGGCGTCCCGGTGGTGGCGATGCGCTACCAGGGCGCGGTGCACGGTTTCCTGCTGCTCGCCGGGCACTGCCCCACCGGCACCGCCCGGGCCGCGCTGATCCAGGTCGTCGACACCGTGCACGTGGCCCTGCACAGCCGGTCGTGGTGACCCCGGCCCCCGAGCCCGCCGGGCCGGGACGCCGCGTCCTTCCCGCTCTCCCGTTCCGACACCGCGACACCGCGACACCACCCGGCCGGACCTGGCCGGTCCGGCCGACAGCAGCCTGAGGAGCACCGATGTCCGTCGTCCTCGACACCACCGGAGTACCGTCCGCCGACCGCGCGGAGTACTGGCGCGAGGCCGTCTCCCGTACCTTCATCCCGCTCGACGTGGAGCTGCTCGACGGCGCGCCCGCGCCCGCGACGATCACCAGCCACCGCCTGGGCGACCTGCAGGTCTCCCTGGTGGAGGCCGGGCCGCAGCGGGTCGAGCGCAGCGCGGGGCTGATCGCCCGCGGCGGGGAGGACCACCTCACACTGGCGCTCCAGCACCGCGGCACCGCCCGCCTGGTCCAGGACGGCCACCGGGTCGAGCTGCGGCCGGGCACCTTCGCGGTCTCCGACGCCGGGCGGCCGTTCGCCAAGGAGCTGCCGGAGCCCTTCGCCTTCACGGCGTTCCACTGGCCGCGCTCGGCCGTGGGCGTCTCGGAGGACGACCTGCGGGTGCTGACCGCGACGGCCTTCGACAGCGCCGACGGCACCGCCCGGCTGGTGGCCGCGTACCTGGAGTGCCTCTCCCGCTCGGCCGGCTCGATGGAACCGCACCTGGCGTCCTGGCTCGCCATCACGGCGCTCGACCTGCTCGCGGTGCTCGCCCACGAGCGCCGCGGCCGGTCCGGGCCGGAGGCACCGGAGGCGGCCCTGGCCACCCTGGCCCGGGTGAAGGACCACATCATG
This sequence comes from Kitasatospora sp. NPDC034023, assembly GCF_055575795.1. NCBI lineage: Bacteria > Bacillati > Actinomycetota > Actinomycetes > Kitasatosporales > Streptomycetaceae > Kitasatospora > Kitasatospora sp. NPDC034023. The sequence goes on from NZ_JBVIRY010000008.1 coordinate 129,177, forward strand.
CGCCACCTCGGGGACCCGGACCTGTCGCCGGAGCGGATCGCGGCTGCCCACCACGTGTCGGTGCGGTACCTGCACAAGCTGTTCCGCTTCGAGGGGGTGACGGTGGCCCGCTGGATCCAGCGCCAGCGGCTGGACCTGTGCCGCCGTGACCTCGCCCGCCGGACGGCGGGCCGGGTCACCGTGGCGGCGGTGGCGGGCCGCTGGGGCTTCGTGAGCGCCAGTCACTTCAGCCGGGCGTTCCGGGCCGCCTACGGGGTCTCCCCGCGCGAGTGGCAGGCCTACGCCGGGACGGGCCTTACGTCCGGCGGCGGCGTCGGCGCCGCCCCCGCGCCGCTCGGCCCGTCCGGGTACGGCATCGCGGTGTGAACCGTCGGGTCGAGCCGTCGGGGTGAGCCGTCGGGACGGGACGCGGTGTGCGGGCGGGGCGGTCGGGGTGCGCCGATGGCGCCGAGGACGGAGTTGTCGAGCGGGCTGGCGGCCAGGCGCTCCAGGACCCGCTGCAGGCCCCGGGAGAGCGCGGCGCGCAGGGTGCGGCTCCGGCGGCGGACGTCGGGGACGGCGGAACGGAACGCTGCGCTGACGGACATGCGGCTCACCTCCGGTACGGCCTGCGGACCTGCAGGGACGTCCAGCTTCCACCGCTTCGGCCGGGCCGGGGCCCGGATTGACGGGCTGCTGACGCTCCGCTGACGAACTGCTGACGACCCGATGACGGACCGCTGACGGCGGGCGGACGCCGGCCCGGCCCCGGGCGTTCAGACCCGGTACGCGGCGACGTAGCGGGCGGGGTCGCCGCCGAGGTCGCCGTGCCAGCGCCGCAGGCACCGCTCGGCGAAGGTCCGGCCGGTGGCGGCGATCTCGTCCAGCGGGTCCAGGTAGCCGAGGACGTGCGGCGGCTCGAGGTCCGCCGCGACGCGGGCGGCCAGGCCGGCCCTGGCGAGGCGGAGAAGTTCGACGGCCAGTGGGCGGACCGGGTCGCCGCCGAGGCGGGTGGCCAGGCCCCGGGCGGGGAGTTCCGCGAGGGCGGCCCGGTGCTCGCGCAGGGTGTAGCGGCCGAGCAACTCCCAGGCGGCGGCGCGGGATTCGGGGTGGTAGGTCAGCCCCGCCCACAGCGCGGGGACGGCGGCGACGAACGGGTACGGCGGTCCGTCCGCGGCGCGCAGCTCCAGGGTGCGGCGGACCCGGGTGTTGGTCCACAGCTGGTCGAGGTGGGCGGCCCAGTGGTCCGCAGTCGGCCGCGAACCGTCCCCGTAGCCGTCCCGGAGGAGTTCGGCGAAGGTGCGGCCGGGCGGCGCCGGGTGGTAGCGGCCGTCCGGGGTGCGGTAGTGGATCAGGGGGATGCCGAGCGCCCAGTCGACCACGTCGTCGGCGGTGACGTCGGGGCGCAGCGCGGGCGGCAGCACGCCGCTGCGGTACGGGTCCATCCGCAGCCAGGCCCAGCACCGGTTCGACAGCAGTCCATCGCACCGGCCTTCCTGGATCGGCGAGTTGACGAGCAGTGCGGAGACCACCGAGGCGGCGGCCATCTGCATCCGCAGCTTCTGGGTGAAGTCCTCGGGGGAGAGGTAGTCCAGGGTGACCTGGGTGGACAGCGACAGCGCCATGACGTACCGGGCCCGGCTGCCCGCCGCGCCCAGCCCGGCGAAGTGGTCCCGCATGATGGCGCCCCGGCTCATCGGCACCCACCGCATGTCGCGCAGCCGGTCGAAGGGCAGGTTGGCGCCGGGCACCAGGGCGAGGCCGAACCGGCCGGCCGGTTCGGCGAGTCGCTCCAGGGCGGTGCGCATGTCGGCCACGGCCTCGGCGACGCTCGGGACGGGGGCCGAGGAGTACTCGATCTGGCCGCCGTGCTCCAGGGTGATCAGGCTGCCGTCCGGGAGGCGGACGCCGGTCAGCCGTCCGGCGTCCGCCAGCCGCTCGCCGCCCCACCGGGCGAGCACCTCCTCCAGGACGGCCAGCACGCCGCGCGGGCCGAAGTAGCGGGCGGCCAGCCCGGTGGCCGGGTCGAGCAGGCCGCACTCGACCTCGAGGCCGACCCGCTCGCCGCGGGCGGGCCGGAACGGGGCCAGCAGCTCGGCCCGTTCCAGCGCCCGGCCGGCGTGCGGGCCGGTCACGCCGTGCCCACCCGGGCGGCGATCCGGGGGTGTCCGGCGCGGTCGAGCAGCGTGCTCACCGCGTCCAGGGCGGACTGCGCGGCGCCCTGGCACCAGGCGTGGGCGCCGGACAGGTGCTCGCCGGCGAAGAAGATCCGCGGCTGCTCCACCGGGTGCGGGGAGCCGAGCACGCTCAGGTAGCGGGTGTGCTCGCCGGGCGCCAGGTGGGCGAAGGCGCCGCCGCCCATGCCGGTCTGCACGTCCCAGTCGCAGTGCACGATGTCGTCCACGTCCCCGGTGATGCCCGGGTGGAGCTTCTCCAGGCAGTCCAGCACCAGCGCGTCCCGGTCCGCGACCGGCAGCGCGGCGAAGCGCCGGGCGTTGGCGCCCCACAGGTACGCGCCGAGCAGGGCGGCCGGGTCCGCGGAGCGCAGGGGGTCGCGCGGGCCCCAGCTCGGGCCGGAGCTGCCGTTGACCCCGCCCTCGGTGAGAACCGCGTTGTCCGACGGGTACCAGACCTGCTGGATCGGCAGGTCGGTGAAGCTGCCGCCGCCGTGGATGTCGTCCTCCAGCTCCCAGCGCCGGCGGGTGAGGTGCAGGACGGTCTTGACGCTGCTCGCGTAGCTGATGCCGCGGACGGCGTGCCGCTGGGCGGGCGGCAGGCCCGGGGTGACGGTGATCTGGTCGAGCGCGGGCGCCGGGACGCAGCACACCACGTAGTCGGCGTGGTCGCGCAGCCGGGCGCCGATCCGCCGGCCGCCGATCCGGACGCCGTCCGCGGTCAGCGCGATCTCGTCGATCCGGGTGGAGAGCCGCAGCGTGCCGGGGCGCAGGGATCGGACGAAGGCGTGGACCAGCGCGTCCAGCCCGTCGACCAGCTCGACCTGCCCGCTGTGGAACAGGCCGAAGTAGTCGACCAGCACCTCCAGCAGCGAGGACTGCTCGTAGTGCGCGAGGCCGCTGGCGTGTCCGAAGAGCTCCCAGGCGTCCTGCGACACGTGCTCGTGCACGAACTGCCACAGCGACACCGAGGCTGCCCGTTCCAGCGCCGGGTCGTCCCAGTGGCCCTCCAGGATGCGGCGCTGCTGCTCGACGGTGAAGGTGCGCCACACCGAGCCGAGCAGGTGGTCCAGCAGGGGTGCCGGTGCCTGCCGTTCGGCCGGGCGCAGCGCGTACGAGGGGAACAGCGAGGCCACGTCCTGCACCCGGACCCGGCGACCGCGCAGGTGGTAGAAGGCGCGCGGGTTGGCGTTGACGAACGGGCGGGTCGCCAGCCCGAACCCGGAGACGTAGTGCAGCACGCAGTGGTGGTTGCCCGGGATGCGCATGGCGCCCAGGTCCACGTGCGTGCCGTCCCAGAACCGGTGGGTCCGCACCCGCCCGCCGGGCCGGTTCGCCCGCTCGTACACGACGACGTCGAAGCCGCGGCGCTGCAGCTCGTGTGCGCACACCAGTCCGGCGATGCCCGATCCGACCACGGCGACCCGGCCCCGGGCGCCGCCCACCGGCCGCAGCAGGGAACGCGGGAACGCAAAGCTGGTATCGAACATCGGCACCGAACCCGTCAGAAGGGGGACCCGGCCCCAGCCTCGGCCAGGCGTCGTTCGGATGCCAGTTCGCGGCACCGATGCGAGTGACGGGCAGGCCGCGGGGAGGTTCCGTGCCCGATCGGACCGGCCCGGATCGCAGGGAGGGCCCGTCTGTATCATCTGTTCGCACACAGCGGCGGGGGGCAGGGGCGACGTGGAGACGGTGGGACCGAACGGGCCTGCGCAGGTGGGTCCGTTCCGGGTGTTGGCGCTGCTCGGGCAGGGCGGAATGGGGCGGGTGCTGCTGGGGGTGGCGCCGGACGGGCGGCCCGCGGCGGTCAAGCAGGTGCACGCCGAGTTCGCCGAGGACGACGGGTTCCGGATCCGGTTCCGGCGCGAGGTGGAGGCCTCGCGGCGGGTCTCCGGCGGGTACACGGCGGCGGTGATCGCGGCCGACCCGGAGGCCGAAACCCCTTGGCTGGCCTCGCAGTTCGTGCCCGGTCCGGCCCTGAACGAGGCGCTGCGGGCGGTCGGCGCGCTGCCGGAGGAGTCGGTCCGGCGGCTGGCCGCCGGGCTGGCGCAGGCGCTGGTCGACGTGCACCGGGCGGGTCTGATCCACCGGGACCTCAAGCCCTCCAACGTCCTGCTCGCCGAGGACGGCGTGCGCGTCATCGACTTCGGGATCGCACGGGCGGCGGAGAGCCAGGACACCAAGCTCACCCGCACCGGGGCGATGATCGGCTCGCCCGGCTACATGTCGCCCGAGCAGGTCGAGGGGCGTGAACTGACGCCCGCCAGTGACGTGTTCTCGCTCGGCGCGACCCTGGTGGTGGCCTGCACGGGCCGGCCGGCCTTCACGGGGGAGTCGCTGCCGCGGATCCTCTTCAACGTGCTGCACGCCGAACCCGACCTGAGCGGGGTGCCGGACGGACTGCGGCCGCTGCTCGCGGCCTGCCTGGCCAAGGACCCGGCCGCGCGGCCGACCCCGCAGGAGGTGCTCGCGGCGGTCGGGCGGCTCGCCCCGTCGACGCGGCCGTGGCCCGAGGCGGTGCACGGGCTGCTGGCGGCGCAGGGGGCGGAGATCGCCCGGCTGCTGGGCACCGACGCGCCGGCCGCCGTCCGGCCCGTGCCCGCGTCGGCCGCCGACCGGCCCGTGCCCGCGGTGGGCGGTGCCTTCGGACCGGCCGAGCCGCCGGCCGCGCCCGTGCCTGCGGTGGGCGGGGCCCCCACGGTGACCGCCTTCGGCCCGGCCGAGCCGCCGGCCGCGCCCGTGCGGCGGCGCCGCCGGGGGAGGCGGATCGTCCTGACCGTCGGCGCGATCGTCCTGGCGCTCGCCGGGGTGGCGGGCGGGCTGGTCGCCACCGGGGTGGTGAACCTGGACTCGGTGTTCCCCGAGCCGGTGCCCACGCCCGGGAACGTGCCGCTCTCGCAGGTCAAGGACAAGTACACGGCCGTGGCGCCCACCTGCGCGGACGCCCGGAGGGTGACGGTACCGCCCGAGTTCTCCGCACCCTGGGGCAACCCCGGGACCTGGGAGGCCACGGACTCGCACGGGAAGCACCCGGAGAAGGGCTGCCAGTGGAACTCCCGCAGCGGCGACCAGCTCGACGTCGACTGGGACGTCTACCCGAGCCTCCCCGGTGGCCTGACCGGCGCCGAGCGGGCGAAGGAGCACTTCGAGGCCCTCTACGTCGGAGGCCGCACGCGCGTGTCGGACCCGGGCTTCGCGGAGGAGGCGTTCTGGCTCCCGAAGAAGTATCTGGACGAGGAGAACTGCGTGTTCTACGTGCGCGACGTCAACCTGAACGTCTTCATCGCGGTGAAGGGCAGCAGCTACCCGAAGGGGCGGTGTGAGGAGCTGACCCGGACGATGGCCGCGACGGCGGTGCAGGTGGCGCAGTACGTGTCCGTGAACGGGACGTCCCCCGAGGTGTCCCCCACACAGCCGGCGTTCCGGTGACGGGCGCCTCGATGCGGCCGCGCCGGGAGTCGGACCCGGCCGAGGTCGGCCCGTACCGGGTCCTCGCGGAGCTGGGGCGCGGCGGGATGGGCCGGGTGCTGCTGGGCGCCGCGCCGGACGGGCGGCTGGTGGCGGTCAAGCAGGTGCACGACCGGTTCGCCGCCGACGACGGCTTCCGGGCCAGGTTCCGGCGCGAGGCCGGCGCCTCCCGCCGGGTGTCCGGGGCGTACACGGCGGCCGTGATGGACGCCGACGTCGACGCGCCGACGCCCTGGCTCGCCTCGGTGTTCGTGGTCGGGCCCTCGCTCGGCGCCGCCGTCGAGGCCGCCGGGCCGCTGCCCGCGGACGCCGTGCACCGGCTCGCCGTCGGCCTGGCCACGGCCCTGGTGGAGATCCACCGGGCGGCGCTGATCCACCGCGACCTCACACCGGAGAACGTGCTGCTCGCCGACGACGGCGTGCGCGTCATCGACTTCGGGATCGCCCGGGCGGCCGAGGAGGACGCCGAGCTCACCCACACCGGCGGCGTGATCGGCTCGCCCGCGTACATGTCGCCCGAGCAGGCCGAGGGCCGGGTACTGACCCCGGCGGCCGACGTGTTCTCGCTCGGCGCGGTGCTGGCGCTCGCCCTGACCGGTCGCAGCCCCTTCGCCGGGGCCTCCACCCTGCAGACCCTCTACAACGTCGTGCACACCGAGCCGGACCTCGCCGCCGTACCGGCCGCCACCCGGCCGCTGCTCGCGGCCTGCCTCGCCAAGGACCCGGCCGCCCGCCCGACCCCGGCCCGCCTGCTCGAACTCCTCGGCCCGGTCGCCCCGGCCGCCCGGCAGTGGCCGCCGACGGTGCACGCGCTGATCACCGCGCAGCAGACGGCGGTGGACGGGCTGCTCGCCGCCCCGCAGGGCGCCGCGCCGCCGCGCGCGCGGACGTCCGAGCCGACCTCGTACCACCTGGCGGCGCCCGGGCTGACCGCCCTGGCCACGGCCGTGGACACCGGGCCGGAAACCGACGCGCCCGCACCTGTACCCGTCGTCGCCGCCGGTACCCCGCCGCGCCGGTCGCGCCGGACCGCCGCCCTGGTGACCGCCGGGTTCGTCGCCGCGGCGGGCGTCGGCGGATACCTGTGGCTGCGCGACGCGAACGACCCGAACGGCCCGGCCGTTCCGGACAAGTACGTCAAGGCACCGGCCTGTGCGGAGGCCACCGGGCGGCTCCCGCTCCCGGCCGCCGAGCGCAAGCAGGAGGAGGACCACTACGTCGAGCAGTCCTCCAGGGCCGAGACCGACTGCTACTGGTACGGCTCGTCGGCCGTCTCCGGCACCACCTACTGGGACCGGAACCCGTCCGCGATCGTCCGCTGGATGCTCCAGCGCAGCGCCGGGACCAGCGACAACGCGACCCAGGTCCAGCGCAAGGACTTCGGTGACCTGGCCGCCGGCGAGCGCCGCGCGAGCGGCCTCGGCGTCGGCGAGGAGGCCTACTGGGGCTCGGTGGGGAACGGGACGAACTGCTCCCTTCACGTCCGCGACGGCAACCTGCGCCTCTCGGTCGACCTCGGCGGCAAGGCGCACCCGGCGGACGGCTGCGAGGCGCAGGCCGTGACGGTCGCCCGCGCGGCACTCGCGGCGATGCCGAGCTGAGCCGACCCGGACGCGGGCCGCGGTACCCCTGTTGCCTCGGCTCGCGTCCCGGGCCGGCGGATTCAGCCGGTGACCCTGATGCGACTTCCGGTGGACGTGCCACCGTCGGTGTCGCGCAATCCGGTCGGACGCGAAGCGGCCGTGCGGGCGTTCACGTGCTCCTCCTCGGACGGGTCGATCGGGCGTTCATTGTCGCCGCCGGAGGCTCCGGCGGACCACGACGTTGACCTGACGTTGACCTGACACTTGGGCCGCTCCCGGCTACGCTCGTTCGCGGCCCGCGCCGGACGGGGCGGGGCGCGGGGGACGCTTGGCCGGGGGAGTGGGGGACGTGTTGGGGGCTGCTGTGTTCGCCGAGCTGTTACGGGAGCGACGCCTGTCGGCGGGGTGGAGCCAGGACGAGCTGGCAGAGCGCTCGGGGGTGTCGACCCGGTCGATCAGCGCCCTGGAGGCAGGTGGGCGACGGCCGCGGATGTCCTCGGTGGTCCGGCTCGCCGGGGCCCTGGGCCTCGACCCGGACACCCGCGCCCGGTGGCTGATGGCCGCCCGGGACGCGGGCGCGGAGGAGCCGGGCGGACCGGACACCCCGGCGGCCGCGCCCCGGCCCGAGGCCGGTGCGGCGGCCTCCCCGCCCCTCCCGCGCTCCCCGGCCGGGCCGGGTGGGGGGCGTGGCGCGCCGGCCGTGCCGCAGCAACTGCCGATGGCCATACGGCACTTCACCGGTCGGGCCCGAGAGATCCAGGCGCTCGACAGACTCCTCGGCGACCGGATCCCCGGCTGCGGCGCGGTCGTGATCTCGGCGATCGCCGGCACCGCCGGCGTGGGCAAGACCACGCTCGCCGTGCACTTCGCCCACCGGGTGGCGGACCGCTTCCCCGACGGGCAGCTCTTCGCCAACCTGCGCGGCTTCGACCCGGCCAGGAGTCCGGTCGACGCCGCCGACGTGGCGCGCGGCTTCCTGGACGCGCTCGGCGTACCGGCCTCGCGCATCCCCGCCGACCCGGACGGGCAACTCGCGCTCCTGCGCAGCCGGCTGGCCGGCACCCGGACGCTGATCGTCCTCGACAACGCCCTCGAGGCGGAGCAGGTCCGCCCGCTGCTTCCCGGCTCGGACACCTGCCTGGTCCTGGTCACCAGCAGGAACCGGATGCCCGGACTGGTCGCCCTGGACGGCGCCGTCCCGCTCGCCCTCGACGTGCTCTCCCGCGCCGAGGCCCGCGAACTGCTCGCCCGCCGCCTGGGCCCCGCCGCCGTCGAGGAACAGCCCGACGACGCCGACGAGTTGATCGAGCTGTGCGCCCGGCTGCCGCTGGCCCTGAACATCGCCGCCGCCCGCGCGGCCGACCACCCCGGCACCCCGCTCGGCGTCTGGGCGCGCGAACTGCGGGACTCCCGGGCGCGCCTGGACCTGCTGTCCACCGGGGACGTGCACGCGGACGTCCGGGTGGTGCTCTCCTGGTCCTACCGCGCCCTGGCGCCGAAAGCCGCGCGCCTGTTCCGGCTGCTCGGCCTGCACCCGGGGCCGGAGATCGGCGCGGCCGCCGCCGCGAGCCTCGCCGGCCTGCAGCCGGCCGAGGCCCGCCGGCTGCTGGACGACCTGCACCGCGCCCACCTGATCGCGGCGCCGGACCGGGACCGCTACACCCTGCACGACCTGCTGCGCGCCTACGCCGCCGAGCGGGCGGCCGCCGACGAGTCCCCGCAGGGACGGGCCGAGGCGACCCTGCGGATGCTCGACCACTACCTCCACACCGCACACCGGGCCGGCTGCCTCGCCTACGCCGACGACGCCTCCTGGCAGCCGCTCGCCCTCGCGGAGCCGGCCGCCGGGGTCGCGCCCGAGGACCTCGCCGACCGCGGGCAGGCGCTCGCCTGGTACCGGGGCGAGCAGCCGGTGCTCGAACGGATCGTCGACGGGGCCCACCGGGCGGGGCTCGACACGCACGCCTGGCAGCTCGTCGCCGCGCAGGTGGCCTACCTGCTCAAGTCGGGGCTGTGGCAGCAGTGGCAGCGGGCGAGCGAGACCGCGCTCGCCGCCGCCGAGCGGACCGGGGACCTCCGCGGACAGGCCCACGCGCACCGCTGGCTCGGCCAGGTGCACCGCTCCCAGGGCCGCCAGCCCCAGGCCCGCCACGAACTGCGCCTGGCCCTCGACCTGTTCGACGCACTCGGCGACCGGCCGCGCCAGGGCAGGACCCTGCTCGACCTCGCCCTCGCGCTCGGCGAGGAACAGGCCGACGCCGAGGCGGTGGCAGAGTCCCGCCGGGCACTGGAGCTGTTCCGGGCGATCGACGACCGCAACGGGCAGGCCCTCGCCCTCAACAGCATCGGCTGGTACCTGACGCAGCAGGGCGAGCCACGGCCGGGACTGGCGCACTGCCGGCGCGCGCTGGACCTGGCCCGCGAAACCGGCAACCTCCCCGCCCAGTCGTCGATCTGGGACAGCGTCGGCTACATCTACCACCAGCTCGGCGAGTACCACGAGGCCCTGCCCGCCTACCAGGAGTCCCTGCGGCTGCGGCAGGAGGTCGGCGACTACTTCCTCCAGGCGGACATCCACACCCACATCGGCGACACCCACCTCGCCCTCGGCGATCCCGAAGCCGCCCGGGCCTCCTGGACGCGCGGCCTCGCCATCCTCGAAGACCTGGAGCACCGTGACGCCGACGCCGTCAGCGCCCGCCTGAACGCCCTCGCCGGCCCGGACCACCGACCGCCGGCGGAGCCGCAGACAGGGCCGCCGCCGGAGCCGCCGCCGGGACGGTGAACCGGACCGCCTCCGCCGCCCGTAGCACCGAAGAGGACGCGCGCACCGCGCGTCCCCGGCGACAACGGGTGCGCCCAGGAGGCGGGGAGGAACCGGATGCAGTCCCGACGCGACCAGGTGCAGGCGCACCTGTTCGTGATGAGCAGGCTGGCCTCGGGCATGCTGCGCGCGGAGCCCGACGCGCCGGACACCCCCACCGGGCGGACCACCCGGGGCACCATGACCGGCCTGGCCGTCGCGGTGCTGATCGGGCTCGGCGTCACGGTGTACGGGGTGATCAAACCCGGCGGCAGCGACGGCTGGGCCAAACCCGGCACCCTGGTGGTGGTCGAGGAGACCGGCGCCCGCTACCTCTTCGTCGGCGGGCAGCTGCACCCGGTGCTGAACGACACCAGCGCCCGGCTGGTGGCCGGCGACCAGATGACGGTGCGGCAGGTGAGCCGGGACTCGCTCGCGGACGCGCCGCGCGGCCTACCGGTCGGAATCGTCGGCGCCCCCGACGGGCTGCCCCCGGCCGCCGACCTGGCGGGCGGCACCTGGCTGGTCTGCGGCACCGTCCAGTCCGGCCCGACCGGCGCCCCCGCGACCCGGCTCGGCCTGCAGATGGACCCGGCCGCGGAGGGACGGGCGCTGACCGCCGCCCAGGGCGTACTGGTCGCCCAGCCGGACGGTTCGGTCCACCTGCTCTGGCAGGGCCAGCGGCTGCGCGTGGACACCGCCAACCAGGCGCTGCAGGCGCTCGGCTACGGCGGTGCGACGCCCTTCCCCGTCCCGGCCGGCCTGCTGAACGCGCTGCCCGCCGGGCCGGACCTGGCCTCGCCCGCCGTCGCCCGGCGCGGCGAGCCGGGCCCGGCGCTGGGCGGCAAACCGACCCGGATCGGCCAGCTCTTCGGGGCCCCCGGCGGCGCGCACTACCTGCTCACCAAGGACGGCCTCGCCCCGCTCACCCCGACCCTGTACGCGCTGCTGCTCGGTGACCCGCGCACCCAGCAGGAGGCGTACGGCGGCGACGCCCCGACGCCCGCGCCGATCGGCGCCATGGACCTGGCCGCGCACACCGCGCCCGGCGGCCCGCCCGCCGGGGGACTCCCGGAGACGCCGCCGGCCCTGGTCCTGCCGCTGCGCGGCGAAGGCGTCTGCGCCGACCTGCACACCGGCGCCGGCGCCCCGGTCACGTCCGTCACGGTGCTGCCCGCCGACCGGGCCGAGGCGGGCCGCCCGCCGACGGCCCCGGTGGGCGCGCCACCGGGCACCTGCGCGGTCGCCGACCGGATCGCCGTACGGCCGGGCCGCGGGGCCCTGGTGCGGGCGCTGTCCGGCGCCGGGGCGGGCAGCACCGAGTACCTGGTCACCGAGGCCGGGGTGCGCTTCCCGCTGCCCGCCGCGGCGGTGGCGAAGCAGCTCGGCTACGGCGGCACCACCCCCGTCGCGGTGCCCGCACCGGTGCTCGGCCTACTGCCGGCCGGGCCGAGCCTCGACCCGGCCGCCCTCGGCGACGGTACCGGCGCCTCGCCGACCGCCACGGCCACCCCGGCCGCGCAGGCCACCCAGGCCGCGCCGCCGGCCTCGCCGCCGTGCGGCTGAACCACCGCCCGTCGCAGGGCCGTTGAGTCGATCAGGAATCTCCGCCGGGCCGCCCGCCCGGCGAGCGCAGGGAAGGGAGCACGCCATGACCACACCGGGCATGTTGACCAAGGAGGACGAGGCGATCCGCCAGGTCCTCGCCAGCCTGGAGCACCAGATCGAGAACATGGTGACCGCCGGGCGCACGGTCGAGCGGATCAAGGAGGAGCTGGCCGGGGGCTACATCTCCGGCGCCAGCACCATCTTCCAGCAGAAGGTGGAGGACTGGATGACGCGCTACCAGCAGATCATCGGGTCCTTCGAGCGGTTCGTGCAGTCCACCCAGGGTGCCAACCAGATCCTCACCCAGGCCGAGGACGACGCGCGCGCCCACGCCGCGGACGGCATCTACAACGGCCTGCAAGGCGCCTGACTTCCCGTCACAGAAGGAGGATTCAGTACCGATGGACTTCGGCAGCATCCAGCTCCACCACGAAACCGTCTCGCAGGCGGCCACCGAACTGCGCCAGGCCGGCTCCATGATGCGGAGCAACCTGGACGCACTCATGGGCAAGCTCAAGGGCGTGATCGACGGCGGCCACTTCCAGGGTGTCGCGGCCAACGCCTTCGAGGAGCTCTCCCGGGTCGTGGCGGCCAACGAGAGCGCCATGGACGAGGACATCACCGCCGCGGCGAACACCCTCAACACGATGCACGAGATCATGACGGAGTCTGACGCCAACGCCGGGAAGCAGTTCCACCACTGAGGCGAGGACGGAGGTGATCGCCCATGGGCGAGGAAACCATCAAGGTCTCGGTGAGCGGTCTCAATGACTTCGCCACGAAGCTCGAGACCTTCCGCATCGAGGTCGGCGACGCGGCGAGCAAGGTGCACGACTGCCCGCCCCTTCTGCCGGGCAACGACATCCTGCCCGAGATCGCGAACCTGAAGAAGGGCTCGACCGAGTTCATGGCCAGCGTGGCCTCCGCGCTGACCGCCATCCAGACGGACGTCAAGAACATCAAGTCCGACCTGCAGATGGCCGGGACCATGTTCAACCTCGGGGCGGAGGAGAGCCTCACCGAGGCGCAGATGATGGAGATCCTGCACGACGTCCTGGGCGGCGGCAGCCCGTCGACATCCGTCAAGTGACGCGACTCTCCGTCGGGCGGGCCTGACCGCCCGTCCGACGGCGGGTACGGCGCCGTCCCCTTCCGTTCCCGTTCCGCTGCCTACCGGAGGAAGCCATGGCAGATCCGAAGCACTACCCATGGGAAGACGCCCTGGCGGCCTTCGCGAGCTCGACGCAGACCTCGATCACGAACCGGGACGCGGCGATGGCTCAGCCGTGGATCACCGGGATCGAGGTCCGTACGGGCATGAAGAGCGGCAACGACGAGAGGAAGTCCCAGAAGTCGGGGAGCAGCGGCTGGGCGGGCTACGACATGTGGGCCGAGTGGGTGTACAACACCACGAGCCCGTGGAGCACGATCGTGGGCGTCACGGTCGACTGGGACTTCTGGCAGCTCAAGCCGCCCGCGGGTGACACCAGCACGCCGCTCGGGCACTTCGAGGCCAACGCGGACACCATCCTGGCGCCGCTCCTGTGGGGCGACCGCAGGAACGACAAGACGAGCGCCCAGAGCTACAACGACGCGGCGACGGTCATCCGCGCCGCGAACCTCTGGGTGGGGAACCAGCAGCAGAAGATCCAGACCTGGGCGGACGAGGTCGACGGCGCGGGCAGCGACTTCCAGGGGAGCGCGGCCGGCCGGTTCAAGGAAGTCCTGGTCGGTCTGCGGAACGAGTTCATCAAGCTGCACCTCGACCTCGGTACGACGGACGCCATGGCGAGTGCCCTCGACGACGTCGCGGAGGCGATGCGCGCCGCGCACCGCAAGATGTACGACGGTTACAACGCCTGGCGGGTCAACGGAGGCGAGAACCTGTTCGCGACGAAGTGGACCCTCAAGGAGGACGACGCCTCGTTCTCCTGGCCGCACGCATGCGTCCACGCCGCGTTCGCGGTGGCGACGGCGGGCCTGGTCCCGACGATGGTGGACAACAACACCGCCTCCTTCACCGGCGGGCAGGTGCTGCCGACCGACAACGACGCCTTCAAACAGTGGTTGGAGGAGCTCTCCAAGAAAACCTGGACGACCTGGATCGAGCTCACCCTGGACAAGCACGCGACCGAGGCGATGACCGCGTTCAAGACGGCCTACTCCCACGCCACCGCCGTCCTGCAGAAGGTCGACCCCCCGAAGAAGTGGCTGCCCGCCGACAAGCCGCCGACCGCCCCGGACGGCGGCCCGAAGCCCCCGCCGGGATCGTCCGGCGCCGGGGGTGACGGCAAGGGCGGTGACCTGGGTCTCGGCGGCTCGGGCGACAAGAAGCCGCCGGGGACCAAGGGCGCCACCCCGCCCCCGCCCCCGCCCCCGCACGTGCCGGGCTCGTTCACCGGGATCGGGGGCAACAACGGGAACGGCGGCGGAGGCGGCAGCCAGGCGCCGCTGCTCGGCAAGGACGGCAAGCCGCTCCTGGACAAGGACGGCAAGCCCCTGTACGTGCCGCCCGGCACCACGGTCAACGCCAAGGGCGAGCTGATCGGTCCCGACGGCAAGCCCCTGCTGGGCGCGGACGGCAAGCCGCGGCACGTGCCGCTGGGGACGACCGTCGGCAAGCCGACCCCGACCCAGAACCAGACCGGCGGCGGCGGCCTCGGCGCGCCGTTCACGGTGCCGCCCGGCTCGAAGAAGAACGAGGACGGTACGGTCACCGGTCCCGGCGGCGCCGCGCTGAAGGACGCCAACGGCAATCCGGTGCTGCTCGGCAAGGACGACACGATCGACAAGGACGGCACGGTCCGCAACGCCAACGGGCAGCCGATCTCGCAGTTCGAACAGCTGCTGAACGACCAGTCGCGCGCCTACACCGGGCGGCCCGGCGGTACCTCCGGCGGCAGCGGCGGGGGTGGCAGCTGGGCCGGCCTGCCGCCCTCCTTCGGCAGCGACTTCTCCTTCGGTACGAGCGGTCTGGGCGGTGCCGGCGGCTCGGGCTCCTTCAAGGGCGGCACCGACCTGTTCGGGGAGTCCTTCGGCAAGACCGGCGGCTCGGGCCTCTCCGGCCCCCGGACCACCGGCGGCATCAGCGCCTCGGGTCCGCCGACGATCGGGACCGGCGGGCGGATGGCCACGCTCGGCGCCGCGAACGGCGGCGCCGCGCTGGCCGAGGAGGCGGCCCTGACCGGGCGCGCCGCCGCCGGCCGGGCCGCCGCCGCCACCGCCGCCGAGGAGGCCCAGCTGATGGGCCGCGGCGTCCCGACCACCGGCGGAATGGGCGGACCGATGATGCCCCCGATGGGCGCCGGTGCCGGTGCGGGCGCCGGAGCCGCCGGCCAGAGCGAGAAGGAACGGCAGCGCACCACCTGGCTGGCCGAGGACGAGGAGGTCTGGGGCACCGACTCCGGTGCGGTGACGGGCGTCATCGGCCGCTGAGCACGCGCGGGGCCCCGCTTCACGGGACGCGGTCGGCCGACGTCGAACCCGGCGGCCGGGCGCAGCCGTAGAGATGACCGTACGACCCCACGGACCGGTGCGGTCCCGGGCCCGACATCCCCGGGCCCGGGACGCACCCTCGGGAAGAGACGGAGGTGCGGGAGTGGAACTCTCGTTCGCCGAACAGATCGAACAGGCGATGGCCGCGCTGGAGGAGCAGCAGGTCAAGATGGCCGCGGCGGCCAAGGAACTGGAGGTGGCGACCGCCTCGGTGACGTCCAAGGACCGGATGGTCACCGCGGTGGTGGGCGCCCAGGGACAGGTGGAGTCGCTGACCTTCCACACCACCGCCTACCGGTCGATGGCTCCGGCCCAGCTCGCCAAGGTGCTCACCGACGTGCTGAACACCGCGCGGGCCGACCTCGGCGACCGGGTGGCCGCGACGATGGGCGAGTTCAAGGGCCTCGGTGAGACCCTGGCGGCCTCGATGACCGGCGGCACCGAACTGGACGGACTCTTCGCCCCGTTGCGGCAGATGCGCCCCGGCTTCGCCGAGGACGCGGCGGCGGAGGAGCGGCGCAAGCGCGACCGGCAGGAGGAGTTCCGTGGCTGAGAGGCTGACCGCGCTGTCGGACCTGAAGGACAAGTTCGGCAAGTACCCCCAGCTCGCCGACCTGTTCACGGACATCGAGACCTGGACCGGGCAGATCAACCTGTACAACAAGGAATCGGCAGGCAACGACGAGATCGGCAAGAAGTACCACGAGAACGTCGACGCGCCCACCGAGTCCATCATCAAGCTGCTCAAGAGCGTGCGGAGCACCGTCGAGAGCGCCGGGACCGGTGGGACGAACACCGCCAACATCCTCAACGACGCCGACCACGAGGCCGGGAACTCGGTCTGACGCGCCGTCCGGCCCGCCGTGCGGCCGGGCACCTCCCTTCTTCCGTACGACCACCGCCAGGAGTCCACCGCCGTGTCGATCATGCTGCCGCCGGGCCTGGCGAAGTTCTTCAGCATCGTGACCGGGATGAAGTGGCCGGAGGCGAACGAGGACAACCTGCGCACGGCGGGCGACGACTACCTGCTGATCAACGAGAAGATCCCCGAGCTCCGCGGCTACCTGGTCGAACTCGTCAACATCTGCCGCGACAGCTTCGAGGGCCAGGCGGCCGACGAGTTCATGCGGAAGATGCGCCAGCTCATCGGTGAGGACGGCGGCACCGACTACGTCACGGCCGCGGGCATGATGGCCAAGCAGCTCGGCGAGTTCGCGCACAAGGTGGCCAACCAGGTCGAGTACGCCAAGTGGATGATCATCGCCCAGCTGATCCAGCTGGTGGCCC
This sequence comes from Kitasatospora sp. NPDC034023, assembly GCF_055575795.1. Classification (NCBI taxonomy): domain Bacteria; kingdom Bacillati; phylum Actinomycetota; class Actinomycetes; order Kitasatosporales; family Streptomycetaceae; genus Kitasatospora; species Kitasatospora sp. NPDC034023. The sequence continues at coordinate 145,574 of NZ_JBVIRY010000008.1, forward strand.
AGATCGCCTGGGCCATCGCCATGCTGCCGATCACCTTCGGCGGCTCGCTCGCGGAGATCTTCGTCGCCTACAAGGTCGCGGGCGAAGTGATCAAGCAGGTCTTCATCTGGCTGTTCAAGCAGCTCCTGTTGCACGAGTTCCTGTCCATCACCACCGCGATGCTGATGGACGGGATAATCCAGGGCATCCAGATCGGCAAGGGCCACAAGGACAAGTGGGAGAAGGAGTCCTTCATCCAGGCCATCGAGATGGGCGCGATCAACGGCCTGCTCACCGGCCCGCTGGAACTGCTCACCTTCGGCGCCGGCAAGCTGTTCGGACGGATCTTCGGGCGCGGCCTCAGCAAGGACCTCCAGGCCGAACTCAAGATGCTGGCCGGGTCCGAGTTCAAGAACGAGCTGAAGACGCTCGGCACGGCCGAATTGAACCAGGTCCTCAAGCTCATGCGGAACACCTCGGGGCTCACCGTCAAGGACGCCCTCAAGATCGTCGAGAAGGACATCGCGAAGAACGCCGCGAAGGACGCGGCGAAGAACGCGGCCAAGAACTCCGCGAAGGACGCCGCGAAGAACAGCGCGAAGAACGCCGAGCGGAACGCCCTCGGGGAGATCGCGGACCAGGTCAAGAAGGGCTTCGTCGAGAGCGGCGAGAAGGGTGTCATCGGCGCCGGCCGGGAGGCCCTCGAGAACGTGGCGCAGAAGCTCAGCAAGGTGGAGAAGCTCGCCCAGCAGATGGGCGAGCTGTTCGAGAAGGACCTCGTCCAGCACGGCATCGACGCGGAACTCGCCAATGCCGCAGGGCGGTTGATCGCCTCCCGGCTCGCCGCCGACGGCGCCCGCCACGCCATCGACCTCGGCGCCTTCAACAAGATGGTGAGGTCGCTGGTCGAGACCGCGGGGATGGTCGACCTCAAGGCCCTGGACGGCCTCACCAAGCACATCGGGCAGATGCAGAACGAGCTCAAGCACCTCGGCGGCAGCCTGCTGGAGAGCGAGACGAAGCACCTGGACTTCCTCAAGGCGGAGGCGAAGCACCTCACGGACACCGTCACGGCCACCCAGGACCTCGCCAAGCGCGCGGTGGGCCTGATGGACGGCCTGCACCCGCAGACCGCCGGGCAGTTCCTGTACCGGCTCGGCGAGGGCGTCGGCGGCTGGCTCAAGGGGGGCGTCCAGAACGTCATCACCGAGGGGGCCTACAACCTGACCTTCGGCGAGGAGCACAAGTTCACCGTCTCCGTCGAGAGCTTCTACGGCGGCGTCGCGATGGGGGCGCTCGGCCACCTCGGCCACATGGCGGGCGGCCCGCTGCGGCTCAAGCTCCAGGACCTGGAACTCCCCAACTACGCCCGCTTCCCGCTGGCCGTGGTCTCCAACCTGATGGGCCACCCGACCTCGCTGTGGGTCTCCCGACCGGAGGGAGGGGGCAGCGTCGGCGGGCCGCCGAAGGGGATCTTCGTCGGCGACAACGAGCACGGGACCGGCCCCCTCGACGGCGCCCGGCCGCAGAACCTGAAGACGGACTCGGACGGCTCGTCCACGTCGTCCGGGAACAGCGGGAACAACGGGAACAAGACGACCGCGGAGCCCCCGGCGGGCAGCCGGACGAAGATGACGGGCGGGGACGACGGGGCGAAGACCTCCTCCGGCGGGTCCAAGTCCTCCGACGCCTCCACGCCGGAGCCGCCGAAGCGGAGTTCGACGGTCGGCGGCGAGGAGACGGGACCGAAGCGGACGCCGGAGGAGTCCGCCGAGCCCGTGACGCCCCCCGCGCACGCCACGAGCTCCGCGACGGAGACGCCCGGCCGGGTGCCGACGACCGGCGAGCACGAGGGGCAGAACCAGCAGCGGCCGGTCGTCCACGAGGAGCCGGACACCCCTCGGCCGCAGACCGCCCAGGTCGACCACACCGCCCAGGTCGACCACACCGCCCAGGGTGACAGGACCGGCAACGACACCCCGGTCACCCACCCGGCGCCGGAAGGCACCACCACGCAGCACGTGCCGGCGCCCGACTACGGCGCGGCCTCGACGCACGGCCGGCCCCTGTCCGCGGAGGACCGCAACGCCTGGGTCGTCGGCGACCCGCCCTCCGAAGCGGCCCTGCAGGCACTCAAACAGCGGCCGGACGACGCCTCGCGCTACGCCCTGGTGATGCACACCAACGCGGACGGCCTGCCGACCCGCGACGGGGTCGAGCTGTCCCCGAAGGACGTGGCGGACGCCGTCATCGCCCTGGGCGAGCACGGGCAGCTCAAGGACCGGAAGGTCCTCGACTTCATCGCCTGCGGCTTGAACGGCGCGGAGCACGTCAACTTCGTCGCCGAGGTGATGGAGCACGTCTGGCAGGTCAAGGGACTCACCGGACTTGGGGCGAGGGCCGCCGACGGGCCGGTCTGGGTGGTGCCCGGGTTCAGCGGCCCGAGGACGATGACGGCGCCGGGCGTCGGCAGCGGAAACCTGATCGTCGCCCGGAAGGTCGGTTTCGACGGGCAAGGCCGCCCGGTCGTCGAGGGTGGCGGCAACTGGCACGAGTACACCAACGGGAACGCCGAGCGGAAGCCGCCCATCGAGGGGACGACGCCCACGGAGGAGCCGGCCGAGGGGCCTGTCAAGGATCCCCTGCTGCTCGTGACCACGAAGCCCTCGAAGCTGCCGGACAACTACCTCCGCGGCGAGGTCGACAAGCCGATGCCCGACTCCGGGCGGTTCGGCGAGGAGCCCCGGTCCGAGCAGGTCCCGCCGCCGCACGGGTCCACGCCGTCGTCGGACCGGACCGCGTCCGGCCACGCGTACCACTACGCCGATGCGCCCGAGCACATCCGCGTCGAGGCGGACGGCGAGCGCGAGGCGCGATGGCGGCAGACCCAGCGGGACCTTCAGGACGACTACGAGGCCAAGCTCTCGGACGCGGCCGAGCGGCACCGGAGGGACCCCGACGACAGCGGCCACGAGTACGACGAGGCCGCGGAGGCGCGGTTGGCGGAGCAGTTCGCCGAGGGGTCCGTGCGCTTCCCCGAGCACGCCCCGGCGGACCTGCCCGCGGCGGTGCACCGCAGGGCCAGGGACGCGATGTACCGGGAACTGGCGGAGCGGCCGCAGGAGCGTGAGCGGATCCTCGCCGACCTCGACGGGCTGGTGCGCGTCGCGGCCGTGCGCGAGGCCTTCGTCCGGATGGCCCGCGAGCGTTTCGACGACGCGCTGGACTCCCTGGGCTCACCGCGGCTCATCGGCGACGGCACCGGGCCCACCCACGAGCCCGCCCGGATCCCGGAGGCCGGTCTCGGCACGATCCGGACGGATTCGGAGGGCGGGTTCCTCCAGCGGGCGGAGGACGAGGCGGCCCGGCTCTACACCCGGCCGGAGGATGTCCCCGATCTGACGGCGGTTCCGGCGGAGGGCGCCGGGCCGGTCCGGCAGGCCGAGGACGTCGTCGAGGAGGCCACGGGCCGGGCGCGGGAGGCCCTGGACCGGCTCACCGGGCACCTGCGCGAGGAACTCGCCGTGCGCGCCGACCGGGAACGCGCCCTCGCGGAGGCCGATCGCCTGGTCGACGGGGCGGTCCGGGACTCGGGCTGGTACGACCGGCCCCCGGCGACCGACCGCGAACTGCTGGCCGCCGTCGGGGTGACGGGGCCCGTGAAGCTGTCAGACGCCGCCGTGAAGGCGGTCAAGGAGCAGCTGCGCGAGCGGGTCGCCCAGGACTTCGCCGAGATCGCCGGCCCCCTCGACTCCTCCGCCGGACCACGCCGCGAGCGTGCGGAGGCCGTGGAGCTGTTCACCCTGGCCCTGGGCGGCCACGTCAGCGGCCTGCCCCACGAGTTCGCCGTCCACGCGGCGCGCGAGGCGGCGATCCGCCGCGCCTTCGCCGAAGCGGAGCAGGCGGCGGGATCCTGGCACCTGCACCCCGAGGACAGTGCTCTCGCCGAGCAGTACGGCGTCACCGCCGGTGACGTCCACCGGGCGACGGAGGGCGTGACCCGGGATCTCGCCGAGGCCCTGGACCGCGGGGTCACCGAGTACGCCGACCGCCCGGACGCCCTCCGGCGCGCGATCGAGGGCCTCACCGACGCCGGCAACGTCCGCGACCTCCTGATGTACCGGGCCGCCCGCGAGGCGGCCCACCGCGTCGCCGAGACCACCGCCGACGTGGCGGCCCGCACGCACGGCGGCCTGTCGGAGCACGCCGCCGAGCGGCTGGCCGAGGGCCACGCCGACCGGACCGGCCGCGCCTTCGACGAGGTGTTCCGCACCCGCGAGGACCTGACGGCCCGCCGGGACGAATGGCGCCGGCGCCAGGACGAGCTGGCCGGGGAACTGGCCGAGCACGCCGCCTTCGAACGGGAGGTCGCGCCCGCCCTCCGGGAGGCCGCCCGGGGCTTCGACGACCTGGCCCGGCCGCACGTCCTCGCCGAGGACCGGGCCGCCGCGCTCAAGCGCGAGTACGGCGACGAGTTCTTCGACCGCTACCGCGAGCTGTGGAAGCTCGCCCACCTGGACGAGGTCTCCTGGCGCAGTCACGAGCGCACCCACGAGGACGCCTTCGCCCGCCGGGAGGAACCCCGGCCGGAGGAGCCCCGGGCCGACGAGGAAACGCGGCCCGAGGAACTCCGTGACGACGAGCCCCGAGCCGACGAGCCCCGGCTCGACGAGGCGGAGGACCGCGGCCGCGAGCGCGCCGTCGACGAGATCCTCGACGTCCTGGCCCCGGTCCAGCGCGAGTCCGGCGGCGGGCGCCGCGAGCGCCCGGAGACCCGCGAGGACGCGGAACCGCACGAGGGGAACGACCCCGCGCGCGAGGGGAACGAGCCCCTGCACGAGGGGAACGAGCCCCGCACCACGACCGAGCCCGAGGAGCCCGTCGCCCCCGCCGAGCCGGTCCGGACGGTCGGCCGCAGCGCGGACGACACCCCCGCGCCGACCGAGCACGTCGAGGCACCCGTCGTGGCGCCGACCGTGGTCCACGGTCCGGTCGCCCCGCACGAGTCCGCCGACGCCGTGCACATCACCGAGGTCCGTCCCGGCGTGCACTGGGTGGCCGACCTCGGGCCCGCCCCCCGGGCCACCGAGCGGGCGCTCGCCCACTTCCCGGCCGACCCCACCCACTTCACCCTCGCGTTCCACGGCACCGGCCCCGACGGCGCGCCGAGCCGGAACGGCCGGCCGGTCACGCCGCACGAGCTCGCCGGGGCCGCCCTCGACCTGTACGACCGGGGAGTGTGGGACGGCCGTCCGTTGCGCCTGGCCGGCTGCGACGCGGGCCGGGGCGGCGCGGACTCGTACGCCGCCCGATTCCTCGGCGCGCTGCGGGAGCTGCGGCCGGAGCTGAAGGTCCAGGTGGACGCGCCGGGCGGCTCGCTCTGGTCGCGGCCGAACCGCGAGAAGGCCGACGGCACGCACCAGTTGGTGGTCGCCCGCACGGTCGGCTTCGACGCCGCCGGACTCCCTCGGGTCGAGGGCGGCGGGTCCTGGGTGCGGCTGTCCGCCTCGCCGGACCACCCCGAGGTGCAGGTCACCCACGTCAAGGGCCACCCCGGCGAGGAGTCCGCTCCGATGCCGACGGCCCCCGAGCACCCGGCCCCCGAGCACCCGGCCCCCGGGCATCCGGAGCCGCAGCACCCGATCGTCAAGCCGGACCCGGAGGCCCACGAGTTCGGCGTCGGACGGCAGGGTCTGTACGCGAGGCCCGAGTACGACGCCGCCGTGCGGAGGTTCGAGGAGGCCGTCGGCAAGCTCGCCTACGACGACCCGAGGGCCCTGCGGGCCGCGCGCAGCAGTGTGTACCGGCTGTACGACGTGCTGAAGCTCGCGCACACCGACCCGACCGGTGAGCGGGTGTACAAGGTCTTCCTGGGCGGGGACGTCACCTCGGCGGGGCAGGTCGGCGAGAACCTCACCCTGGACCAGTTCCACTCGATGCTCGCGGACGACGGCAACCTCCGTGAGCTGATGACCGCGTTCTTCAACGCCTCCTACGCCCAGGGGAACAAGGACACGGCCCCGCTCTCCCTCAAATACCTGCTGAACGACCTGGCCGACCGCCCGGCGGCGGACATCGGCTACCGACTGCGCATGCTCGGCCTGGACACCTCCCAGGTGCCGGAGCGGCTGGAGTTCCTCAACAGTCCGAGCCGGTGGATGCCCTCCACGGTCACGAAGGCCAGCTACTTCGCCAGGGACTACTTCGCCACGGGAGCAACCTTCCACAAGGCCCCCTACACGGAACAGATGGAGTTCCTGACCAGCGCCAAAGCCCGTAAGGAGCGCCCGGTCCCGATCCCGGTGGACGCGGTGGCGATCAACAGGGACATGCCGCTGAGCCCGCGCGAGCTCAGCTTCCAGGTGACCGGTCCGACCGGCGGCCTCCACTGGGTGACGGGCAGCTCCCGGTACGAGCTCAACACCTCGTCGGCGTGGTACGGGGAGACGCGCAACGACAAGGGACTGCACCTCAGTGTCGGTCTGTCGGCCACGACGGCCAAGATGCTCACCGCGTTCCAGGCGCTGAAGGTCCCCGAGGTCTCCCCCGACGACATGCTGCTGGCCCTGGTCGGCTGGATGCTGCCGCTCGGCGACCACACGCTCTACGAGATCCTCAAGGGGGCCGACCTCGCCCAGGAGCTCCCGCCCGTGCCCGCCGACTCGCTGACCGAGGCGGCCGTCATGTACCGGCACGTGCCCGGCCTGCCCGAGGGCACGCTGCGCCAGGCGTCCGTGATGCTCCCGCACGAGTCGGCCTACCACGACCTGGTCGCCCGGCCGCGCGATCAAGGGGGGTACAAGGAGGCGGAACTGGACCAGGTGGCCGTGGTGTGGGCGCGCATGACGGCGGGCAACGGTGCCAACCTCCTCCCGCACGAGCGGGAGTGGCTGGGCACCATCGGGCTGACGCCCACCCAGCTCCGTGCCCGGCTGAGCCTGGCCCACGTCGAGGCCCTCAACATCTACACCGGGACGGCGTACCCGCTGATCAACGTGCTGCTCAAGCACGACGGCGCGGTGACACTGGACCAGGCGCTCGGCAAGCAGATCGACAATCTGCTGAAGGGGCCGGTGGGCAGCCTCCCCTCGGTCTTCCGGGACCACCGGGTCCTCGGGCCGCTGCTCGCGAAGTCCACTCCGGAGCTACGGACGGCCGAGGACTCCGCGGAGGCCTACCGGCTGGCGATGGCGATGCTTCCGGACCTGAAGACGGAATTCCGGATCCACGCCGAGATGATCGTGGAGGCGCTGGACAAGCTGCCGGGCGCGACCGGGGTCGTCTATCGCGGCGAGTGGGCGCCCGGCCGGCTGGAGGGCCTGGAGAGACTGCTCCGGGCCAGGGCCGGAAGCACGCAGAGCAGCGAGGCGCTGCTCAGCACCAGCCGACTCATCGAGACGGCGGAGAGGTTCCTGCTGCCCGACCGGGACCTCGCCAAGTACTGGCTGGCCCACCGTGTCCTCCGCCGGATCCGACTGGCCGGGGAGAGCGGTGTCGACATCACGCCGTTCTCCCGCTTCCTGCTCGAGGAACAGGAGATCCTGGTCAAACCGGGAGCGGTCTTCACGGCCACGCACCTCGGCAGGGGATCCTCGTACACCGGACCGTACGAGCGGATCGACCAGGTGGAGACCGGGGCACCGCGACCGTTCGAGTGGTCGGAGGGGTCGCCCGAGTGGCCCCGGAAGCTCCACGAGGAGCTGAGGTCCGAGCTGGCCCGCCTCGGCAACGGGACCGACGTCCGGTACGCCCGTGACCTGTGGCCGCTGGCGAAGGCGATCGGCGCCCACCTGGGAATGCCGGGCGCCGAGGGTGCCGGGGCCGGCACGCCCGACCCGGTCCTGGTCCAGCGGGCGACCGAACACGCCTGGGACACGGCCAGGATCGTCGCCACCCTGCACGGGACGGCCGGTACCAGCCGCGCGGAACTCACCGACGTGTCGCTGGTCGCGACGCTCGCCCGCACCGAACTCCGCCTCCGGCCCGACCACCGGGTCACCCTGGAGGACCTGCACCGCTTCTCCTTGCAGGTGACCCAGAACGCCGAGACGCACAAGCGCGATCTCCGCCGACTGGTGGCGGTCGCCCGGGACGTCACGTACACCGACCACCGCGCGGCGATGGAGCAGCTCCGGAGGGTCTGGGGCGCGGCGAACCTGGTCACCACCGAGCCGGTCGGACGCGCCGTGCACGTGCTCGGTGAGCACTCCCCGAACCACGAGGCCGTCGTTCGGGCCCTGAGGGCGAGCGAGTTCGAGGGGGACCACTTCAGCGTCCTGATGCCGACCGTTGACGGTCTGCCCCGGCTGAAGGGTTCCCCACTGACTCCGGCCGACGTCGCGCACGCCGTCTACGCGCTGACGACCGAGGGCGGGTGGGACCCCGCCCGCACACCGTTGCGCCTGTTGGCGACGGACCTGCACGCGGACGGCCACCGGCCGTTCACCGAACAGGTCCTCGAGCACCTGTGGCGGATGGACCACCGGATCACCGTGTTCGCGGCGCGGGGGAAGGTCTGGCTCGTCCGGACGGCCTTCGGGACCTGGCACGTCGTCGCCGCCGAGCGGGCCGGTAGCAACGCAGCCGGGGACACGGTGTACGCCAACCCCGGTACGTGGTTCCGGCTGAAGTACGGCGCGTCCCCGGAGAGCACGGCTGCCTACTTCGACAGCGAGGCCACCCAGTTCACGGTCGACGAGGTGGACGAGGGCAGCATCGTCGGTCCGGCGCTTCACACCCTGCCGGTCGGCGGCGGCAAGACCGAGGCGGGCTTCTGGGCCGACCACGCCGCGCTGGACCAGGCCGGAGCGGACCCGCAGCAGGACGCGGCGCAGCAGAACGCGGGCCCGCCCGCGGGGAACGCCGCCGGGGCCGGAGCGCCGACGCACTCCGTGCCGCTCCTCATGACCGTTCCGCACTGGTCCGACCCCGGCCGGCCGCTCGTCGACGGTGACGGCGGTACGCACGGATGGGTGCTGGACGGCAGTGCGCTGCCGGAGTTCGGGTTCCTCAGCACGTCGAAGGACTGGTTCAGGATCGTCGTGCACACCGACCACGAGGCGTACCCCACGGTCGGCGGATACCGGATCGCCCCCGCGGACATGCGCGCCATGATCCAGTCGCTCCGGCGGGACGGGCACTGGGACGGCACGAAGAACATCGAGTTCGACGCGTGCCGCCTCGCCGAGGCCGGCAGCGGCGGGTACCTGCGGTCCCTTCAGAAGGAGCTTCACGACGCGGGCATGGACATCAAGATCCGGGCCGCCAGGCAGGACGTCTGGTTCGCGCCCGTCCCGGCGCCGCACGCCGGCGATCCGCTCCAGCCGACCGGTGGCCGGGCCTTCGTGGCGGCGGCCAAGGTGGGGTTCGACGCCAACGGATTCCCGGTGATCGCCAAGGGGAGCGGCAGGTGGCTCGAGATCCACCCCTACGCCCCGGGGGCCAACCTCCCGCGGGAGAACGACGTGCTCGACCTGTCCGCGAGCGGCTACCAGCAGGTCGAGCACGACCAGGTCGTCACGGAACTGTCCGGCGACCTGAAGTTCGCCCGCAACGACGTCCAGCCGCACCACGACGGGAACGAGGTGGTGCACGAGGACGTCGCGTCGCACCACGACGACGCGTCCGTGCACACCGGTGAGGACGTGCTGCAGCCCGGGCACGTCGTGGTGGACGCGGACGGCGAGCACGTCGTGCAGGGCCCGGTGACGCCGGTCCGTCCGTCGCGGATCGACGAGCACGGCCTGGCCGCCTCGGACGTGCTGATCGGGCTCGGCGGCACCCGTACGCAGATCCTCGACCGGCTCACCCAGCGGTTCAGCCGGGTGCTGCACGGCGAGGAGCCGGCGGCCAGGACGCTCGCCGAGAGCCTGTTCGGCGCGGAGACGCTCCAGGCCAAGTTGACGGCGCTGTCCCGGGGCGAGCAGTGGGACGTGCCGTTCTCGGCGGGCAGTTGGTCCGGAACCGTGCGGATGGCGGCCGGGCTCGGCCACGGCACCTTCGTCCGGACGGCCGAGAACTTCGAGTTCGAGTACGGCTCGGAGCGGCAGACCTCGGTCGGCGTGACCAAGGACCGGCTCTGGCAGCTGAACGTCGGCGCCCAGGGCAAGTTCAAGTTCGGCAAGCCCGCCGACCTCACCGAGACCGCCGGCTACCAGCACGGCCGGCAGCAGGGGATGACCGACGCGCAGGCCAGTCGGATGGTGGCCCGCGGCAAGACGGTGGAGACCGCCGTCCTCTACGACACCGAGTTCCGCCTGACGGTGGACTTCCTGAACCTCACCCATCACGGCGCCGAGGTGCCCCGCGAGGCACTGCCGCAGCGGATCGGGCCGGTGGACGTGACGGCCCGGGTCGCCGTCCCGCTCCGGGAGACCGGTGCGCCGCGGCCGCTCGACGGACCGCTGCTGCTGCCGCCGCCCGGCTCGCGCGAGGGCGGGCGGCTGGCCGGCCCGCACGTCGTCACCGACGTCTGGGCGCTGCCGCACCGGGAGGCGCCCGTCGTGACCGCGGACGGGGTCCAGCTCAACGAGCTGAACGCGCCCCGGCCCGGCGCCAAGGGCATGACCGAGTTCATCGCCGGCTTCGAGGAGCAGGCGGCCGAGCACTTCGGCGGCGACTGGCCCGCGCTGAAGGCCAAGCTGCTCGAGGAGGTCGACCTCAACACGCTGCACCAGGACCTCAAGGCTCTGATGTCGGGCGAGACCCGCACCATCGAGCTGGACGTCCCCCTCGGTCCCACGACCGCCCTCACCCTGAAGAACGCCCGGATCCACCGGATCGGGCAGACGGCGGACCTGCCGACCACCGAGTTCAACATCGCCACCGGCACCTCCCGCACGCACGTCGAGCAGAACACCAGGAGCTCGGGGTGGCAGTTCCCGCTGCCGCTCAGCGCGACCGGCTCGGCCAAGAACGGCGGCGGCGGAGCCGGCGCGGGTGCCAGGACCGGCCGGGAGAAGGTCGGGCTGCACGGTGGGGGCGACGACCTGGGGCTGGGCACCAAGGTCAAGTCCACGGCGGTGGTGTTCGAGGGCGAGGCGCGGATCGAGATCGAGTTCGGCGCCCGCCGCAGCGGGCTGCGGCCCGTCCAGGCCCGCTCGGTCGACGCGGGGCTCGGGTTCCGGGTGGTCGTCGACCGCTCGGAGACCGTCCAGGCCCCCGCCCACACGGACCAGGGGCAGGCGGGTCCCGTCGCGCACCGGGAGTCCACGGCGCTGCCGCCCGGCACCCCGGTCCCGCACCCGCCGACCGGCATCTGGCCCGGCGCGGCCGGGTACACCGGGCTGCCCGTCACCACGGTCGTCCGCGACGTGCACAGCGTCGCCCCGCTGCACGCGCGGCTGGACGAGATCGGCCGTGTCCAGCTGGGCGAGAAGGCCTGGCGCGCGGTCCGGCAGGACGTCCTGCGGGCGTTCTCGCAGGCCGCCGTCGGCGCCCACCTGGTCGGCATGACGCACGACGTCCCGCTGCGGACCCCGGCGGTCACGCTCGGCGCGCTGAGCAAGCTGGGCATCGGCGTCACCGCGCACGTCACCACGCTGACCTACCGTCGGGAGCAGGACTCGGCGGACCTCAACCCGGTCCGGGAGAGCACCACCTTCGCGTCGCAGCGGTTCCTGAACTCCGACAGCCGCAACATCACGGCGCAGGGCTTCGGCAAGGGGCCGGTGCACACCCGGGAGAACGTCCTGGACGAGAACGGCAAGCCGTTCCAGGACTCGCTCCAGGGCACCGCCACGGTCACCCACGAGGTGCGCGACCGGGACGGCTGGCGGGGCGGCGACTCGGCCAAGAGCTACGCGAACGGCAAGTACCGCAGCGCCCAGGTGCTCTATGACGCGACCTTCGAGCTGCACCTGACGGTGAACGGGAAGCCGCACGGCGACCCGGTCCGGCTGGACGCCTCGTTGAGCATGGAGCAGGCGCACACCGAGCCCCGGGCCCGTAACAGCCGGGTCATCGCCAACCCCTTCGACGGGGCGGCGCCCCCGCGCCTGGACGAGGCGCAGCCGCAGCCGCCGGTCCGGCCGCAGGCCACCGGGCAGCCCCCCGCGCACCTGCGCGTCCCCGACCGGCTCGGCCACTCCGACGTGGTGCTGAGCGTCGGCCGGCGCGGCCCGAGCGTGCTGGGCGAGGTCGAGCGCGTCCTCGCAACGGCCGGCCCGGTGAGCGCCCGGGCCTCGGCCCGGCTCGCCGCGCAGCTCGACACGGCCGGCCTGACCGCCTCGCTGTCCCGGCTCAGCCGGGGCGGCGGGATCAGGCTGTCCGTGGACACCGGGAACTGGAAGGGCACGGTGGAGGTCACCGTCGCCCCGCTGGCCCTGCGGCACCGGCGCACGGTGAACGGGTTCGAGTTCGAGCTCGGCAGCCAGCAGCGCACCACGATCGGCTACAGCTGGGACCGGATGAGCCGCTGGCGCGGCGGCCTCTCGCTCAAGGGCACCGTCCCGCACGTGAGCGTCACCGGCGAGTACGCCCACACCCGGGACAGCGTCCGGGGCCTCACCATCGAGCGCACCGGCGGCACCAACAGCCGCGGCAAGAGCACCGAGACAGCCGAACTCTTCGACGGCGACGCCGCGTTCACGATCCGGTTCGCCCCCGGCCCGCTCCAGCGGTCGCTCGCCGAGACCACCGTTCCGACACCCGTCGTGATCGCCGCGCCGCACCGCGAGGTGGTCCGGCCGCCGGTGAACGACGGCCCGCCCGTCCGGCACCTGCCGGACCAGCGGATCGGCTCCTCCGACATCGTCACCCGGGTCCTCCTCGACGCCGGGAACGGCCTGGTGCACAGCGGGCCGGGCGCGGTCTCCCGGGTGGTCGCGAGCCTGGAGGACCGGGGCAAGGCGGTCCTCGGCCGGGACTGGACGGGGATGAAGGCCAAGCTCCTCGAAGCCCTCGACTTCGACCGGCTGCACCCGCTGCTGAAGCCGATGACCTCCGGCCACGAGATCGTCCTGACGCACGGCCGCAGCACCGTGCGGATCACCGCCTCGGTGGACCGGATCACCAAGTCCGGCGACGCCGCCCAGGTCGAGTTCAACATCGGCGCCGGCGCGCAGACCGCCTTCACCAGCTCCGAGGTCGGCACCAACTCCGGCAGCGGGCACGCGAACTCGGTCGGCGTCACCGTGCTGGCGACGACCGACCCGCTGGGCACCGGCGTGGCCGTGGTGGCCGGCGGCGGCGTCACCCACACCCGCCGGCAGGACGCGCTGGAGCACCGCCGGGACGTCCTGGTGACCGGAACGGCCGTCAAGTCCAAGGTCGCGGCCGAGGCGCACCGGGCCGACATCCGGCTGTCCGTGGTGATGGAGCGCCGGCCCGCGCTGCAACTGCCCGGCGACGGGAGGCCGGTGCCGACCCCCGTCCAGCCGCCGCGGTCCGGGCTGCGCGCGGCCGTCCACAGCCTGACCGAGGCCGGGAACGCCGTCGTCCCGCAGTGGCGGCTGCGCCGTACGGTCTCGGAGACCGTCATCCACGCCGACGTGCTGACCGAACGCGACCGCGCCGCCGACGGACCCACCCTGCGGGGGCGGCGGCAGGGCGTGGTCGCCGCGCGGGAGCTGCGGGTGCCGCCGGCCGAGGTGTTCACCTCCGGCCTGCGCCCGGGGGACGTGCTGCGCTGGGCCGGCGACACCTCGGGCCTGCGGAGCCTGCTCCGGATCGAGGGCCCGCGGTTCTTCGGCGAGGGCACCTGGAAGCGGCTGGAGCCCATGGTCACCGCGGGCCTGAGCCACGCCCAGCTCTCCTCGCTGCTGGCCCCGGCGACCGGGCCGGCCGGACAGCAGAGGCCGGTCGCCACCCCGTCGGTCGGCCGGCGCTGGTTCGTCGACGACGCCGAGGTGACCGTCCGGCTGTCCCTCGTCCAGCTGGAGTACCACGGGGACAACGCCGCGGCGGCGCTCAGCCCGGCGAACGAGTCGGGCGGCGGACACCGGAGCACGCAGCTGACCGGGCGGCAGTGGAACGTCCGGGCGCAGGCCGGTGCCCAGGGCGACCTCGGGGGCAAGGTCGAGGGCACCGCCTCGGTGCTGGGCGGGGGCACCCACCGGCAGCGTCTGGGCGTGGTCACCGAGGCCGGTGGCCGCACCGTGGCCAACGCCAAGGCGGCCACCCCGATGGCCCGTTACACCGGCTACGTCAAGGTCGAACTGGACCTCCGCAACGGCGACACCACCGTGGTGCGGCAGCTCGGCGGCGACCGGTCGGCGGCCGGTCTGGTGCCGATCGAGCTGGAGATCCCGCACGCCCACACCACCCTCGGCCTCTCACCCGCCGACCACTGGACGCAGTTCACGCCCGAACACCCCGGCGGCCACGCCCTGCCGCAGGCCCTCCCGCTCGCGGTCCAGGTGGCCCGCGCGCTGACCCCGCACCACGACGGCGGCGTGCACGTGCTGCACGACCCGACGGCCGGTCCCGCCACGCGCGAGCAGGTCGAGCGGAACGTGCGCCGGATCCAGGACGACCCGCGTTACTTCACCATCGCCTACCACGCCGTCACCGAGGACGGGGCGCCCGGCTGGAACGGCGGGACCCTGCACCCGGACGCCCTGGCCGACCGGCTGGCCGAGCTCCACCGCAGCGGGGAGTGGGACGGGCGGCCGCTGCGGTTCGCCGCCTGCGACGCCCGCGCCTACGTCGAGCAGGTGCTGACCTCACTGCGCGAACGGCTCCCGGACGCGGAACTGGACGCGTTCGTCACCAACGGCAAGCTCTGGGTGGCCTCGCACCAGGGCCGTACGCACCTGGTGGTCAGCCGGGACGTCGGCTGGGACGCCGGCGGCCGGCCCCGGGTGGAACCGGGCGGCGAATGGCTGCACCTCCGGGTGCCCCGCAACGGCGAGACCCCGCCCACCGGGCCGCAGCACGAGAACGCCGCGCCCCCGCACGAGAACGCCGGGCCGCAGCACGAGAACGCCGCGCCGGTGAACGACGGCGCGGGCGCGCACGGTCCCGTCGTCCAGGTCGTCGCCGTCCACGGCCCGCAGCTGCACGACCCGCATCCGCTGGCCGAGGTCACGCCGGACCACCCGATCACCGATCGCCGTGGCCTGCAGCCCCTGGGCACCGGTCCCAAGCACGAGCTCCACGCCACCCCGGAGCACAAGCGGCGGGCGGTGGCCTTCGAGGCCAAGCTGGGCGCCCTCGCCTACGGCCACCCCAAGGCGCAGGCCGCGGCCCGCAACGCCGTACAGCGGCTCTACGACGCCTTGCGGGCCGCCCACCCGACGGTCGCCGAGGGCGAGCTCTACAAGGTCTTCCTCAAGGACGAGAAGAGCTCCGCCGGCCAGGTCGGCGTGGACCTCACCCTGGCCGAGTTCCGGACGATGATGCGCACCGGCAACACCCGCGAACTGATGACCGCGTTCTACAACGCGGCCTACGTCAACGACTCCGACCACGGCCTGAAGAAGGTGCTGCAGGCGCTGCTGGAGACCGGGGACTCCGCCCGCGCCGAGGCGATGGGCCTGGACCTGCGCGTACTGAAGACCCAGGCGGACTTCCTCAACGGCGGTCTGCGCGCGTTCCTCGGGAAGGTGCCCGGCCTGGAGTCGATGTTCACCAAGGACCACTTCGGCACCGGCACCGTGATCAAGCAGGGCGCGGAGCCGCTCAAGGCCGGCGCGGAGTACCTGGCCAGCCTGAAGGCCCGGCAGCCGCGCGAGGTGCCGCTGAACGACCTGACGGCGACGCACCTGGCCGAGCGCGGCATGCCGCTGAGCACCAGGGAACTGGCGTTCCAGGGGCACGACGGCGGCGCGGGGCCGCTGGCCTGGAAGTCCGGCCGCTCACTCAACACCGTCAACGAGAAGTCCGCCTGGTACGGCGACACCCACCTCGGCAAGAACATGCCGGTCAGCACCGGCAACTCGGCCACCACGGCGAAGATGCTGAACGGCTTCCGGCTGCTCAAGGTCCACGACAGCGAACCGCAGGACATGCTGCTGGCCCTGACCGGCTGGATGCTGCCGCTGGGCGACCACTCGCTGTACGAGATCCTCAAGGGCGCGCAACTGGTGGGCGAGCTGCCCCCGATCCCGACGCACGCGCTGGGCGACGTGTCCTCGATGTACCAGCACGTCCCGGGCATCCCGCAGCACCGGGTCCGTGCCGAGCTCGGCGAGTACGGCATGCTGCCGCACGAGGCGGCCTACCACGAGCTGCTCGCCAAGCCACGCGCCGAGAACGGCTGGTCCGACGAGCCGACGAGGAGGGCCTCGGCCGCGAACCGGGCCGCGTTCGAGGCCGTCCGGGACGGCGAGTCCGAGGTCTCGCAGCGAGTGGTCGACTGGCTGGACCGTAACCATCTGACCGCGCACGAGGTGCTCGACCGGCTGACCCCCGCACACTTCGACGCGCTGGCGTTCTACAGCGGTCCCACGCACGCGCTGATCAACGTGATGCTGCGGTTCGGTCCGCTCAGCCGGCGGACCGCGCTGGAGTACCAGATCAACCAGCTGCTGGACAACCGGCACCCGAGCCTCCTGCCGTCCATCCTCAGGCACGACCCGGTGCTCGCGCCGCTGCTCAGCCGGGCGCCACGCGACCGCTCCGACGAGGACTGGGCGGCCCTGCGGCCCGCCGTGAAGCAGCAGCTCCCCAGGATCGAGCGCGAGCTCCTCGTGCACACCGAGCTGCTGGACGAGGCGCTGGCCAAGCTGCCCACGTGGAGCGGGGAACTCTGGCGCGGGGAGCGGGTGGTGGGCCCGCTGAACTCGCTCGGCAGCCGGCTGTCGCCCACCTACGCGGGTTCGACCTACCGCAACCGCGACTTCGTCAGCACCAGCACCAGCGAACGGGTCGCGCGGAACTTCATGCAGACCCGCGAGCAGCTCGCGATCACCCACCCCGCCCTGGTCCACTACGCGGTGGACGGCGGCGGCAGCGCCTTCGACATCCAGCCGTTCTCGGAGAAGCAGGGCGAGGACGAGGTCCTCATCCGTCCGGGCAGCACCTTCGACCTCACCGCCCGGAAGATCGTCTACGACCCGGCCTCCCGGCAGAGCTACGAGCGGATCGACCTCACCGAGCGGTCCGCACCGGAGGCGTTCCCGAAGGCGACCACCGAGGACCTGCGGCTGCACCAGACGCTGGCCGAGCTGGCCAACATCCCGAAGCTGCGCACCCACGAGGACCTGTGGCCGCTGGCCGAGCACATCGGCGCGGACCACCGGCGCCCGCTCCCCGGCCGGTTCACCGAGCTGCTGTCGGGCGAGGCGGCCCGCCGCGAGGCGAGCACGAACGCCTGGCACACCGCGAAGCTCGCCCAGGAGCTGCGGGGCGCGGACCGGATCACCCTGGACGGTCTGACCCGCGTGCGCCGCACCGCCGACCTGGTCCGCGAGGCCCTGTCCGTGCCGACGGGCCACCCGGTCACCCGGACGCACCTGGAGGACTACGTCCGGAAGCTGCGCGGGTCGAACGGCGACGAGGTCGCGGCGGCCGACCTGGAACACCTGGTCACGCTGGTCGACGGGCTCAAGCGCCCGGGCCACGCGGTGACCGTCGCCGCGCTGGAGCACGCCTGGCGCGACCCCGGGAACGCCCCGGCCTCCGAACTGCTCCCGCTGGACCGGCCCGACTTCTACTGGGTGGGCGCCCGGGGCGACGACTGGCGCGCGCTCACCGAGTCGGTGTTCCCGCACTTCCCGCACGCGGACGACTACCTCACCCTCGCCATGCACACCTCCGACGGCGTGCCGGTGCTGGACCACGTCACCGTCGCGCCCGCGGACATCGCGCGCGGGCTGCTCAAGCTCCGCGCCGACGACGCCTGGGACGGCGTGAAGCCGCTGCGCTTCGTGGGCTGCGACCTCAACTCCCGGCCGGACCAGGAGTACGTGCGCGAGGTCATGCAGTACGTGTGGGACGGCGGCCTGACCGAGGCGGTGGCCTACGCCGCCGACGGCCGGGTCTGGTTCGCCCAGGCGCGCCATCCGGACGGCACCGTGGACACCGGTCGACCGGGCCACCTGGTGGTCTCCTCCGGCGTCGGCGTGACCGCGAGCGGCAGGCCGGTGATCGTCCCCGGCGGCAACTGGCTGCGCATCGCCAGGAACACCCCGACCGAACTGCTCGGCGCCTACCTGGCGGGCGACGACGGCAGGGCCGAGTACCCGACCGTCCAGGAGCACCGCGTGCGCGGCCCGCTCGCCGGCGCGGTGAAGTTCGGCGCCGACACCTTGGTCCCCGACCAGCAGCACGCCACCGGGGAGCATTCCGTCGCGGAGTCGGAGACCGGCGGACCGGTCCCCGACCAGCAGCAGCTCCACGACGTCGCGTCCTCCTTCTCCGCGCTGCACCTCGACCCGCAGCCGCCACCCACGGCAGTGGCCGTACGGCACGCGGTCTTCGACGAGCCGCGGTACCGGCACCACACGGAGGACTTCGAGCGGCAGCTCGGGGAGTGGACGGCGAGCGACCCCCGGGCGCTCCACGAGGCCCGCGAGGCGCTGCGGAAGCTGGCCGAGGAGAGCGGCACGGCGGAGTACGCCGACCTGGTCGCCAACGGGAGCCTGCACGAGGTGATGCAGGCGTTCCGGGAGCGGGCCGCCGGCGACCCGCGGTTCACGGCCGGCCGCCCCGAGGTCCCGCAGGCCGACGCCGCCTGGCACGCCGACCTCGCGGGCCGGGGCATCCGGACGGTCTCCGGGGTGTCCCGGGCCGCGGCCGACGCCATGCACGCGTACCTGCGGCTCGGCGGAACCGGGCACGAGCCGTTCGCGCGGGCCCTGTACGCGTCCCTGCTGACGGGCGGCGAGCACTCGCTGCACGAGGTGGTGGCGGGCATGCGGCTCGCCGGGGCGTTCCCCGACCACGAATACGCCGACGGCGCCGAGCTGTACCGGAACCTGCCGGGGGTGCCGCTGTTCGAGCTGCGCCCGCCGGTGGAGGGCTGGGAGGGGCCGATCGGGCCGGTCTCCGAGCACCCCGCGCCGGAGACGCTCACGGTCGGGCTGCCGCACGAGCGCACCTACCTGGAGTGGGCCCTGACCTCGAAGGAGGTCGACGAGGCGGTCCTCCAGGAGACGGCGAACCGCCGGGACATGCTGGCGGAGACCGAGCCCGCCCCCGCGCCCGGCGTGAAGGCCTACCAGGACTGGATGACCCGCAACGGCGTCGAGAACCCCAAGGCCGTGACCGACCTGCTCGGCCACGCCCACTTCGTGGCGCTCTACAGCTACACCGGGCCGGCCTACTCGCTGCTCAACGTGCTGCTCAAGAACCCGGGCGCCGGGGCCGTCCCCGCGCTCCGGGGAAAGATCGCGGCGCTGATCGCCAAGCGCTACGGGGACGAGAGCACCGCCCTGCCGCAGTCGATCACGGCGCTTCCGCAGCTGGCCGAGGGCATGCGGGAGCGGACCGACCCGTGGCGCCTCGCCGACTCCCTGACCGACGAGCAGCTGGCCGGCATCCAGCACGAGATGGCGCTGCACAGCCACCTGCTGGCGGACGCCCTGAAGCTGCTGCCCGCGGCGCAGGGGAAGCTGTTCCGCGGCGACGGCACGCTGGAGGACCCGTCGAAGCCGACCGGCCGGCCTCCCGGTCCGGAGTACGGCGGCGACGTCATCCAGCACCGGACGTTCGCGAGCTTCAGCACCAACGAGGGCACCTCGCTGGGCTTCATGAAGAAGTACGACGGCGAGGACGAGTACCGGGTCCTGCTGGAACTGGACGCGACCGGCCTCAACGGCCGCGACATCGCGCCGTTCTCCTCGCACATGGAGGAGGACGAGGTCCTCTTCCTGCCCGGCGCCCGGATGCAGGTCACCGAGCGCACGTCCACCCGGACGGACGACGGCGTCACCTACGTCCGGCTCAGGGCGCGGGAGGTGCCCGCCGAGGAGTCGGACAACACCGCCACCGAAGCCCCGGCCCGGCGGCCGGGCGCCGGCACCGACCACACCGAGCAGCCCGCGCCGCCGTCCGGCGGAGTACGGCTGAACGACGGCCGGACCGTTCCCGACGGGCAGCTGCGCACGCACCCGATCACCGACGCCTCCGGTCAGGAACGCGGACAGGCGCTGTTCGACGACGCCGACTGGGCGTCCAGGGCCCAGCTCTACCCCGAGCTGAGCGAGGTCACCACCTTCGTACCCCGCACGGCCGACGGCCTCGTCACCGGTACGCCCCAGCGGGTGCCGTGGGACGGGGAGCACACCTACTTCTTCGCCGCCCACGCCGGACCGCACGGGTTCGACCTCCCGCTGGCCGACGGCACCAAGGCCCACGGCGTCAGCGGCACCGAGGTCGGCGGGCTGCTCAAGCGCAAGCTCGCCGACCTGGCCCGGAAGACCGCCGACGCACAGGACACGGTGAACGGCAAACCGGCCTCCATCGCGCTGGTCAGCTGCGAGTCCGCCGAGCACGCCCAGGCCGTCGCCCGGCAGACCGGGCTGCCCGTCCACGCCCCGACCGGCCGCACCGGCGTCAGCGGCAGGCCCGCAGGCCCCGACGGTCCGTCGACCGCCAGGCTGTACGTCAAGGCCGCTCCGGACGGATCGGCGGGGCTGTTCCGGACCTTCCACCCGGACCCCGCCGGCGACAGCCCGGGCGCGACACCGCCGTCCGGCCCCCTGTCCGTCCGCCCGCCCGGCGACCGGGGCGCCGGGCCGCGGCACCCGGATGACGCGCTGGACAACATGTGGAACGGCGAGTACGGCGACCACGCCGGGCACGCCGACGGCCAGGAGCAGGTCGTCCTGGTGGCGTCCGAGCAGCACCAGGACCGTGAGGTCCACCGCTACTCGGACGGTTCGGAGACCCATGTCTTCCCCGACCACGTGCAGATCCACTACCCCGCTCACGGAGGTGAGATCCACTACCTTCCGGACGGCCGGGAGTTCCACTACGACGTGGACGGGAACCTGGTCCACCAGGTGCAGCCCCAGGCGGTCCACCACCAGGACGGGCAGCCGCAGGAACCCGAGTACCGCCTGCTGGCCGACGTCCTCGGCGCCCAGGGCGTCCGGATGGATCCCGACCTCGAACCGCCCCGGTACGCGGTGCCACCGCAACAGGACGCGCTGGTAGGCCCGGAGCTGCCCAACCCACCCATCGCGACCAGCCGGGACGTCAACCTGGGCGAGCTGCTGGCCGAGCAGAGCACCACGCCGGTGTGGCGCCACGACCTCGGCCTCCTGTACCGCTGGGAGCGGCAGCGGCCGGGCATGGAGGACTACGAGCACGTCTTCGAGCACGGGCTGGCGCCGAGGCAGGAGAACCGCCACGTCGACCTGCGGGACTACGTGGGGAACAACGAGGCGTCGTCCTTCGTGAGCACCACGCGCTCCGACCGGGCCCAGCACGTGGACTGGGGCACGCACCGCCGCTACGTGACCGACGCGCCGGGCGGCATCGACGTCCGGGCCACGCTGGAGCACTCGGGCCTCGCGGAGCTGGAGGACGAGGTCGCGTTCCCCGGCGGCATCGACCCGCAGTACATCGTGGGCGTCGAGCTGGTGGAGGACGTCTCCCTGGACCCGGCGACCGGTGTCTACGCCCAAGAGGTCACCTTCATCCCGAACGAGGCCTACTGGCCCAGCCACCGGGACTTCGACCAGGTCGAACGGATGCGGGAGCGGGTGCTGGCCGCCGACGCGGAGGAGGCGGGCACACACGCGGAGGCCGAGCACACGGACGCCGAGTACGCGGTCGAGCACGCGGTCGAGCACCCGGACGACAGCGACTCCTCGACCGACAGCGACTCCTCCACCGACGGCGACTCGGCGAGCGACCACTCGGCCGACGACATCGCGAACGTGCTGAACGACCTCACGGTGGGGTCGGACTCGGACAACAGCGCCGTGCCGCCGCCGGTCGGCCAGCACATGCCGCCGGCCGCAGGGTGGCTCAACCCGGCGAACTGGCCGCAGGCCGGTGCGACCGCCACCCAGGCCGCCGAGGCCTTCTTCGCGCAGAGCGGCGGCTGGCAGCTGGCCCAGAACCACTTCGCCGCGATGCCCCGCGACTTCCAGGTGCGGTACGCGCAGCTGGAGTTCCACATGACGGTCTCCCAGCACCCGCAAGCGGTCGCCGTCCGGAACGCCGCGCTGCGGCAGATGACGGACCTCGTCGCGGAGCTGGAACCTCAGCTCAAGGCCGCGCTGGAGTTCTACACGCAGCCCAGCGAGGACGGCGACGGCAGCGCGGCCAACGAGCTCTCGTACTACCAGATCAAGGAAACCCAGTGGGAACTGGACACGAACCCGGACGCGGACATCGCCGCCCGGCCGAACGGCCAGGCCATCCTGGACCACATCGCGGCCATCGACGACGCGATCGGGCTCTGCCCGGTGACGGCGCCGCTCCTGGTGAGCCGGGGCGCGCCGTTCGTGGGGAACTGGGAGCACCCGCGGGTGCTGCGGGTCGGTGAGTTCGTCCATGAACCCACCTACATCTCCGCCACGGTGGGCGAGCACCTGCACCCGTCCTTCGCCAGCCGGCTGATCCAGATGCACCTGCTCGTGCCCGAGAACACCCGGGGAGCCTTCCTGCCGGCGATCTCGGAGAGCCCGGAGGAACTGGAGATCCTCTTCGGCAGCGGGATGTACTGGACACCCATCAGGATCATCCCGCCGGCCGTGCAGTGGAACCAGCCGATGGACGGCGGGGAGGAGACGGTGCCGCCGGAGAGCCAGTGGATCGTCTACGGCAGGCTGGACGACCCGCCCCCGCTCTCCGACGACGACTACGAGTAGCGGGACGCGCAGTGCCGGCCACCACCGACCGAGAGGACCACGATGACCGCTTCCGACCAGGACCGAGCCGAGCCGACACCCGTACCCGCGCCGCCCGCACCCGACGCGGGCCCGGGGCCGGTACCCGAGCGGATCCTGGCCGCGGCCAGGGCCGCGCCCGGGCAGTGGATCGGACTGGTCGACCCGCACTGGCAGGGCGAGGGGGAGCCGCCGGACTGGGCGGTGATCGGGCGGTGGCGCGCGGGGGAGGACGGCACCGTCGAGGAGTTCGCGGAGAACGGGGAGTACCGTCCCTCGCCGCTGGCGCGCGAGTGGCCGGCGCCGACCGACCCGGTGGACGCGGCCGTCCAGCTGGCCGCGACCGGGTACGGGCCGGCCGAGGACGTCTACCGCGCGCTGGCCGCCGCCCGGTTCGCCGTGCTGCTGGACGAGTTCGGCGGCGTCGGCGGGTTCGGGCTCCCGGACGGGAAGCCGGCGGTGGTGGTGTACTCCGCGCGGTCCTGGCTGGACGCCGCGGGGAACCCCGACCACGCGGTGATCGGGCCCGGCACGCTGCTGGAACGGCTGCCGCCGGGCCTCGGGATCGTGGTCAACCCCGGTGCCCCGGCGGCCATGCGGCTGGAGCCGGGTGCCCTCTGGTCCGCCCTCGACGCCCGCGAGCGCGCGGGGGAGCCGGTGCACCCGCTGCGCCCGTTCGACTGAGCCACCCGGCCGGGGGACGGCGAGAGGGCCCGCCACCGTCACGGTGGCGGGCCCTCTCGCCGTCCGGCTCAGCCCGCGAGCCCGCGCAGCGTGTGGTAGACGCCGCAGGCCTGGAGGGCCAGCGGCAGCAGCGCGAGCGCGCACAGGGTGTGCAGGATGTCGGCGATCCGGCCCCAGTAGGGGAGCAGGCGGCGGCCGGGCACCGTCCAGGCGGCGACCAGGAGGGCGACGGCCAGCGCCAGCAGGCCGCCCACCAGGGCGAGGCGCCCGGTCGCCGAGGCGGTGGCGGTGGCCCGGGCGAGCACGACGAGCGCCCCGAGCACGCCGGGCAGCAGGATGGTCAGGCGCTGGCGGATGCTGCCGACGGCCCGGCCGTGCAGCAGGAGCAGCAGGCTCAGGGTGCCGGCCTCGGCCGGGCCGGCCCAGCCGTCCGCGAAGGGCAGGACGGCCAGGCAGGCCGCACAGACCGCGCCGATGGCGGCGTGCAGGGCCATCAGGTAGTCGTCGGCGACCAGCGCGCGGGGCAGCACCGCGGCGGCCGGGACCGGCTCGATGTTCTCCTGCAGCTCCTCCGCGTTGCGCGGCAGCATCGGCAGCCGCAGCCCGGACAGCCGGAAGGCCGTCGACGGCACGAACGCACCCACCAGGACCGCCACCACCGCGAGCACCGCCACCAGCTTGGCGAGCGTCAGCCCGGCGAGCACCAGCACCCCCGACAGCACCCCGAGCAGCGCGACCAGCGCCACCCCGAGGAACAGCGGCGCCGCCGCGCCGACCGCCGCCAGGGCCAGCACCGCCGCCCCGGCCCCGGCCGAGGACGCCGCCAGCACCCGGGCACCGAGCAGGTCGTCGCCGCTCGGCCCGTTCGGCAGCAGCAGCGAGGCCAGCGCCAGGTACGGCACGGCCGCGGCGCCCAGCGCGGCGCCCGCGCCCGCGTCGGCCATCGCCCGGGAGGCGCTGGTCGCGCCGAGCAGCAGCAGGAGCGCGACCGCGGCCGCCGCGGCCTCGCGCGGGGCGGCCGGGCCGGGCAGCGCCAGCAGCACCCAGCCCGCCGCGAGCGCGGTCACCGCCAGGGCCAGCGAGAGGATCCGGGTCAGGCCCGGGCGCCAGGTGTCGCCGCGCTCGTGCATGCCGGTGGCGACGCCGTCCACCAGGTCGTCGAAGTGCACCGGCGGCAGCGCCTCGTGGCGTGCCCGCAGGTACAGCGCGTCGCCGTCGTGCAGGCCCAGCGCCTCGGCGCTCCGCTCCTCGTCCAGCGGGTCCTCGCCGAGGCGCTGCAGCACCCAGCCGCCGTGCTCCAGCCCCTCCTCGGCGAGGTCGGGCCCGGCGTGGCCGAGGATGGCGGGCAGCAGGTCGGCCAGCGGTACGTCGGCGGGGACGGCCAGTTCGAAGACCGCCCCCGGCGCATGGAACCTCAATCGGCACAATCCTGCGACGACACTGCTGCTCACGCCTGTCCTCCGGCTCGGTGGTGTGCTGCCTTCTCCGCCCGGATGAACGGCCCGCCCGGCGCGCCGCGTTCAACCCGCCGTTGAACCCCGGGCGCCGTACCGTCCGTCAGCCAGAGGGGACGGCGTCGCAATGGGGAGCCCGTGGCGTGAAGAGCCGGTCGCAGTGAGGAGCCCTGAGTGAGCGTGGTGCTGGTCAAGCGGACGCCCCGGCGTCCGGGGCCCGAGATGCCGGACGGCGAGATCCAGCTGCAGGAGCCGCCGGGTCTGCCGGAGAAGCAGAGCGGCATGGCGAGCGTGATCAGCATGGCCCCGATGGCGCTCGGCTCGCTGTCGATGGTCTTCATGTTCCTGCACCCCGGCGGTGGCGGCGAAGGCGGCGGCGGCGCGCTCAGCTACGTCGCGGTCGGCATGATGGCGCTGTCCGCCGTCGGCATGCTGCTCACCCAGCTGATCCGCGGCTCCAGCGACCGCAAGCAGCAGCTGCGCGCCGAACGCCGCGACTACCTGCGCTACCTCTCCCAGATGCGCCGCCAGGTGCGCCGCTCGATCGACGCCCAGCGGCAGGCCCTCACCTGGCGCCACCCCGCGCCGGACGAGCTGTGGTCGCTGGTCGGCACCAGCCGGCTGTGGGAGCGCCGGGCTGCCCACCCCGACTTCAGCGACGTCCGGATCGGCGTCGGCGCCCAGCGCCTGGCCACCCCGCTCGCACCGCTCGCCACCAAGCCCGTCGAGGACCTGGAACCGCTCTGCGCCCACGCGCTGCGCCGCTTCATCCACGCCTACGGGACGGTCGCCGACCAGCCGATGGCCATCCACCTGCGCGGCTTCGCCCACCTGCTGCTGCGCTCCGACGACCCCGAGGCCGCCCGCGCCCTGGTGCGGGCCGTGCTCGCCCAACTCGCCGCCGTACACGGCCCGGACGAGCTGAGCATCGCCGTCGTCACCGACGCCGAACGGCGGGCCGACTGGGAGTGGGCCAAGTGGCTGCCGCACGCCCTGCACCCGACCGACACCGACGGCGCCGGCCCGGTCCGACTGGTCGCGGGCAGCCTCGGCGAGGTCGAGCAGCTGCTCGGCGAGGAGTTCACCGGCCGCCCGGGCTTCGAACCGGACGCCGTACCCGACCGCGACGAGCCCTTCACCGTCCTGGTCCTCGACGGCCCCGGCGCGCACACCGGCAGCCGCGCCGCACTCACCGGCTACCGCAACGCCGTCCTGATCGACCTCTCCGACAGCCTGGAGTGGGGCCCCGCCCGCGCCACCCTGCGGCTGCGGATCGAGGTCGGCCGGCTCACCATGGTCGGCTCCGACCGCAACCGCAAGGACGTCGTCACCGACCTCGGCCGACCCGACGCGCTCACCCTGCCCGCCGCGACCCGCCTCGCCGCCCTGCTCGCCCGCTACCGCATCGCCGACGGCGTCGACGCCGCCGAACCGCTCGCCACCGACTTCGACCTCACCGCCCTGCTCGGCATCCCCGACCTGTACGCCCTCGACGTCGAGGAGCTCTGGGGCCAGCGCGGCATCCCGCAGCGGCTGCGCGTCCCGCTCGGCCTCGGACCCGACGGACGCCCCGTCGACCTCGACCTCAAGGAGTCCGCCCAGGGCGGCATGGGCCCGCACGGCATGCTGATCGGCGCCACCGGCTCCGGGAAGTCGGAACTGCTGCGCACCCTGGTGCTCGCCCTCGCCGTCACCCACTCCTCCGAGGTGCTCAACTTCGTCCTGGTCGACTTCAAGGGCGGCGCCACCTTCCTCGGCCTCGACACCCTCCCGCACACCTCCGCGGTGATCACCAACCTGGCCGACGAGGCCTCCCTGGTCGACCGCATGCGCGACGCCCTGCACGGCGAACTCGTCCGCCGCCAGGAGCTGTTGCGCGACGCCGGCTACGCCTCGCTGCTCGACTACGAGACCGCGCGCGCCGCCGGCGCCGTGCTGCGCCCGCTGCCCACGCTCTTCGTCGTCGTCGACGAGTTCAGCGAACTGCTGTCCGCGCACCGGGACTTCATGGAACTCTTCGTGATGATCGGCCGACTCGGCCGCTCCCTCGGCGTCCACCTGCTGCTCGCCTCGCAGCGCCTCGACGAAGGCCGGATGAGCGCGCTGGAATCCCACCTGTCCTACCGGATCGGCCTGCGCACCTTCTCCGCCATGGAGAGCCGCGGCGTCCTCGGCGTCCCCGACGCCTACCAGCTGCCCTCCCAGCCCGGCAACGGCTTCCTGCGCAGCGACATCTCCACCCTCACCCGGTTCAAGGCCGCCTACGTCTCCGGCCCGTACCGGCCCAAGCGCCGCGCCGCCCAGCAGGCCGCCATCGCCGGGCAGGTCGTCGCGTACGGCACCGACTACGTGGTGCCCCGCCGGCTCCCCGTCGCCCAGGCCGAACCCGAGGAGCAGCAGACCGCCGCCGGATCCCTGCTCGACGTCGCCACCGGCAAGCTCCGCGACGCCGGCCCGCCCGCCCACCGGGTCTGGCTGCCGCCGCTGGACGTCCCGCCCACCCTCGACGAACTGCTGCCGCCGCTCGTCCCGCACCCCGAACGCGGCCTCACCACCGAGGACGCGAGCAGCCACGGCATCCTCGGACTGCCCGTCGGCGTGGTCGACCGCCCCTTCCAGCAGCTGCGCGACCTGCTCACCGCCGACCTCTCCGGCGCCGGCGGCCACGTCGGCATCGCCGGCGCCCCGCAGAGCGGCAAGAGCACCCTGCTGCGCAGCCTGATCACCGGCCTCGCGCTCACCCACACCCCGCGCGAAGTCCAGTTCTACTGCCTGGACTTCGGCGGCGGCACGCTCTCCGCCCTGCGTGGCCTGCCGCACGTCGGCGGCGTCACCGGCCGGCACGACGGCGAGCGGGTGCTGCGCACCGTCGCCGAGATCAACGCCATCATCAACCGCCGCGAACAGTACTTCGCCGAACTCGGCCTCGACTCCATCGCCGCCTTCCGCCGCCGCCGGGCCGCCGGCGAACTGTCCGACGAGCCGCACGGCGACGTCTTCCTGGTCATCGACGGCTGGAACACCCTGCGCCAGGAGTTCAACGACCTCGTCCAGCCGCTCACCCTGATCTCCCAGCGCGGCCTCAACTACGGCGTCCACCTGGTGGTGGCCACCACCAGGTGGGGCGAGGTCGCCGGCGGCCTGCGCGACCAGCTGCAGACCCGCTTCGAGCTGCGCCTCGGCGACTCCGTCGACTCCATGATCAACATGCGGGCCGCCGCCAAGGTCCCCAAGCTGCCCGGCCGCGGCCTCACCGACGAACAACTGCACTTCCTCGCCGCCCTGCCCCGCATCGACGGCTCCGGCCGCACCGACGACCTCGGCGAAGGCGTCGCCGACCTCGTCGACGCCGTCGCCGCACACTGGACCGGGCCGCGCGCCCCCGAGGTACGGATGCTCCCGCTCACTCTCGACGCCGCCCGACTTCCCGCTCCCGAAGGACGACTGCGCGTCGCCATCGGCCTCGAGGACACCGAAGTCTCCCCGCTCTGGCACGACTTCGAGGAAAACCCGCACCTGCTGATCGTCGGCGACAGCGAATCCGGCAAGACCAACCTGCTCCGACTGATGATCAACGCCATCACCACCACCTACACCCCGGCCGAGGCGCGGATCATGCTGGTCGACTACCGGCGCGGCCTGTACGACGCCGTGCCGGAGGAATACCGGCTCGGCTACGCGGTGGCCATCGACAAGCTCCGCCAGATCGTCGACGGGGCGTCCAGGGCGATGAAGAACCGCATCCCGCCCGCCGACATCACCCCCTCCCGGCTCAAGCTGCGCGACTGGTGGACCGGCCCGGAACTGTTCATCCTCGTCGACGACTACGACCTGGTGGGCGCCGGCAGCGGCACCCACCCCTTCGCCGCCCTGCTCGAAGACCTCGCCCAGGGCACCGAGATCGGCCTCCACCTGGTCGTCGCACGCGGCGCCAACGGCATCGGCCGAGCCCTCGGCGACCCGCTGCTGCGCAAGCTCCAGGAAGTCAACTCGCCTTCGCTGCTGATGTCCTGCCCGCCCTCCGAGGGATACCTGTTCGGCAACCTCAAGCCGCGGCAGTTCCCCACCGGGCGCGGGCTGTACATCACCCGGCGGCGCACCGTACAGGTGCAGACCGGACACCTGGGAGAAGAAGGATGACGGGGGCTACGGGTATCGCGCCGGGTGCGGTGAGTGCGGGTGCGGTGAGTGCGGGTGTGGTGAGGACGGGGCCGGTGAGGACGGGTGCGGTGGGTGTGACTCCCGGGACGGGCGGCTCGACGCTGCGGGCACTCGGCCCGCACTACGTCATCGCGCCGCCCGACGCGGAAGCGGCCGGACTGGCCGAGGCGCTGGCAGCCGTCCCCGTCGAACCGCGGGCGCTGCTGCTGCTCGCCGCCGCCGCGGACGCGGCACCCGTCCTGCTGGCCTCGCTGGACGAACTCGCGCAGGTCGCGCGCGAACGCGGGGCCGAGACGCTGGTGCTCGCCGCCTCCGGCCTGGCGGCGGTCGGGCCGGACGGCCGCCGACCCGCCGAACTGCTGGCCAGGCGCTGCGGTTTGACGGTCGTCTCACCCGACTCCGTGGTCAGCGTCGAGACGGACGGCACGCTGCCGGCCGTCGACGGAACCTGGTGGCGGTGCCGGCCCGGCGCCGGAACGGTGCCGCTCGGTCCCCACTGGCCGGCCGCCGCGACCATCACCCCGCTGGCCGGCGGCGCGTACTGGATCACCGAGGCCGCCGTGGGATCGGAGCGACCGGCCGTACTCGACCGGGCCGTCACGGCGGACGACGGACTGCTGCTCGTCCTCGGCGAACCGGAGGGACCGCTGCCCAGCGGCACCCAACTCGCCAACGCCGCCGCGCTGCTGCAAACGACGACCGGCAGGCCGGAACGCCTCACGCTGAGCGCGCCGTGGGCCGAGCCGGTCCAACTCATCGAACTGGCGGCGGTGTCGGCGGCCTCGCTCCGGCAGGAAGTGTGGGCGGCCGTCGGTGTGCCGGTACCGGCCGGGGCCGGGGCCGGTACCCGGCACGTCCACGTAGGCGCGGACGGCGCCGAGGGCTGGGAACCGTACCTCACCGAACTGGTCGCCCGCCCGAGCGAGCGCACCGTCACCGCCGTCGGCTGGCGCACCCGGCCCGACCTGCCCCCGGCACCCGGCCCGGCACGCTACCCGGCGTTCCCCGGCTGGGAGTTGGAGGCAGTCGCCGCCGGCCTCTGGCTCCGCCCCGCGGCCACCCCGGACCGGGGACCACGACTGCGCCGCCCCGACCCCGCACAGCCGGTACTCGTCGTCGGTGCCCCGGGACGCCCGGTCCCCGAGACCCTGTGGGACCACCTCGGCGCCCTGCTCGGCGCACTCCCGCCGGGAACAGCACGCCTCGCACTCGCCGTCGCGGGGACGCTGGACATCGGGTCCGCGGCGGTCGGGCGGTTCTGCGCGCGGCTGTACGGGCTGGACTGGGCCGGGGCGGAAGCGGGGGCTGCTGCCGAGCCTGAGCTGACGGCTGTGCCGGTGCCGGTGCCCGAGCCGGAGCCGGAGCCGGAGCCGGAGCCGGAGCCGGAGCCGGAGCCGGAGTGTGAGGTCGAGGCCGAGCCGGCGCCCACGCCTGAGCCGAAGCCGACGCTCGAGCCCAAGGTCGAGCCCGAGATCGAGCCCGAGATCGAACCCGAGGTTGAACCGGAACCCGAACCGGTGGCCGCGCCGACGCCCGCCGTCACGGTGGCGACCTCCGGCGGGCAGTTCGAGGCGACGCCTCCGGACCCTCGTCCGGTGACCGAGGCAGAGGAAGCCCCGTCAGTGCCGGAGGAGCCGGCTTCCGAGGCGTCAAGTCCGGTGTCCTCGAGCGCAGTCGATCCGGAGCCCGAGCCCGACCCGGAGCCCGACCCGGAGCCGGAACTCGAACCAGCGCCGGAACCCGAGCCGACCCCCGACCCGGAGCCGGAACTCGAACGAGAGCCGGAACCCGTACCCGTACCCGCGCCGCCCGTGCCCGCCCCATTGGCCGTGTCCCCGGCGGCGGGAGCGCCCAGCACTCCCGCCGAGGACCGCGCGGCCCTGGTGTCCCAGCTCGGGCCCGCCTACCAGCGGCTCGCGCGGCGGGCCGAGGACGTCGCCACCCGGCTGCCCAGCCTCCGCACCCGGTCGGAGGCGGTCGACCCGAGGCCCGAACTGGTCGCCGTGCTGCTGCAGCACGGCGACTGCACCCCCCTGGCTCCCCGCGCCGAGCTCCTCGCGGCGGCCCGCTCCGGTGCACCCGGCCGCTACGGCCCGTACCTGCGGTGCCTCGCCGCCGGCCTGCGCCGGCTGCCGAGCCACTACGGCGGTGTGCTGGTCGCAGGCCCGGCCGAGGGGACCGGCCTCGGCGCGTACACCCCGGGCGCGGTCCTGACCGAACGGGCACCGGTGACCGGTCTGGCGGCGCCGGGTGCGGAACTCGGCGAGGACCTCGGGATCGAGTTCGCGATCTGGTCCGTCGGCGGCCGCCGCAGTTCGGCCTTCGGCGAACTGGGGGACCAGCCGACCGTGATCTTCGCCCCGGGGACGGAGTTCGAAGTGGTCGACGTCCAGGCACCCGACCCGGACGCCGGTCACCCGGCGCGGGTCCTGCTGCACGAGATCGGCGGAGTCCGCCCGGCCCCCGAGCGCCTCCGCAGCTGGCTCGCCCGTCGCGACGCCGTCGCCCCGACCGACCGCGTCCGCCCCGCGGACCTCGCCCGCTACACGCTCGATCTCGGCTCGGGGACGGGATAGGCCCCTCGGGGCACGCGGTCCGGACCCCCGGAGGTGACTCCGGAGCCGACCCCGGACGGAGGCCCGGCGCGGAGGCCCGGCGCGGAGGCCCGCCATGGACGGCTCCTCGCTCGTGCCGCCTCCGGTGAACCGGGGACGCCCGGCCGTCCGTGGGACGTAGCGTAGGGAAAAGACCAGCAGGAGGAGTGCGGCATGGGCGAGACGGTGCGGGACGGGTTCCGGCTCGCGGCGGTGTTCGACGTCGTGGACCCGGTGACCGGGCCCGGCTTCGGGCCGGACCGGCCGCGGCTCGCGGCGGGCGGGGAGCGCGAGGCCGTCGCCCGCTACCTGCGGGCGGGGGCGGCGGTGCTGCTGACCACGATGCTGATGGACGACGTGGTCGATCCGAGCCTGCGCGGTGTCGTCCCGATGGGTTTCCGCACCGACGGCCGGTGGATCTGGACCGACACGGTGACGTACTACCTCGAGGAGTACGGGCTGGCGCCCGACCCGGAGCTGCTCGCGCACGTCCGCGCCCAGGGTGACGGGCCGTGGGCGGAGCCGGAGCAGGAGGTGCTGGAGCGGGCGGTCTCGTTCGTGCTGACCCCGCCGGAGGCGGCCGAGGAGCCGGTCTGGACCGTCGGCTCCTGAAGGCGGGCGGAACCGGCTGAACCGCGCGGGCCGGTCTGGCCGTACCTCCCCACAGGAGTGTCGTCGAACACAGGGGATGCATGGTGGGCGAGGAGCAGCGCGGCGAGCCGGGTCGGAAGCCGTCCGGTTTCCAACTTCCGACGGTGAACTGGGCTTTGGCCGCCGAGGCGGAGTCCGCGGAAGCGGAGTCTGCGGAGGCGGCGTCCGGGGCGGCGGCGGAGGCCGCGGCGGGCGCCCCGACCGCGGTGCTGCCCGCGCAGGCGGGAGCCGCCGGGGGGGCCGGGGCCGAAGCAGAGCGTGCCCCCAAGAACGCGTCCGAGAGCGCGTCCAAGGCCGGGGCGCAGGCAGGAAAGCCGGCCGTGACCCCGGCCGCGCCTCCCGTGCCCGCTCCCGCCTCCGTCGCGGCCCCCGCCGTCGCGGCTCCGTCGGCGGCCGGGACGCCCGAGGCGCTGGCCGCCGCGGTGGTCGGTGAGTCGTCCACCGAGTCGGGTACGGATCCGGGTCCGCGGCCGGGCCGGGTGTCCCGGCCGATGATCGCGGCGGCCGTCGCGGTCGGTCTGGTGCTGGTCGGCACCTCGGTGGTGGTGACGCAGCTCGGCGGCAACGACCCCAAGCACGGGCCGGCCCAGGCCGACGCGCCGCCCGGGTACGGGCAGGGTGGCGGGGACGGCGGTAGCGGGTTCGTGCCCGGCTACGACGAGCACGGCGGCGTCGGCGGCGGGAGTCCCGCCCCGGACGGGCAGCCCGGGGCGGTCGTTCCGCCGGTGGACGCCGGATCGGTCCCGCCTGCCACGGGTGACCAGCCGGCGTCGGCCCCGAACGGCACGGGTGGCGGCGGGGGTTCCGGCGTCGCGGCGCAGCCCGGTGGAGCGGCCAACCCGGTGGGGACCGGCGGCAGCGCGACCGGCGGGGGCGGCCCGGCCCAGGGCGGTTCGGGCCCCGCCCCGGCCGGTGGCGGCGCCGGTGCTGCCAAGCCCGCGCCCCAGCAGCCCGCGCCGAACCAGCCCGCCCCGAACCAGCCGCCGGCGAACCAGCCGGCCCCGCCGCCGGCCGGGGCCCAGAACCCCGCCCCGCCGCCGGTCGCCAAGCAGCCGGCGCCGGTCACCGCGGTCGCCGGCCCGTACTGCGGCAACTACCGCACCTACGGCTGGTACGACGACGGCGACAAGGGCTGGCGCAACAACTCCGGTGGCTACAGCGGCGACGGCTGCAACGGCACCTACGCCTCGATGCCGATGTCCGGTGACGCGAACGACGACAAGAGCAACTCGGTGGTCTGGACCTTCAGCCTGGACAAGGTCACCAGCTGCACCCTGGCCGTCTACATCCCGGCCAGCAGCAACGTGAAGCAGGTCGGCGGTAACCCGAGCTACTACACGGTGCAGAGCGGCGGCGGATCGGTCGGCTCGTTCACCATCAACCAGACGGCCAGCCTGGGTAGTTGGGTGACGAAGGGGCCGTTCCCCTACCGCGGCCCGATCTCCCTCACCCTGCACAGCCGCGGCGTCGACTGGAGCAGCGGCGCCAAGTTGGCCCACCACGCCGCCAGCGCGGTGCGTGCCACCTGCACGCCCTGACGCCGCACGCCCGAACCACCGAAGAACCACCACGCCCCACGACGAAGGGAACCCCAGGCATGTCGCGCCCGGTGCTGACGGTCTGCGCGGAGCAGCGGGAGCCCGGCTCCTACCGCACGATCGGCGAAGCCCTCCAGGCCGCCCGCAGCGGCGCGGTGATCTCGGTGCGCCCCGGCCGGTACGACGAGAACCTGGTGCTCACCAAGGTGGTGAGCATCACCGCGGAGGACGTCCGGGGCAGTGTGCGGATCAGTCCGCGGCGCGGCTCGGTGGTCCAGGTGCTCACCGAAGCCGTCCAGTTGACCGGACTGGTGTTGCAGGGGCAGGACGACGAGCTGCCCGCCGTGGACGTTCCGCGCGGTCAACTCGCCCTCCAGGACTGCGAGGTGGCCGGCAACGCGTGGACCGCCGTGCTCACCCGCCAGCAGGGCGAACTCGCCATGCGCGGCTGCCGGGTGGTCAATCCGGCCGGCGCCGGGCTGGTCGAGACGTCCACCGGCGCCAGTGTCATCGAGGACAGCGTCATCGAGCACCTGGGCACCTCCGCCCTGGTGATCGGCGAGCGGGCCAACCCGACCGTTCGGCGCTGCGTGCTGCGCGACGCCCGCGGCAACGGCGTCTGCGCCAACGGCGAGGCGCGCGGCGTGGTCGAGGACTGCGAGATCTCCGCCACCGACAAGCCCGCCGTGGCCCTGGAGGAGCAGAGCACCACGCGGCTGCTGCGCACCGAGATCCGCGACAGCGCGCTGGGCGTGTTCGTCGGCTCCACCGCCCGGGTCGTCCTGGAGGACTGCACCGTCACCGCCGTGCGCGGCCACGGTTACGTGCTCACCAACGGCACCGACCCGCTGCTGCGGCGCTGCCGCGCCGTGCGCCCCCAGGGCCATGGCCTGCACATCACGGGCCGCTCCCGAGGCACCTTCGAGGACTGCGAGGTCACCGCCCCCGCCCAGGCCGGCATCCACGTCGGCGAGTCGGCCGGCCCCGGCCTGGTGCGGGCGGTGGTGCGCGACGCCGAGACCGACGGCGTCGAACTCACCGGGGAGAGCGCCGCCGAGTTCGACCGGCTGGAGGTCCGCGACGCGGCCGGCGTCGGCATCGTGGTGCGCGACGGCGCCAACCCGCTGCTGCGCCGCACCACCGTCACCGCCGCCGGCGGCCACGGGATCGAGGTGCTGCGCGACGGGCGCGGCCGGATCGAGGACGCCACCGTGCTCGACTCCGGCAACCACGGCATCCGGATCGCCGACGGCGCCAACACCTACCTCGGCGGCAGCCAGGTGCGCGGCAGCAAGTCCTGCGGCATCTCGGTGGGCACCGAGGGCGTCGCCACCCTGCGCGACGTCGACTCCACCGACAACGCCTTCGACGGCGCGAGCGTCGAGCGCGGCGGCGAACTGACCGCCACCCGCTCCCGGCTGCGGACCAACCGCCGCCACGGACTCCACCTGATGGCCGGCGCCCGCGCCACACTGACCTCCTGCCAGCTCATCGACAACACCGTGGACGGGCTGCGCTCCGAGTCCGCGGAGCCCGTCCGGCTCACCGACTGCCTGGCCGCCGAGAACCAGGGCGCGGGCCTGCGGCAGACCGAGACGACCGACCGGCTCGCGGTCGAGAACCTCGACAGCCGGGACAACCGGTCACCGGACGCCCACGGTTCGGCGGCGGTCGCCGCCGCCACGCCCGGCACCGCCGTCACCACCGACGGGGAGAGCGCACCCGCCGACGGGACCCCGCAGTCCGGCCCCGCCGACGCCGGGCCGCAGGGCCCCCAGGGTCCGCAGGCCGTCCTGCAGACCCTGGTCGGTCTGGAGGGCGTCAAGGAGCAGGTCGCCACCCTGGTCAACCTCAACAAGCTGGCCCGGCGCCGCGAACAGGCCGGCCTGCCCGCCCTCCCGATGAGCCGCCACCTGGTCTTCGCCGGGCCGCCCGGCACCGGCAAGACCACCGTCGCCCGGCTCTACGGCGCCATCCTCGCCGAACTCGGTGTGCTGCGCAGCGGCCACCTCGTCGAGGTGGCCCGCGCCGACCTGGTCGCCTCGATCATCGGCGGAACCGCCCTGAAGACCACCGAGGTCGTCAAGGAGGCCCTCGGCGGCGTGCTCTTCATCGACGAGGCGTACACCCTGTCGGCCGGCTCCGGCGGCACCGGCCCCGACTTCGGCCGCGAAGCCATCGACACCCTGGTCAAGCTGATGGAGGACCACCGCGAGGACCTGGTGGTCATCGTCGCCGGATACGAGGTCGAGATCCGCGAGTTCCTCGCCTCCAACCCGGGCCTGGCCTCCCGGTTCAGCCGCACCGTCGAGTTCCAGAACTACAGCGTCGACGAACTCACCACGATCGTCGGACACGCCGCCGCCGGCCACGGCTACGAACTCGCCGAGGGCACCCGCGAAGCGCTCGCCGTCCACTTCGAACGGATGCCCAAGGGCGCCGACTTCGGCAACGGCCGAGCAGCCCGCAAGGTGTTCGAGGAGATGGTCGACCGGCAGGCCTCCCGGCTCGCCGAACTGGAGAACTTCGACAACGTCGCACTGACCCAGCTGCTGCCCGGCGACGTCGGCGAGCAGGCCGCCGCGGCCGTCGCCGGAGACAGCAAGCCGGACGAGCCCGGCCTGCTCGACCGGCTGCGCTCCATGGTCGGCCTCGCCGCCGCCAAGGAACAGGTCGAAGACCTGGTCAACCTCACCAAGCAGACCCGGCGCCGGATCGAGGCGGGCCTGCCCGCCGCCACCATCAGCCACCACCTGGTCTTCTCCGGTCCGCCCGGCACCGGCAAGACCACCGTCGCCCGGCTGTACGGCGAACTCCTCGCCGAACTCGGGGTGCTGCCCGCCGGCCAGCTCATCGAGACCGCCCGCGCCGATCTCGTGGGCCGCTACATCGGCCACACCGCCCAGCTCACCCGGGACGCCTTCGAACGCGCCCGCGGCGGCGTGCTCTTCATCGACGAGGCCTACACGCTGACACCCCGCCACGGCGCCGGCGGCGACTTCGGCCAGGAAGCGGTCGACACCCTCATGAAGCTGATGGAGGACCACCGCGACGAGGTCGTCGTCATCGTGGCCGGCTACCAGGAGGAGATGCGCGGCTTCCTCGCCTCCAACCCCGGCCTGGCCTCGCGGTTCTCCCGCGAGATCACCTTCGACCACTACGCGGACGACGAACTCGTCACCATCGTCCGGCTCCAGGCCGAAACCGCCGGGTACAGCTGCACCCCGGAGACCCTGGCGGCACTCGCCACACTGTTCGCGGTCGTCCCGCGCGACCGCTCCTTCGGCAACGGACGCTTCGCGCGGCAGATGCTGGAAGCGATGATCACCCGCCAGGCGGGGCGGCTGTCCCGGCTGGACATCGCGGACCTGGACGAACTCAGCCTCCTGCTGCCCCAGGACATCCCGACCGAGCGGATCGGCAGCTTCGCGTGAGGCGGGCGCCCGTGAGGGGGGTCTCCGCGAGGGGTGTGGGTCTGCCCGCCGTACGAGGCACGGCGGCGCTGCTGGCCGCCGGCCTGCTGCTGCCCTCGGCGGGCAGCGCGGCCGCCGCCGACTCCCCGGACACCCTGCCCGGCGTCACCCAACTGCGCCGCGACCCCGGCGGCAAACCGGCCGGCTGCCTCCCGGCATCCACCAAAGGCACCCAACTCACCCCCTGGCCGCAGACCTTCCTACGGGCCGACCGGGTCTGGCCCCTCAGCCGGGGAGAAGGCGTCAC
Organism: Kitasatospora sp. NPDC034023; assembly: GCF_055575795.1. Classification (NCBI taxonomy): domain Bacteria; kingdom Bacillati; phylum Actinomycetota; class Actinomycetes; order Kitasatosporales; family Streptomycetaceae; genus Kitasatospora; species Kitasatospora sp. NPDC034023. Next base: position 183,082 of record NZ_JBVIRY010000008.1, read on the forward strand.
CGTCGCCGTCCTCGGCTCCGGAGTCAAGGACGGCAGCGGCCTGCTCACCGGCCGCCTCGACTACGCCCCGCTCCCGGGCGGCGCCGACCCGACCCAGGACTGCGTCGGCCACGGCACCTTCCTGGCCGGCCTGATCGCCGCCGACCAACGCGAGGGGACGGGCTTCGCCGGCGTCGCGCCACGCGCCAGAATCCTCGCCGTCTCCGTCACCAACGAGGCCGGGGTCGCCTCGGCCGACCTCCTCGCCCAGGGCATCACGGCAGCGGCCGACCGGGGCGCGCGCGTCATCGCGGTCGCCGTCGCCCTCCCCGGCGGCAACGACGCCCTCGCCGGCGCCGTCCGGGCAGCCCGCGCCAAAGGCGCCCTGATCGTCGCCCCCGCCGCCCCCGACACCGCCCCGACCGACACCGGCCAGTCCGGCACCGCCAAACCCGGCCCCGCCTACCCGGCCGCCTACCCCGAGGTCCTCGCCGTCCGCGACCTCGCCCCCGGCGGCGCACTCCCGGACGGCCCCACAGCCGTCCCGGTCGGCGGCCGCGTCGACCTCGCCGCCCCCGGCGACGCCGTCACCGGCCCCGGCCCCACCCCCGGCGGCTACTACACCGGCGTCGGCCCCAGCTTCGCCACCGCCTTCGTCGCCGCCACCGCCGCCCTCGCCCTCGGCTACCGCCCGACCCTCACCGTCGACCAGCTGACCCGCCGCCTGGAAACCACCGCCTACCACAGCACCGACCCCCAGTACGGCTACGGCACCATCGACCCCGTCACCGCCGTCACCCAACTCCCCGACCCCGCCCCCACCACCCCGGCACCCCCCGCGGCCGCCCTCGCCATGCCCCCCACCCGCCCCGCCACCAACGCCCCCACCCAAGCCACCACCATCGCCCTCGCCTCCCTCGCCACCGCCGCCCTGGTAGCCGCAGCCGCCGCCGTCACCCCCCGCGCCCGCACCCGAGGCTGGCGCCCGGGCCGCGTGGAGGAGAACTGAGGGGAGGGTGCTCCCTTCGGGCCGCCATCGCCCCCTGTGCCCGCACTGCGGCCCGTGCCCGGGCCGGGCGCACGAGCGGACGAGGGGTGTGCGGCGGTCCGAGTTTCGGCAGCTCCTGGAGCCGCCCGCGCCACGACCCTTGCCCCGCCTTGCCACGATCACCATCCGGGCCCGTGCCCGGAGCGGGCGGAGGAGGGGCGAAGTGCGGTAGCTCCCGGCCGGCCGGGCCACGCCCCACCCAAGCCACGCCCCACCCAAGCCACCACCGTCGCTCCGCCCCGGGCAGGTACCCGGGTTGGTGAGGCGTGTTGCGTGCTGTGGCAGGCCCGTTGCGGTGACGTTCGGTCGAGGGCAGGCTCGGGAACGGGCACCCCGCAGCCCCGCAGCCGTCCCGCCATGTCGCCACCCACCGCCGTCACCCTCCGCGCCTGTGGCCGGGGCGGGGCGGTTCCGGGGGCGGCGTCACCCTTGGCGGTCGGCCATGGCGTCGCCGATGAGGGCGGCGAGTTCGAGGTAGCCGTCGCGGGTGCGGGGACGGAGGGTGGTGGGGTCGGCCGGGCTGGGGGGTGGGAGGGCGACGGCGCCGCGGCAGCGGGTGCGGAAGTGGGTGAGGAGGTCGCGTTCGGCGATGGGGCGGTCGGCGGGTGGGGCGGGGGTGAAGACGGTGGCCGCGCCGCGGGCCAGGCCGTGGTGGCCGAGGGCGGTGAGGTGGTCGAGGAGGGTGTTGGCGTTGTGGGCGCCGGTGGCGGAGGCGGGTTCGCAGAGGACGAGTTGGTGGGCGAGTTCGACGGCGGGTAGCCGGAGGTCGACGGGGGAGGCGGTGGTGTCGGCGAGGATCACCGGGTAGTGGCCGCTGAGTTCGGTGAGGGTGGCGGGAAGGGTGGCGGGGTCCGGTTGGACGGCGTGCACGACGAGTCGGCCGGCTGTGCGGTGTTCGCCCTGGGCGGGGCCGCCGGGGACGAGGACGACGACCGGGTCGGCGCGGTGTTCGGCGAGCAGGGCGCCGAGGACGGTGGTGATGCCTTCGGTGGGGCTGCCGACGACGGCGATGCGGTGGCAGGCGCGCAGGGGTACGCGGATGCGGTCGAGGAGGTGTCGGCGCCGGGTCTCCGCGCTGCCGGGAAGGGTGAGGCGGCGGGTGCGCGGGCCGGCGGGTGCACGGCGCAGGGCCGGGGTGTCCGGTGCCGCGACTGCCGCAACCGCCGCGATCGCGGCGGGTGGTGCGGCTGCGGCTGCGGCTGCGGCTGGGGTGGCGGGGCCGGTCGGCGGCTGGGGGGCCGTGGCTGGGTCGGTGTCCGGGCCGCGGGTGAACAACTGCCGTTCGGGGGCGGGGATCAGGACGGTTCCGAGCAGGTCCAGCGGCTGCCGGGGGAGGAGGGCGACGGGTTCGGGCCAGGCGGCCGGCGAGTAGTCGGGGGCGGCGGGGACGTCGGTGCCGACACCGGGGGTGCCGTCGGTGAAAGCCATCGTCCGACCTTCCGGTCCGTGTTGCGCCCGACCGGTGCCTCCGGTCGGCCCGTACAGCCGGGACTACGGTCGAAGGTTCCGTTCCGGTTCACCTGAACCACTCCCGGCGGGGGGACCGTTGAGCGGGGCAGGGCGCGCCTCGCTCCCCTTGTCGTGCCGGGAGGTTGTGCCGTGCGTCCGCCCGTCCGGTCGTACGCACTAATTCCCCTGCTCGACCGGCTACCGCTCGGTACCGTCGTTCGGTGGCACCCGGCGTCCGCCGAGTGTCATCGAGGTGGAAGGAGCGTGAGTCCCGTGATCGGGACGGGGGAGGGCCGCGGGATGGATGTGGACGGGCCGGAGGCGCGGGAGTTCGTCGCCGCGCTGGTGCGGGCGGGTGCGCCGAGTGGGGCGGGGCCGACCGGGCTGCGGGTGCCGGAGGCGTCGGCGGAGGTGGTGATCGCCGTCGCCCGCCGGTTGGCGTTGCGGGCGGTGCCGCAGGGGCGGTGGCGGCCCGGATCGGCGCCGTCGGGGTTGTTGAGAGTGGCCTCGGCGCTGGTGGTGGACGAGCATCCGTCGGCGTCGGGGTGGTCGGCGGCGGAGCGGGAGCGGTTGGCGAGATGGGTCGCGATGCTGATGGAGCACCGGGGCGAGGACGGGGTGGAGGACCTGGTGCGGGAGCTCAACGGGCGCTGACCGCCGCCTGATCGAGGGCGTTCGGCGGGGCCTGCGACGGGGGCCTGCCGCGCGTGGCCGGGGCCGGCTAACACGGCATCCGGCGGCGGCCCGGGTGCCGTGAGTCGGGGCGTTGGCGGATCGTTGGTGAGGACTTGGCGGGCTCCGGCAGTGTGCTGTCGTAGCCGCTGCCGGGGACGTCCGGCCGGCTGCCCAGCGGTGCCCTGTCTGTGCCGTGCCCCCTGCCCGATCTGAGAGGTAGCGCGTGTCGAAGCCGTCCGTCGCCCAGTCCACGCCCGTCGCCCAGCCCTCCGGGGGTCCGTCGGACGCGGCGGGGGCTGCCACTGCCCCGGCCCGCCCGGTCCGTCCGACCCTCGACCCCGAGACGCTCGCCGAGATCCACCGGCTGCACGGCGGCTACTTGCTGCGTGCGCTGCTGCGGGCCACGGGCGGGGACCGCGGCAAGGCCGAGGACATCCTGCAGGAGACCCTGCTGCGCGCCTGGCAGCACCCGGAGGCGCTGAGCGCCGGGCCCGAGCAGAGCCGGCCCTGGCTGTTCACGGTGGCCCGGCGGATCGCGATCGACCACTACCGGATGGCCGCCGCCCGCGCCAAGGAGGTCATCGGTGAGCCGTTGGAGGACCGCCCGCTCGCCGAGGACCCGTACGAACAGGTCGTGGTCGCCCGGGACATCGCGCTGGCGCTGCGCCGGGTGCAGAAGCACCACCGGGAGGTGCTGGTCGAGCTCCACCTGAAGGACCGGTCGGTGCTGGAGGCCTCGGCCCGGCTGGGGGTGCCGCCGGGGACGGTCAAGTCCCGCAACTTCTACGCCATTCGGGCGCTGCGCCCGGTCCTGGCGGCGGAGCACGGGTACGCCCCGCCCGTCCGCACGGCGGCAGCGGCCGCGGAGGGCGGCGCCGCCGCGGCCGGTCCGGTGACCGTGCCGGCTCAGCGGCCCGCTTCGGCCGCCCGCTGACCGTCCGCTGACGGTCGGCCCGCTTCGGCCGCCCGCTGCCCGTTCGCCCGCCTCAGCGGCCCGGTGGCCAGCCGGTGGAGCGGAGGTTGAGCGACTCCTCCAGGCTGGTGGTGAACTCGCTCAGGTAGCCGGCCTGCCGCTCGTGGGCGCGGAAGCGGTCGAGCGCGATGCGCAGCCGGCCGCCCACCTCCGGTTCCCGGCCGCGGGCCAGCAGGTGGGCGGCGTAGGACTGTTCGGTGACCGCGTGCAGGTAGAGCAGGCCCGCCTCCTCGCACGCGGCGAGCAACCGGTGCCAGGCGAGGTCGGCGGTCTCGTCGCGGACGGTCGGCGGGAGGGCCTGTGCCTCGGTCAGCAGTGACCAGAGGTGGACCTGGGTGACGGGAGCGGGCGGCAGTAGCTCGCGGGCCTCGCGGGAGCAGCGCTGCGCGCCTTCCCGGTCGCCGCCGGCCAGGCGGACCCAGCCCTGGTGGACTTTGGCGTCGACCAGCCGTCGGCGGTTGCCCGACGCCAGGGCGAGGGCGGTGGCGGAGGCGGCCAGCCGTTCGGCTTCGGCGGTGGTGCCGAGCATCGCGGTGACCAAGGCGAGGGTGGCGAGCGCCCGGACGCGCGCGGACGCGGCCCGCGGCCCGTCGACGGATTCGGTGGCGGCCACCGCCTTTCGTGCCGCCTCCGCCGATTCGTGCCGGCGTTCGAGCGCGACCAGGGCCTGCGCCCGGCAGTTGTGCAGCAGTGCGACCGCGACCGGGTCCCCGCACCGTTCGGCCGCCTCCTGGCCTGCCCGGGCGGTGGCGAGCCAGTCGGTGAAGCGGCTGGCGCCGTAGTAGAGCGAGCCGCTGGTCAGGGCGAGCCGCCAGGCGCGTTCGGGGTCGGTGTCAGCGGTGGCGCCGACGAGTGCGTGGACGGCGGGTTCCTCGGCGCGGAACCAGTCGAGCGCGGTGCGGATGTCACCGGCGGGCGGAAGGGCCTGCGGCGGGTGGGCGGGGGAGTCGGAGTCCTCCTGGCCGGGGTCGAGGTAACAGCCGCAGTGCTGGAGGGCGGCGAGGTAGTAGTCCGCCAGGCGTTCCCGGAGCAGGCGTCGTCGTCGTTCGGGCAGTTCGGCGAGCAGTCCGGCGCTGAACAGCCGGACCAGGTCGGTGCGGCCGTAGCGGCCGGGGGCGGTGCCGGGGAGCAGGTGGTGGGCGGCCAGTTCGCCGAGCGCCCGGTGGGCGGTGGCGGTGTCGGTGCCGAGCAGTGCGGCGCTCGTCGGGGTGTCGACCTCGCCGCCGGGGTGGACGGCCAGGGCGGTGAGCAGGTCGGCGGCGGGTTCGGAGAGTCGACGGTACGTCAGATGCAGCTGCGCGCGGATGCCGAGGGTGCCGTCGGCGTCCAGGACGGCCAACCGGGTCTGTTCGTCGGCGAGTTCGGTGGCCAGCTCGGCGACCGTCCAGTCGGGCTGGGCGGCGAGGCGGGCGGCGGCGATCCGCAGGGCGAGCGGCAGTCGGTCGCAGAGGCGGACGAGGCGGGCGGCGGCCTCCGGTTCGGCGCGCACCCGTTCGGGCGTCAGGGCGCGTTCCAGGAGGAGCAGGGCGTCGTCCTCGGGCAGGGCGGCCAGCCGCAGCAGGGCGGCCCCGTCGAGGGCGACCAGGTCCTCCAGCGAGCCCCGGCTGGTGACGACCGCAACGCAGCCGGGCCCTTCGGGCAGCAGGTCGGCGACCTGGTCGGGGTCGGCGGCGTCGTCCAGGACCACCAACAGCCGTCGGCCCCTGGTGCGTTCGCGGAAGAGCGCGGCGCGTCCGGCGCGGTCGGCGGGGACGGTGTCGGCCGGGACGCCGAGGGCGTGCAGGAAGTCGGCGAGGACGGCGTCGGGCTGCGCCGGGCCGGTCGGGGCGAGGCCGCGCAGGTCGGCGTGCAGCCGGCCGTCGGGGAAGCGGGCGGCGGCCCGGTGCGCCCAGGCGGTGACCAGCGCGCTCTTGCCGACCCCGGCGGGGCCGACCACCAGGACCGGGCCGTCGGCGGCGCGGTCCGGGGCGCAGGTGTGGTCGAGCCGGTCGAGTTCGGCCTGCCGTCCGACGAAGTCCACCATCCGGCGGGGGATCCGGTGGGGGACGCGGGCGGCGGGCCCGGGGGCCGGGGGCGCGGCGGGCACCCGCTCCGGGCGGTCGTCGGCCAGCACCTCGGCGAGGGCGGCCTGCAGGGCCGGGCCGGGGCGGAGCCCCAGCTCGCGGTCCAGGCGCTGCCGGGCCTGGTGGTAGGCGGTCAGCGCGTCCGCGGGCCGTCCGGCCTGGCGCAGGCAGCGCATCAGCAGCGCCACCAGTTCCTCGCGCAGCCCGTCGGTCCGGACGTTCTCCTCCAGCACGGCCACCGCCGCCGCGCCGGTGCCCTGGCGCAGCCGCAGCGAGGCCCAGCAGAGCAGGGCGGCGGTGCGGGACTGTTTCAGGTGGTCCACGGCGGCAGTGCGCAGCGGGGTGTCGGGCAGGTCGGCCAGGGCGTCGCCGCGCCACAGCCGCAGGGCCTCCTCCAGCAGGGCGATCGCCTCGGCGCCGCCACCGCAGCCGGCCGTGCCGGCCGTGTGGGCCGTGTCGGCCGTGTCGGCGTGCTCGGCGGCCCGGGTGGTCAGCGTCTCGAACCGCAGCGCGTCCACCTCGTCGGCCGGCCCGGTCAGCAGGTAGCCCGACGCCCGGGTGTGCAGCTCGAACGGCGTGCCGGCGAGCACCTTGCGCAGCGCGGCGACATGCCCCTGCACCGCCGCCCGCGCGCTGGCCGGCGGCTGCTCCCCCCACAGCGCCTCGCAGAACCGGTCGACGGTGACCACGCGTCCGAGCCCCAGCGCCAACAGCGCCAGGATCGCGCGCCGCTGCGCCCCCGCCAACGTGGCGAAGCCGTCCGCCCCGACCCGCAACTCCACCGGGCCGAGCAGCCGAATCCGCACCACGTACCCCCACCATCGCCGCACGTCACACCCGGGGTGGTCCCCGGGGTGGAGCAGTGTAATGCGCGAAACGGTCCGCGCCGCGCCGCTCCTGCCCCGGGGGACGCGGTCGGGGCGGGTGCGGGTTGCGTCGACCGCCGAGGGGCCTTGCCTCCCGCGCCCGGGCCCGGGCCCGCACCGGGCCGGAATCCCCGAGGGGGCCCGGTCCTTCGTGTCGGACCCGCCGGATACCGTGCCGCCATGACGGAGAGACACGACGCCGACCGCCACGTCCGGTTCGAGCGCGGGTCGCGGCGGCCCGACCGGTCCGCGAGAGCGTGAACGGGCAGGTCGGGCCTATCCTCGGACGGAAGTCCGCGGGTGGGGGAGAAGAGGGACGCGTGCACATCGATCTGCTCGGGCCGGTGGTCCTGCGGCGGGAGGACGGGACGGCGGTGACGCCCTCGGCCCCCAAACGGCGGGCGCTGCTGAGCGCGCTCGCCGTGCGGCTGAACCAGACGGTGGCCACCGAGGAGCTGATCGAGCTGGTCTGGGACGGCGCGGCGCCGCCCACCGCGCGGGCCGCCCTCCAGGGGCACGTCGCGGCGCTGCGCCAACTGCTGGACGGGCCGGGGCTGGTGCTGGGCACCCGGGGCTCCGGCTACCTGCTGGCCGGTGAGCCCGACCGGGTCGACGCGCTGCGCTTCGCGCGCCTCTGCGAGGAGGCGGGCGTCCCGCTGCCCGGGCCCGTCGCCCCGGGGGAGACGGGCCTGGGGGAGGCGGCCCCGAGGGATGCGGCCCCGGAGAGCCCCGCGCTGCCGCTGCTGCGCGCCGCGCTGGACCTGTGGCACGGCCCGGCGCTCACCGACTGCGGCTCAGCCCTGCTGCGCGAGCGGGCGCTCCCGCACCTCACCGACCTGCGACTGCGCGCCCTGGAACGGCTGGCCGAGGAACTCCTCCGCGCGGGCCGCGGCGGCGAGTCGACCGCCGAACTGGCCGAGGCGGCCGACGCCAACCCGTCCCGGCAGACGCTGACCGCCCGGCTGGTCCGCTGCCTGGAGCAGGACGGGCGGCGGGCGGAGGCGCGGGAGCGGTACGAGCGCGCGATCGCCCGGCTCCCCGGCCCGCCCGGACCGGAACTGCGCCGCGCCGGTGAGCAGTTCGGCGAGCAGCCCGCCCCACCCGACCGCCGCTTCGTCGGCCGCGGTGCCGAACTCGCCCGCCTGGAGGAGGTCCTGCCCGCGGCCCGGGCGGGCCATCCGATCCTGGTCACCGGCCCGGCGGGGGTCGGCAAGACCGCCCTGGTCCAGCACTGGGCGGCGCGGCACGGCACCCGCCACTTCCCGGACGGCCTCCTCCGCGCCGACCTGCGCGGCTTCGACCCGGACGGGCCACGCGAACCCGCCGACGTCCTGGCCGAGTTCCTCACCGCCCTCGGCGTCGCCCCGGACGCCCACCCCGCCTCGACCGCCGAACGCTCCCGCCGCTACCGCGAACTCGTCGCCGGCCGGCGGATGGCGATCCTGCTGGACGACGCCGCCTCCCACGAGCAGCTCGGGCCCCTGCTGCCCGACCCGCCGGCGGCGGACACCGAGGGCGGGGAAGAACCAGGGCCGGCCCCCGTCACCGTCGTCACCAGCCGCAGCCGCCTGCGCCACCTGCTGGTCCACGAGGGCGGCGTCCCGCTCCCGCTGGGCGCGCTCGGCCACGAGGACGCCGCCGCGCTGCTCGCCCGCACCCTCGGACCGGACCGGACCGGCGGCGACCCGGACACCGTCGCCGAACTCGCCGAACTCGCCGAGCGCTGCGACCGTCTGCCGCTCGCGCTGCGCCTGGCCGCCGCCCGGCTGACCGCCCGACCCGACTGGACCCCGGGCGACCTCGCCCGCGAACTCGCCGCCGAGGAGGCCGGCTTGGCCGCCCTGTCCGGCACCGGTACCAGCACCGCCCGCGGCCCGATCGGCCTCACCACCGCCCTGGACCGGACGTACCGGACGCTGCCGCCCGCCGCCGCCCGGCTGTTCACCCTGCTCGGCCTGCACCCCGGCGCGGTGATCGACACCGACACCGCAGCCGCCCTCGCCGACCTCCCGCCCGCCGCCACCCGCTCCCTGCTGACCGGGCTGGACGCCGTCCACCTGCTGGAGGAGGAAACCCCCGGCCGCTACGCCCGGCGCGAGCTGGTGCGCCGCTACGCCGCCCGGCAGGCCGCCGAACTCACCTGCGACGAACGGTTCGTCGCCCTCGACCGGCTGATCGCCCACTACCTGGACGTCACCGCAGGCTGGACGGCCGAGTGCACGGCTGCGGCCGGCGGCAGCGAGCGGGCGGCGGCCTGGTTCGGCCGCGAGGAGAGCGCCCTGCGCGCCGTCGTGGTGTGCGCCGAGCAGTACGGACGGACCGCCGGGTCCTGGCAACTCGCCCACCGGATCGCCCTGTTGTACGAGGCCACCGGCCACGACCGGACCCACTGGCGGGCCGTCGTCGAAGCCGGGCTGAGCGCCGCGCACGCGGACGGCGACGCGGCGGCCGTCGCCCGGCTCGGCACCGACCTCGCGGTCCTGCACATCGCCCGCGCGGCCCACCGCACCGCCGCCGAGCAGCTGGACCTCGCCGTCGCCGCGGCCGACCGGGCCGGTGACGCGGCGCTGCGCCACCACTGCCGCAGCCGGGTGGCCGCCGCGCTGCTGCGGGCCGGCCGCTACGAGCGGGCCCTGCCCATGCTCACCGACCTGGTGGCCGCCGCCCGGACCCCGGTCACCGGACACCTGCTGGTGCCCTCGCTCACCGGACTCGCCGACGCCCTGGTCCTGGCCGGCGACCCCGGCCCGGCCCTCGCCCACGCCGACGAGGCCGTCCGGGAAGCCACCGCCGGCCCCGGCGGCGCCGAGGCCGTCCTCGCCACCCACAGCCGCGCCCGCGCCCTGCACGCCCTCGGCCGCCGCGACGCCGCGCTGTCCTCGGCCCGGCTCGCCGTCGCCCTCGGCCGTGCCGTCGGCGATCCCGCGCTCGAGGCGCGCTCGCACGGACTGCTCGCGGACCTGCTGTGCGAGCTGGGCCGCGGCATGGAGGGGGCCGAGGCCCGGCGCCACGCCGAGACACTGGCGACGGGCGGCCGCTGACCTACGGGCGGTCGCCGACCGGTGGGCAGCCGCCGACCGATGGGCGGAACCGTCCCGCCGGCCCCCGGAAAACCCATGGGAAGCCCGAGGGGAGACCGGAGGGAAAACCCGATGTGAACCTCGACCCGCCGTCGAGCCGTTCACCAGAGAGCGGAACCGCAGGCGGAACTACCGGCAGTTCCGACGTGGGGAACGGCCTTCGCCGCCGGACCGTCCGACACCCGGGCGGTACCCCTGAGCTGGGAAGAGACGTCGACGATTGATCGGGTACGGGCAATTCCGCCGCCGGGGCATACTTCTGCCTGGTGCCGATCGCCCGGCGTGATTCCAGGCAGAAGTGCGGAAGTGGCAGGACCGAGTGAGTGGGGGCGGGGCATGGCGGCTGGGGTCGGCGGAACGGGCACGGACGTGGGGGAGTTCAGCCGTCTGCTGGCCGAACACCGGGTGGCGGCCGGCCTGACCCAGGAGGAACTGGCCGCGGCCGCCGGGGTCAGCCTGCGCGCCCTCGGGGACATGGAGCGGGGCCGCACCCGCGGGCCGCAGCGGCGCACCGTCCGGGCCCTGGCCGTCGCGCTGGGCCTGGTCGGCGAGCAGACGGAGGCGCTGGACCGTGCCGCGCAGTCCGGGCGCCCGCGCGGCGTCCGGCCGGGTCCGGCGCGGGTCGGGGCCCAGGCGGCGCCGCCCGAAAACCCGGCGACCACGGACCCGGGGAACGGGGACCCGGGGAGCAGGGAGCAAGCGCCCCGGACAGCGCCCGTCATCGCGGGCCAGAGCGCCCTCGCCCTACCCCGCGACATCGCCGACTTCACCGCCCGCGAGGGCGCCCTCGCGGCGCTCGCCGGCCTGGCCTCGGACGACCGGCCCGCCCATCCCCGGGTGGTGCTGGTCAGCGGTCAGCCCGGCCTCGGCAAGACCGCCTTCGCCCTGCACGCCGCCCACACCCTTGCCCCGCGCTTCCCGGACGGCCAACTCTCCCTCGACCTCGGCGGCATGTCCGCGCACCCGCTGCCCGCCCGTGACGCCCTCGGCCAGGTGCTGCGCGCCCTGGGCGTCGCGGACGCCGCGGTGCCCGCCGGGACGGAGGAACGGGCCGGCCTCTACCGGGCCCTGGTGCGCGAGCGGCGGCTGGTCCTGGTGCTGGACGACGCCGCCGACGAGAGCCAGGTGCGCCCGCTGCTGCCCGGTTCCGGACCGGCCGTGACCATCGTGACCAGCCGCAACGCGCTGCCCGGACTGGAGTCGGTGCACCGGCTGAGCCTGGACGTGCTCGCTCCGGCCGAGGCGGCCGGCCTGCTGGCCCGGATCGCCGGCCGGGAGCGGATCGAGGCCGCGCCCGACGCCACCGCCGAACTGGCCGGGCTCTGCGGCTACCTGCCCCTCGCGCTGCGGATCGCCGGGCAGCGGCTGGTCGCCCGCCCGCAGCAGCCGGTCGCCCACCTGGTGCGCCAGCTGGCCGCCGAGGAGTACCGCCTGGACCTGCTGGAGACCGGCGACCTGGCGGTCCGCCCGGCCTTCGAGCTGTCCTACCGCCGCCTGCCCGCCGAGTCCCAACTGGTGCTCCGGCGATGCGCGTTGACGGCCGGACCGGACTTCACGGCGGTGGTCGCCGCCGCCTACGCGGGCCGGTCGGCGGCCCGGACCGAACTGGTGCTGGAGCAACTGGTCGACGCCGGACTGGTGCAGCCGGCCACCCCGGAGCGCTACCGCCTGCACGACCTGGTGCGGCTCTACGCGGGCGAACGGCTGGCCGTCGACGAGGCCCCCGAGGACCTGGCCGAGGCCCGCACCCGGGCCGGGCGCTGGCTCCTCGACCGGGCCGCCGCCTACGGGCTGCGGTTCGACCCCGAGCACGCCAGGGACGGCGCCGAGGTCACCGGTTCCGCGTCCGCGCACCTCACCGAGGCCGCACGCTGGCTGGAGTACGAGCACCTGGAGTGGCTGGCCGCCCTGCACCAGGCGCAGCGGACCGGCCGCCACCGGGAGGTGATCGACACCGCCGAGGCCATGCACTGGTTCTCCGACCGGCTGCTGAGCTGGGGGATCTGGGCGGAGGTGTTCCAGCTCTCGGTGGACGCCGCCCGCGCGCTCGGCGACCGGCAGGCCGAGGCGGTGCACGTCAACTACCTGGCCTGGACGTACGTCACCTGTCTGCACCGCTACCAGCGTGGCATCGAACTGGCCGCCGAAGGACTGGAGTTGGCCCAGGCGCTGGGCGACCGGGAGCAGCAGGGCTGGGCTCTCACCTACCTCGCCTCCGGCCTGCGCTACCTGCGGCGGCACCGCGAGGCGATCGACGCCTTCCAACGGGCGGCGGACGCCTTCGCCGAGGTCGACAACCGCTCGGCGATGATCGGCCGGCTGGTCACCCTGCGCGGCGCCGCCAACTGCCTGCGCGAGTCCGGCCGGGCCGAGGAGGCCGTGGACACCCGGCGGCGGGCCCTGGCCGGCGCGCTGGAGCTGGTGGAGCGCTGGTCCGCGCCGCTGATGAACCTGCTCGCGGCCATGACCGCGCACGAACTGGGCCTGGACCGTGCGGCGTTGAAGCGCTGGCCGGCCGCCGAGAAGGCCTACCGGCAGGCCCTGGCGCACTACGAGGCGGTCGGCCGGCCGGACAGCATGACCAAGACGCTGACCGAACTCGGCACCGCGCTGATCGAGCAGGGCCGCGCCGAGGAGGCCCGGGAACTGCTCACCGAGGCGCTCAGCGACCTCAGCGCGAACGGCCCCCGGCCGGGGGGCGGTTTCCAGGGGCCGCCCGGGCACTGACACGAGCGCCCGTCCCCTCTCCGCGGCGAGAGGGGACGGGCGCCGCAGGGTCAGATCCGGGTGTCCTCCACCACGGGCAGCCCGTCGGTGAGGTCCGAGCCCCGGACATCCGCGCTCGGCGCGAAGGACTTCTTCGACGCGACCGCGGGCTTCTTGCCGCAGAAGGCCGGCTCCAGGGTGTTCATCAGCCCCTGCGTCACCGCGCCGTTGTTGGAGGCGTTGGCGAAGACCACCACGCTGCGCCGCCCGTCCTGGGTCACGAAGGACTGGGTCTGGAACCCCTGCACGATGCCGCCGTGGCCGTACACGTCCCCGCAGGACAGCGAGATGCGGCGCAGCCCCAGGCCGTAGGAGATCTTCGCGGTGGGCGTCGGCAGGGCGGCGGTCATCTGCCGCAGCGAGTCGTCCGAGACCAGCCCGCCCTCGCCGCCGGCCAGCAGCGCGGTGAGGAAGCGGTCGAGGTCCTCGGCGTCGGAGATGACGGCACCGGCGCTCCACACCCAGGAGCCGTTCTGCGCGGTGGAGTCCAGCAGCGGCTTGCTGCGGTCGTCGTTGGTGAGGTAGCCGGTGACGTGGGCACCCCGGATCTGCTGGTCGGGCACCACGAAGGAGGTCTTGCGCAGGGCGAGCGGCTGGATGATCCGCTCGTTCAGCACCTCCGCGAACGGCTGGCCGGTGAGGTGCTCGACCGCGAGGCCCATCAGCACGAAGTCGGTGTTGGAGTACGAGTAGCGGGTGCCGGGGGTGTACTGCACACCGTGCTTGACCGACATCGCCACCAGGTCGCGCGGGTCGTACACATTGGTGCGGATGCGCGCCTCGAACGCGCTGGTGGTCTCCTCGCCCGCCTGCTCCAGCAGGTCGTTGGTGTGGTCGTAGACGCCCGCCCGGTGCTCCATCACCTGGCGGCCCGTCATGGTCCACCCCTCCGGCAGGGTGCCCTCCGGCAGGTAGTCGCGCAGCGGCTTGTCGAGGTCGATCCGGCCCTCCTGCGCCAGCTGCATCACGAGAACGGCGGTGAACATCTTGCTGTTGCTGCCGACCCGGAACCTCCACGAGGAGTTCATCGGGGTCCCGTCCAGGTCGGCCCGGCCGACCGACACCGATCGGGCGTTCTCCTTGTCGCCGTGGTCGCGGATCACCGCGAAGGCGCCCGGGGCGCCGGCGCCGGTGGTGGCCTGCAGGGCGGCGAGCACGCCGGGGATGTCGGAGGCGGGCGCGTCGGCGGCGCCCCGGTCGGCGGCCGCGGCGTGCACGGCGCCGGTCGCCATCAGGACGGCAGCGGCGGCGGCCACCGCGAGGGGACGCAGGAGGCTGGTCTTCGCCATGTTCCTCGGCTCTCTCATCAGCTGACGCGGCGTCCGGCCGCGCCGATCGAAGATCACTATCACCGGCCGGGGCGGTCGAAGGCAATGTGAACCGGTTCGCCCGCATCGTCCGTTGTGGGAATCGGCGTGTCGGCCGCCCCGTTCGTTTCCCGGTCCGGAGCCAAGGTTTTACCTGCTGTCGTCTACCCGCGTTGACGGCCGCGCCGCATGCTGTTCGGGCGCTCACCGCGCGTTCCGGCATGCTCCCCCGCACCGGCTCCCTCCCGCCGGATCCCTTCAGCAGCCTCCCGCCACCAGCTTCGCCCGTCCAGCTTCGCCCACCAGGTTCCCCGTCACCAGGTTCCCCGTCACCCGACCATGGAGCTTCCCCATGCCCCTGGCCTCCCTGGCGCGCCGCGCCGGCGCCCTGCTGCTCGCCACCGCCGGTCTGATACCGCTGTCCGGCACCGCCCAGGCCGCCACCACGGCCTCCGCTACGTACACCGCGATCGTCTTCCCCGACCAGGACCACACCGTCGTCTACAACCTGATCAACGCGGCGACCCGGTCCGTCGACGTCACCATGTACGAGCTGCGCGACACCACCGCCGTCAACGCCCTGATCGCCCGTCAGCGGGCCGGCGTCAAGGTCCGGGTGATCCTGGACGGCGCGCACACCTCGGTCAACGGCTCCGCCTACTCGGCCCTCAAGGCCGCCGGGGTCGGGGTGACGTACTCCTCCACGGCGTTCGTCTACACCCACCAGAAGACCGTCACGGTGGACGGCGCCACGTCGCTGATCATGACTGGCAACCTGGACTCCGCCTACTACGCGAACGACCGCGACTACGGCGTCATCGACACCGACGCCAACGACGTCGCCGCGATCGAGCGGGTCTTCGCCGCCGACTACGCCAAGACCGCCGTCACCCCGACCGACGGCGACAACCTGGTCTGGTCGCCCACCGACTCGCAGTCCCGGCTGCTGGCCCTGATCAACGGCGCGCGGACCAGCCTCGACCTGGAGCAGCTGGAGTTCGGCGACGCGGCCCTGGTGGACGCCGTCGCCGCGGCGGCCTCGCGCGGCGTCACCGTGCGCGTGGTCGGGATGAACCCGGGCTCGTACGCCGACTCCTTCGACCAGGTGACCGCGGCGGGCGGCCAGGTCGTCACCTACTCGTCGACCACCGGCCTGTACGTCCACGCCAAGGCGATCGTCGCCGACTACGGCACGGTGTCGGCCAAGGTATTCGCGGGCTCGGAGAACTTCTCCGACAATTCGCTGAACCACAACCGCGAGCTGGGCCTGATCACCACCGACTCCGGGGTGCTCGACGCCATCGAGTCGACCGTCGCCGGCGACTTCGCCAACGGCACGCCGTACTGACGCCGCACCAACGCCGCACCAACACGTACTGACGCCGTCCTGACGCAGCGCTGAGGCGTACTGGTCGTCACCCGGCGTACGGGAAACGTTCCTTCCCCCCATGCCGAGCGGCTCACCGGGGCCGCTCCTCACCCGAGGATTTGTCATGACTTCGTCCACGAAGCCCCAGAACCCCCGCTCCCGCCGCACCGCGACCGCGATCGGCTCCGCCGTCGCCCTGGTCGCCGCCTCTGCCGGCCTGTGGGCGGCCACCGCCACCACCGCGCAGGCGGCCGCCCTGCCCACGCCCGACCACATCATCGTCGTGGTGATGGAGAACCACGCCTACACCCAGGTCATCGGCAGCAGCAGCGCCCCGTACCTCAACAACACCCTCAAGGCGGGCGGCGCCAACCTCACCCAGTCCTTCGGCATCACCCACCCCAGCGAGCCGAACTACTACGCGCTGTTCTCCGGCTCCACCCAGGGCCGCGTCGACGACAGCTGCGTGACCGTCGGCGGCTTCCAGAGCGCCAACCTGGCCTCCGAGGTCATCGCCGCCGGCAAGACCTGGGCCAGCTACAACGAGACCCTGCCCAGCCAGGGCAGCACCGTGTGCAGCAGCGGCAACTACGCCCAGAAGCACAACCCGTGGTTCGGCTTCGGCAACGTCCCGCTCAGCAGCGCCAAGACCTTCGCGCAGTTCCCCACCGACTACACCACCCTGCCGAACGTCTCCTTCGTCGTGCCGAACCTCTGCAGCGACATGCACGACTGCTCGGTCAGCACCGGCGACACCTGGATCAAGAACAACCTCGGCGCCTACGCCACCTGGGCGCAGACCCACAACAGCCTCCTCGTCGTCACCTTCGACGAGGACAACAAGCTGTCCGGCAACCGGATCCCGACCCTGGTCTACGGCGCCCACGTCACCCCTGGCAGCAGCTCCGCCACCACCTACAACCACTACAACGTGCTGCGCACCCTGGAGGACCTGGCCGGCGCCGGCGGCCACGCGGGCAACGCGGCCACCGCGAGCGACATCACCGGCATCTGGAACTGAGCTCCGGCGATCGGGGTTTGACCTTCTCCTGAGCCGGAGGCCGAGCCTGAGCCGGCGGCCGCGTGGTCATCGGCTCAGGCTCGGCTCCGGCTCGGGCTCGGCTCCGGCTCCGGGCCCGGTGGCGGGCGCGGTTCCGGTGCCGGCTGCGGGCCGCGCGCCGTGCCTGCGCACCCCGGGTACCGCCGCCGTGCCCGCGCAGACCAGTGTCACCAGCGCCGCGGCCGTCAGCAGCGGCACCCGGCTTCCCCAGGCGTCGGCGGCCAGCGGTGCCAGGACGTACCCGAGCGGGGCGGCGCCCAGCGAGAGCAGCCAGTCGTACGAGGTGACCCGGGCCAGGACCCCGGCCGGGAAGTCCTGCTGCACCACCGTCGCCCACACCGGGTTGAGGAAGCCCAGCCCGGTCATCGCCACCGCCTGCGCGGCCACCGCGAGGGGCGCCGGGGCCGGGACGGCGAGCGCGAGCAGCGGCAGCCCGTACAGCGCGAGCGCGAGGTTGCCCGCCAGCACCGGACGGCGGGGGCGGACCCGCCCGGCGATCAGCGAGCCGACCAGCAGGCCCACCGCCCCGGCTTGGGTGAACGCCACCCAGGCGCCGTCGCCGCCGAGGCGGGTGGCGGCGATGAGCGGGCCGAGGGTGAGCAGCACGGCGCTCGCGCCGTTCCACACCCCGTGGGCGATCAGACTGGTCCAGTACCAGTCCCGGGAGCGCACCTCGCCCCAGCCGTCGGCGAGGTCCCGGCGCAGCGAGCGCGGTTCGCCCGGGGCGTGGTCGGCGCGGTCCGCGGCGGGCGCGCGGTCACCGGCGGGTCGGGTGAACCGGGTGAGCAGGGTCAGCAGCGCGGCGCTGACCACGAAGGAGGCGCCGTCCAGGACGAACGCCCAGCCGGGCCCGGCGGTGTACACCAGCAGCCCGGCGAGGGCCGGACCGCCGAGGCGGGCGGCGCCGTTCGCGGTGCCCAGCAGGGCGTTGGCGCGCAGCCGCAGCTCGCCCGGGACGGTGGCCGCGACCAGCGGCGAGGCGGTCGGCATGGCGAAGGCGGACGCGATGCCGCCGACGGCGGAGGCGAGGGCGATGTGCGGCAGGCTCGGGTGCCCGCCGAGCAGCTCCAGGCCGACGAGCACCTGGGCGACGGCCCGGACGAGGTCGGTGGTGAGCGCGACCAGGCGCGGGTCGAAGCGGTCTCCGACCACCCCGCCGAAGGGCAGCAGGAGCAGCTTCGGCACCATCGCGCAGCCCAGCACCAGGGCGAGCGCGGCGGAGGAGCCGGTGGCCCGGGTGATGGCGATCGCGAGGGCGGCGGGGACGACGGCGTCGCCGAGGGTGGAGATGGTCCGGCCGAGGAAGAGCAGGCGGAAGTCCGGTAGGCGCAGGGGGTGTCGGGTCACGCGCCGCACTGTATTTCGGTGACGAAATTTTGACAACGAATATTTTGATGGCGTTGCTTTGAGGTTTGTAGACTCCTCCCATGGCCGAGCACCCCCACCAGGACCGCACCCCGCCCCGCGACTGGACGGACGGCCACGTCGAGCGCTGGCAACCGGTGCTGCCCGACCTCGACCCGGACATCGAGGCCGCTGTCACCCGCATGTCCAAACTCACCCGGCACTTCCGCCGGGTCCGCGAACAGGGCGTCGCCGACTACGGCCTGCAGAAGCACGAGTTCGACACCCTCCACGAGCTCGCCGGCCGCGGCGGCCACGCCGCCCCCTCCGACCTGCGCGCCGACCTCAACCTCGCCCCGGCCTCGATCACCGGCCGCCTGGAGACCCTCGAACGGCGGGGCTTCGTCGTGCGCACCCCCTCCACGGAGGACCGCCGCAAGGTCGACATCCTCCTCACGGAGGCCGGACGCGCCGCGTGGCAGGAGGCCCTCGACGTGGTCGGGCGGGAGGAACGCCGACTGCTCGGAGTGCTCTCCGAGGACGAGCGGCGCACGCTGTCGGACCTGCTGCGGAAGGTGATGCTGGTCCAGGAGGCCCCCGAGGACGGCCGCTCGGGCTGACCGCGGTCGGCGCCGGGGCGGGCGCCACCGAGGCCAGCAGGGTCGGCGGGGTCGGCGGGGTCTCACGCCCGGGGTCGACCGGCTGGTCCCGTCCCTGATATCGATAGGGGCGTGCGATTCGAACATGTGCCGATGCCGGACGGTGTGGGGGCGCGGCCCCGGGACGGGCGGGGGTACCCGGTGCCGGCGATCACGCCGTGGCACGGGGAGGAGCCGCAGTTCGCGCTGACGGACCACGGCCGCAGCGCCGACTGCGCGCTGGAGCGCCGCTGTTCGGTGTGCGGCGGATTCATGGAGCGCGGACCGGTGTGGCGGGTCGTGGGGCCCGCCGAGAGCGCCGCGATCGCCGAGGCGCTCGCGGCCGGCCGGCCGTACCGCAACCTCGCGCCGACCATGGAGGGCCCCGGGCACCGCGCGTGCATGCTCTACGCGTCGATGGTCTGCCCGTACCTGGCCCGCCCGAACGCCCGGCGACGGGTGACCGCCGAGGACGCGGCCGACGCACTGACGTCGGCCGCCGTCCACGGGGCGGCACGCGGTGGGCTGGGCGCGGTGGTCGGGTTCGGTGACTACGAGTACGCGGTCACCGAGACCCGGGTGCTGTTCCGCTTCCTCGACCTGGTCGAGTACCTGCCGCACGAGTCGGCCGACGAGCACCTGGCCGAGCTGCGCGCCGAGTTGGCGAAGCAGCCCGGCCGGGGACAGTAGTAAGCGCACCGTCGCGCTGCGGTTCACGGCCGTGCCGCGGTTCACGGCCGTGCGGCTGTTTACGGCCGGTAGGCGGGCAGGCCCTTGATGGTGGAGACCCGGACGGGCCCAGCCGAGCCGTCGGTGGGCAGGGTGCTGACGCCGTCCGGGGTGCGGGCCGCGATGGTCTTGCCGTCGGGGGACCAGACGGGCTCGGTGTAGTCGGTCGTGGCCGAGGGGGTGAGGTCCTTCTCGGGCTTCTGGTCGAACTGCGTGGAGCGGGTGAACAGGTGGTCGTGCCCGTTCACCGAGCGGACGAAGACCAGGTGCTCGCCGTCGGGGGAGAGGGCCGGCTGGGAGCCCTTGCCCATGTCCCGGGCCGCGGGCCGGATGTAGTCGTCGTAGATGTACACCTCGTTGGCCGGGGTGTTGGCGTAGGCGATCTCGCCGCGGTGGCCGCCGGCGTTGGCCCAGGTGTTGCCGGTCTGCGGCGGCTGCGGCAGGTTGTCGTCGCCGCCCTCGGAGCTGTGCGGGGTGAGCACCTCGGGGGTGGCGCCGGGGGTCTTGGTGGGGACCCGCTCCAGCTTCAGCACACCGCCCTTGTCGGACGCGAAGACGATCGTGTTGAAGCGCTCGAGCCCCGCGGCGCCGGAGGTGTCACCGGGCATCGCGGTGGCCCGCAGCCAGGTGGGGTGGGACCAGGTCTCCCCGCCCGGGTTCTTGGCGAGCGTGACCTTCCCGGTGCCGTCCGGGTTGGCGATCACCAGGTCGCCGCTGCCGTTGACGAACGCGGCCTTCTTGCCGTCGGGGGACCAGGCGAGGTCGCGGACGGTGGTGCCGAAGTCGACGGTGGCGCCGTTCATCGCGACGGTCTGGGTGCCCGTGCTGATGGTGAGGTGGTTGGCGGCGGAGGTGCCGTTGACCTCCTTGGCGCCCGGCGCCGGGCTGCCGGACTGGGACGGGGCACCGGGCGCGGCCGTCCCCGGCGCCGCCGAAGCGGGAGCGGCGCCGGTCGGTGCGGCGGTGGGACCGGAGTCGGGGCCGTCGGGACCGCAGGCGGAGAGCAGGACCGCGCCCACGGTGGTCATGAGGGCGATCGCGGCGGCGGTGCCGAATCTGTTGCGCACGGACATTCCAGGTCCCCCCTATGGTGCTGTTCGCTTTCTGGGGAGAAGCGTCCCAGCGCAAGGTCAATGACCGGTTCGCGATGTGTCACAGACCTGGAACAGCGCGGTCCGATGCGCCGATACGGCGTCAGCAGTGTTCCGGTGGCAGCCCGACAGGGCTTTCAGTGCACTCAGAGGCCGAGTTCGGTGAGGCCCGGGTGGTCGTCGGGCCGGCGGCCGAGCGGCCAGTGGAACAGCCGTTCCTCGGCGGTGATCGGCAGGTCGTTGATGGAGGCGTGGCGGCGGGCCATCAGGCCGTCCGGGGTGAACTCCCAGTTCTCGTTGCCGTAGGAGCGGTACCACCGGCCCGCCTCGTCGTGGCACTCGTAGGCGAAGCGGACTGCGATGCGGTTGCCGTCGTACGCCCAGAGCTCCTTGATCAGCCGGTAGTCGAGCTCGCGGCGCCACTTGCGGGTGAGGAACTCGGCGATCCGCTCGCGACCGGTGAGGAACTCGGTGCGGTTGCGCCAGCGGCTGTCGGGCGTGTAGGCGAGGGCGACGCGCTGCGGGTCGCGGGTGTTCCAGGCGTCCTCGGCGGCCCGGACCTTCTGCCGGGCGGTCTCCTCGGTGAACGGGGGCAGGGGCGGTCGCTGTCCGTCGAGCTGCTCGGCCATGGGTGAACTCCTCGGGAACGGGTATTCCACTGGCGAGAACGATCGTTCTCACTTCCGTGGCTACGATAGGAGAACTATCGTTCTCGCGCAAAGGGCACGGCAGATGGAGCACGAAGACCCGCGGACCCGCATCCTCGACGCGGCCGAGGAACTGTTCTACGGGCAGGGCATCCAAGCGGTCGGCATGGACGCCGTCCGGACCGCCTCCGGCGTGACGATGCGCCGCCTGTACCAGCACTTCCCGTCCAAGAACGACCTGGTCGAGGCCTACCTGCAGCGCCGCGACGGCCGCTGGCGGGCGAGCCTCGCCGTGCACGTCTCCCGTGCCGGCGGCACCCCCCGGGACCAGCTGCTCGCGGTCTTCGACTGGCTCGGCCAGTGGTTCGCCGAACCCGGCTTCCGCGGCTGCGCGTTCGTGAACTCCTTCGGCGAACTGGGTGCCACCACGCCCGTCGTCGCGGCCGCCGCCCGGCACCACAAGGAGGAGTTCAGCGGCTACCTCGCCGGCCTCGCCGAGGCCGCCGGCGCCCCGCCCGCCACCGCCGCCCACCTGGCCCTGCTCGCCGAGGGTGCCATCACCACCGCCGCCGTCCACGGCGACCCGACGGCCGCCGCCGACGCCAGGGAAGCCGCCCGGCTGCTGCTGGACGCCGCCCTGGCGGGCCGGCCCTGACCGCAGCCGGACGGCCGTTCGCCGACCGCCGTTCGCCGACCGCCGTTTCGCCCGACCGCCGGTGCCGACAGCCGGATCGGGGCCCGCGCTCACGGGCCGACCACATCCGGACTCCAGGGCACGTTTATCGGCCGTTGATCGTCATCGCCTACCGTCGGGCGCATGGACGAGAGAACGGCCGAGCGGCCGGGGGCAGTGCCCGAGGGGCGAATGACGGAGCAGGACACCGAGCGGTTCCGGCAGTTGCTGGCGCGGCTGGAGCACTCGTTGATGGCGGACCGGGAGGCGGCGGGGCGCGATGCCTGAGTTCGCCGGGTGGTGCCCGGTGGCGGTGGTTCCGCTGTGGCGGCGCGGTGAGGGCGAGCGCGGGAGCGAGGGCGTGGAGTACGGGAACGCCGACCGGCCCGGAGTGCCGCGGGGGCACTCCGGGCCGGTCGGCGCCGATCAGGCGGGGATGCCGGGGATGCCGGGGAAGGCGGTCGCCGGGGACGCCGACTGACGGTGGATCGGCAAGTGCCTCGGCAGCCGTCTCGGCAGTCGCCTCAACAGTCGCATCCGCAGTCGCAGCCGTCGCAGCTGTCACAGCAGTTGCAGCAGTCTCCGCACCCGGAGCAGCCGTTGCAGCAGTCGCAACAGTCGGGGCACTCACAGCAGTCGTGCCGCTCACAGAAGCCCTGGCGGCGCCGGCGGCTGAACGGGTCGTTGTGGTCGCAGCAGAGCAGCTGGCAGGTGCAGGCCATCAGCGCCCACACCGCGCACCCGGCGAGCAGGTTGCGGGGGCGCGGCGGCTTCTCGCCGGGCGGGGTGAAGCCGGGGCCCTGCGGCACCCACGGCGGGATCGGCGCACCCGGGTCCTGTCCGGGCGGCGCCTGGCGCGGCGGCGCGTCGTGCGGGTGCTCGCCCGTGGTGACGTCCGTGGTGACGTCCGTGGTGACGTCCGGCGTGGCGCCCGCGGCGCCGCCCGTGGTGCGGCAGTCGGCCGTGTGCGAGGCTCCGAAGACCCGGTCGACGGCGCGCTCGGTCTCGTGCGCGAGCAGGACGTGGACCAGCGCCCGGTCGGTCAGGTCGACCTCGCGCAGGGCGAGCCGGATGCCGTGGACGGCGTCGCGGCAGAGCCGTTCGGCCTCGGCGCGGTCGGTGCCGGTGGCGGTGAGCGGGTTCCAGGCGCCGGAGGCGGCGTCGGCGGCCTGGTCCTCGGCGGCGTCGAGGAGGTGGGCGAGCCGGCCGAACAGCCGCCCGGCTTCGGCGAGCGGGGCGGCATTGCCGGGGCGTCCGGCGATGACGGCGGTGTGCGCGAAGGCGGCCGAGGTGGCGGTCTCGGTGGGTTCGGTGACCAGCAGGACGGATCCGCCAGGAAGCAGCGAGCGCTCCAACTCGCCCTGCCGGGAGGCGGCTTCGAGCAGGACGGCGGTGTCGAAGCCGATCGTCGAGGCGCTGCCGGCGCTCTGCCGGTCCCAGCGCCGGGTGACCGCGCGGGCCCCGGCGGCGACGGGGCGGCGGGCGAACACGCCGTCGCGGTCCTCGACGTGGTCGCGGATCTTCACCGAGGCGAGGGTGAGCGAGACGGCGGCGGCGAGCCGGGCGCCCTCGCCCTTGGCGACGGAGGCGGTTCGCATGCCGCGCAGCGGGCACGGCCCGGCGGTGCGCCGCCAGGAGACGTCCTCCCGGGCGGCCTGGGCTTCGACCAGGACGGAGATGATCAGGCCGTCGTAGTTGGTGGCGGTCCGGGCGAGTTGACCGTGGTCGTCGCGCAGTGCGAGGCAGAGCCCGCACAGGTGGGCCATCCAGGAGGTCTGCAGCTTTTCGGACAGCCGGTGCCTGCACGGTCTGATGATGCCGAACACGATCGTCCCCCTCGCCTTTCGGGCCGCTGACCGGCCACGATTCGCCGCACATCATATGATCAGCGGCGTGCCTGGGCCGAGCCCTTGACGGACCTGAGCGGGGACGACCGTGGTGGAAGCGGCCGAAGCCACAAGGGTGCGTGCCACCCGGAGGCCTACGGACGGGAGGCCTGCGGACGGTCGGGAGTCCCGGCCGCCGCCGCCCCGGGTCGAAGCGCTCAGGCCGGGATGAGCGCGTCCCACTGGTCCCGGGTCGGGCCGTCGTGCCGGGGCGAGAAGTCCGGGCGCTCGGCCAGCCAGGCGGTGACGCGCTCGCGCACCTCGTCGCTGCCGAAGGCCTCGTCGGGTGTGCGCACGAGGTGGCGCACCTGGGCCCGGGCGCGCATGACGACGGGATCGTCGAAGGCGCAGGCGGCCTGGGCGGCGGCCCGTACGTCCGTGGACGGAGAACTGTCGGTGAGGCGTTGCTCGTTGGCACGGTCGGCCGCCACCTGCGCGTCGAACCACGGGCGGAGGGTCTGTGCAGCCCAGGTGTGGTAGCCGGTGGGGTCGGCGGCGATCCGGTCGACGTGGGTGGCGAGGTGCTGGGCGGCCCGGAGGCCGAGGGCCACCCCGTGGCCGAGGGTGGGGTTGGTGTGGACGAGGCTGTCCCCGGCGTTGACCAGGCCGGTGACGACGGGTCCGTCGGCGTCGACGAGCGAGGTCCAGCGGTTGTCCAGGCCGGCCATCGCCAGCACGGCGGAGTGCGGTTCGGGGTCCAGGTCGAGCCAGGCGGCGGTGGCGGGGAAGCGGCGGACGACGGCCTCGAACACGGCAGGGTCGATGAGCGCGCTGCGGGTCGGATCACCGGTGGAGACCACCAGGCTCACCGCGAAGGTGTCGTTGTCGGACGGGAAGATGCCGGCGAGTGCGTACGGCGCGGTCGAGC
This sequence comes from Kitasatospora sp. NPDC034023, assembly GCF_055575795.1. NCBI lineage: Bacteria > Bacillati > Actinomycetota > Actinomycetes > Kitasatosporales > Streptomycetaceae > Kitasatospora > Kitasatospora sp. NPDC034023. The sequence continues at coordinate 207,593 of NZ_JBVIRY010000008.1, forward strand.
CGTTCTTCACCCGCCCGGGGTCACGCGGGCCGTCGGCGCGCAGGCGGTACCAGCGGCACAGGTAGGTGATCCCGGTGCGGTGGTTGTCGACCACGGGCGGGCGGCAGCCGGCCGCGATCAGCCAGGCAGGTATCGGCGAGCGACGACCGGAGGCGTCGACGACGAGGTCGGCCCGGTGCGTTTCCTCGCCCACCCGCACGCCGGTGACCCGAGCCGGGCTGCCCTCCTCGAAGACGAGGGCGCTGACCCGGGAGCCTCGCCGCACCTCGACGGTGGATTCCCGCTGCACGGCCGCGGTCAGGGCGGCCTCCAGCACGATGCGGCGGGTGCGCAGGGTCACCAGTTCCTCGTCGCCGGCCCGATGCGGCGGGTGCTCACCGAACCAGTCGAAGTCGTGGTACTCGTGGGCTCCGCGGGCCAGCAGGTCCGCGTAGACGTCAGGGGCCTCGGCGCGCAGCACGGTGCGCACGGGCGCGAGGAACGAGTGGGGCTGGTTGGCCTGCGGGACTCGCGGTCTGTTCCAGTCGAAGAAGTCCTGGTTCAGGTCCTCGCCGGCCTGTCTGGCGTCCTGCTCGAACAACGTGACCGTATGGCCCCGCCGGCCGAGCATGAGCGCCGTCCCCAGTCCGCTGATACCGCCGCCGACCACCGCAACCCGCGCCATTGAGCTCCCCTTCGCGTCGTGTTGCGAATCGATCCTACTGCTCGGTGATCTTCGGCCCAGCGCCGGGTCGGCCGTCGCGGTCTCGGCCTGTCCGGCGTCTACCTGCGGCAGACCGCCGGCGGCGGCGGGCACCGCTCCGCCTGCCCCACCACGAGTGCGGTCTGCGCGGCGGTGGCCGGACTCGCCGTCCTGGCCTCGGTCCTCGCGGGCCGCGCCACCGCGCGGGAGCGGCGCGAGGACGAGCCGGTCGCGCTCTGCCGAGGGCGAACTGCGGTCCGCTGACGGTCTTCCGGCCCGTACGGTGGCCTGCATGACCGACGTACGGACCGTGGACCTGCCCGGAGTGACGCTCGCCTACCGCGAGAGCGGACGCGCCGACGGCCCGCCGCTGGTACTGCTGCACGCCCTCGGCGAGCGCGCCTCCGACTGGGACGTGGTGCTGCCCGGTCTCGCCCCCGGCCACCACGTGTACGCGCTCGACCTGCGCGGCCACGGCGACAGTGACCGGGCCGGGGCCTACAGCCTGCAGGCGATGCGGGACGACGTGCTGGCCTTCCTCGACGCGCTCGGGCTGGACCGCGTCGACCTCGTCGGCCACTCCATGGGCGGGGCCGTCGCCTACCTGCTCGCCCAGGCCGCGCCGGAACGGATCGACCGGCTGGTCCTGGAGGAGATCCCCGCGCTGTACCCGCGCCCCGCGAGTGCGCTGCCGGACGACCCGGACGAGTCCGTCCACTTCCACTGGGCCATGGTCAGGGCCGTCCGGGCCCAGATCGACAGCCCCGATCCGGCCTGGCGGGAGGGGCTGGCGAGGATCACCGCCCGCACCCTGGCGGTCGCGGGCGGCCCGACCAGCCACGTCCCCCAGGAGCGGATCGCCGAACTCGTCCGGCTGATCCCGGACTGCCGCCTCGTCACCATCGAGGCCGGGCACCTGGTGCACGGTGCCCGGCCCGAGGATTTCGTCGCCGCGGTGGCGCCGTTCCTGTCGGAGTGACCACACGCTGTGCGGAGTGCCTGCCGGAGTGACTACACGCCGTGCTCGGCGGGCAGTCGCCCGCTGCGCACCGCCGTGAGCAGGTCGGCGTGGTCCGCCTCGGTGCGGTCCGCGTAGGCCACGGCGAAGGCCGCGACCGCCTCGTCCAGCGCCTCGCTCTTGCCGCAGTACCCGGCCAGCAGGCTCGGATCGGCGGTGTGCGCGTGCGCCCGGGCGAGCAGGGCGCCGGTGATCCGCGCGTAGTCGTCCAGCTGGGTCGGCAGCAGCGCGGCCGGGTCGACGCTGCCCTTGCGGTTGCGGAACTGCCGCACCTGGTAGGGGAGTCCGTCGACCGTCGTCCAGCCCAGCAGGGTGTCGCTGACCACCTGCATGTGCTTCTGGCCGAGCACCACCCGCCGGCCCTCGTGGCCGTCCCGCTCCACCGGCGGCAGGTACGGCAGCAGCGCGGACGGGCGGGCCTCCTTCACCTGCAGCACCAGCGGCTGGTCCCGGTGGTCGGTGAGCAGCACCACGTACGAGCGGGTGCCCACGCTGCCCGTGCCCACCACCCGGAACGCCACGTCCTGCACCCGGTAGCGGGACAGCAGCGTGCGCACCTCGGCGGGCACCGTCTCCACGTACGGGCCGAGCGCGTGGGCGACGGCCCGGGCGGTCGCGTCGGTCACCTCGGTGAGCACCGGAGGAGCGGCGGAGAAACGCCAACCGCCGTCCGCCGTACGGGTGGTGCTGCGCGCGGCGAACTTCGCGCTGGTGTTGCCGAGCGCCTTGGCGCCGACCTTGCGCAGCACGTCCGCGAGGTCGTGCGCCTCGGCGAAGGACACCAACTGCTCGTCGGCGACGGCGTTCCAGGCGTCCAGCGCGGGCAGCTTGGCGAGCGTACGCATGGTCCGGCGGTACGAGCCGGCCACGTGCTCGGCGGCCTCGCGCGCGGTGGTCTCACTCGCGCCGGTCTCCCGGCCGGCCAGTACCAGGCTGGCGGCGAGCCGCTTGACGTCCCACTCCCACGGACCGTGCACGGTCTCGTCGAAGTCGTTGATGTCCATGACGAGTTGGCCGCGCGCATCGCCGTACAGGCCGAAGTTGGCGGCGTGCGCGTCGCCGCACAGCTGCGCGCCGACCCCGGTCACCGGCGTGCCCTCGAGGTCGGCCGCCATCAGCCCGGCCGACCCGCGCAGGAACGCGAACGGCGTGGCCGCCATCCGTCCCACCCGGATCGGCACCAACTCGGCGAGCCGGCCCGCGTTCGACGCCTCGATCGCCTCCACGGCCGTCGGCCGCCCGTGGGCGAGGGCGAACTCCGCGTGCCGCTCCCGGGGCACCCGTGCCCGCAGCTCCTTGCCCCGCTCCCGCGCCCGCCCGTCCTGCGCCGACGCGAACCCGGCCACCGCGAACCCGCGCCGGGCCCGCCCGGCCGGGTCGTCCGCACCGTCCGCGCTCCGCTGTGCCACGACGCTCCGCTGCGCTGCCATGCTCCGCTGCGCCGCGACGCCAGGCCCGCCCCGGCCTCCCGCTGCTCTCAGCTCAGTTCCGTCCACTGCTTCGGTCATCCGCGCCACCGCGCCCCGCCCGTCCCTTCCGGTCCTTACCCGCCCGCGAGCTGCGCGGATGGTTCATCGGGGGGAGGGACGTCCGGAGCCGCACGGTGGTTCCTGCGGGGCGGGTGAGATCGCCCCCACCCGTACCCGTCCGCCCCGTCCGTGCGCTGCCTGCCCCTGACCGCCGACGCGCCCCGGACGACGCGGGTGCCACCGCAGCGGGGTAGCGTGGGCCCGTGGATGATCTTGGGGGGAACCTGCGTGCCCGCACGGCCGCAGGGGCAGCAGCCGTGGTGACGGTGGCCGCGGGTCTGGGTGTGCGGGCGGTGGCGGGCGGGGACGTCGCCAAGTACGCCGGGGACGCGCTCTACACCGTCCTGGTGTACGCGCTGGTGGTGCTGGTCGCGCCGAGGATCCAGCCGGCCCGGGCCGCCGCCCTGGCGGCCGCGCTGAGCTGGGCCGTGGAGCTGTTCCAGCTCACCGGGCTGCCGGACGCCTGGGGTCGCCGGAGCATGCTCGTCCGGCTGGTCCTCGGCTCGACGTTCAACCCGCCGGACCTGTTCTGGTACCTGGTCGGCGCGGGCGCTGCCGTGCTGCTCCACCGGGTGCTGCGGGCCGTTCGCGGCGCAGCACCCGGCGGAGCGACCTGACGAGTCGTCAGAACAATGTGACGCGGTCGTCAGAGGGGAAGCAGGTCGGGCCGCTTGGCCTCGACATGGTCGCCCGAGGACTCGCCGCGCAGGCGTCGGCCGACCCAGGGGATCAGGTACTCACGGGCCCACTGGAGGTTTTCGCGCCGCTGGTCGGCGGGGGTGAGCACGGGGGCGTCCGGCCACGGCGCCTCCGGGTCCTGCTCGGTGGCCAGGCCCAGCGAGCGGGCGGCCAGCAGGGCGACCCGCTGGTGGCCGTCGCCGGACAGGTGTAGGCGGTCTTCGCTCCACGCGCGGCGGTCCTGCACCGCGCGCAGCGACCACAGATCGGCCACCTTGCAGCCGTTGCGGTCGGCGACGGCCCGCATGTGCCCGTTGTAGGTCGCGATCTTGCCGCGCAGGTGCTTGAGCAGCGGCACCTCGCGGGTGTCGAAGCCGGTGCAGATCAGCACCGTCCCGGCGGACTCGACGAGTTGGACGACGGCGGCCTCGAAGCGCTCGGCCACCTCGTCCGGGTCGCTGCCCGGCCGCAGGATGTCGTTGCCGCCGGCGCAGAAGGTGACCAGGTCGGGCTGGAGCCGGCGGGCCTGCGGCACCTGCTCGGCCGCGATCTGGTCCAACAGTCGGCCGCGCACCGCCAGGTTGGCGTAGCGGAATGCGCCCGGCGGGCGCCCGGCGGCGAGGAGCCCGGCCAGGCGGTCGGCCCATCCGGCGAACCTGCCGTCGACACCGGGGTCGTTCAGGCCTTCGGTGAAGCTGTCCCCGAGGGCGGCGTACGAGCTGAGGTCAAGGGTCTCCTGGAGGTACGGCATGAAAGAGATAGTTCACCCAATCAAGTGACCTACGCCACCGTAGGTCGCCCCGGCCGCACGTGAGATGGACCACGTACCCTCGTCGGCTCTCCTCGCGGCTCAGAGCGCCGCACCCCGGAAAGAACAAGATCCTTACCCCCTATCGCTTTTGGGCCCGACCGGCCGATGCTCGAAGGGAGCGACCGCCCGGGTCGCCGTCCTCCCGGGGGAGAACATCCATGGCCATCGACACGCGCTCCGACGTACCCGAGAAGTGGTCCATCGACGACCGCTGCACCAACTGCGACGCCGCCCGGCAGCTCGCGCCCGACCTGGTCCGCGAGCACGCCGGCCGGTCCGAGCTGGTCCGCCAACCGCGCGACGAGGCCGAGCGCCGACAGCTGCGGGCCGCCGCCCACGCCTGCCCGACCCGCTCCATCCGCCCCGGCTCCGGCCCACTCGACCCGGCCGGCGACCCCTTCCCGCTCGCGCTCGACGACGACGTGCTGCTGCTCGGCCACAACTCCCGCTGGACCGCGGGCGCCAACTCCTACCTCTGCCGCCGCCCCACCGGCTGGGTGATGGTCGACACGCCCCGCTACAGCGAGGCTCTCGCCGCCCGCTACGCCGCACTCGGCCCGGTCACCGACATCCTGCTCACCCACCGCGACCACGCCAGGCACGGCCGGGAGTACGCCGACCGGCTCGGCGCCCGGCTCTGGATCCACGAGGGCGACCTCGAGGCCGTGCCCGACGCGGACCGGGTACTGCGCGGCACCGAGCCGGTGGAGATCGGGCCCGGCCTGGTCGCCCACCCGTTCCCCGGCCACACCCGCGGCAGCGTGCTCTTCGTCGCCGAGGAGCGGTACTGCTTCAGCGGCGACAGCCTGTACTGGTCCCGCACCACCGAGGACGTGGAGGTGCAGGAGGCCATCACCTGGTACTCGATCGAGGAGCAGGCCGCCTCGCTGGAGCGCAGCCTGGGCGTGCTCCGCTTCGAGTGGCTGCTGCCCGGCCACGGGGACCGGCGCCGGATGCCCGCCGAGGAGGCGGACCGCCGGCTGCGCTCCCTCGCCGAACGCTGCCGGACGCTGCGGCCCGCGCCGGTGGACTTCACCGCGCTCCGCTGGTAGCCACGCGGGCCTGACCGGCGGCCCGCCCACCACGGTTGCCCGCCGGCAGCGCCGGCAGCGGCGACAGCGCCGACAATGCCGAGAGCGCCGAGAGCGCCGGCAGCGCCGACAATGCCGAGAGCGCCGAGAGCGCCACCACGCCGACAGCGCCCACAGTGGCGGAGCGTTCGTGCGCCGGTGCTCGCGCCGGGTGCGCGGGGGCGTGCGTCCACCGGGGGCGCCCGCGCGGGTGTGCGAACGGTGCCACCGGGGCAGCCGCCTCTGCAACAGCGCGGTGTTCCGTACCGGCGGAACCCGGGCCACCCCGCGATCCAAGGACGGTTGACCCATGCCCACGCAGACCCCGGAGCGCACCGCCCGGCCACGGCGCTACCTGATGTGCAGGCCGACGCACTTCACCGTGGACTACGCCATCAATCCGTGGATGGACCCGGCCCAGCCCACCGACACCGCGCTCGCGCTGCGCCAGTGGGAGCGGCTCCACCGGACCTACCGCCGCCTCGGCCACACCGTCGAGCTGATCGACCCGCTGCCCGGCCTGCCGGACATGGTTTACGCCGCGAACGGTGCGACCGTGCTGGACGGCCGGGCACTGGTGGCGACCTTCCGCTACCCGGAGCGCGCCGCCGAGTCGGACGCCTACCAGGCCTGGTTCCGGGAGCGCGGCTACCGCGAGGTGCGCCGCGCCGGGCACGTCAACGAGGGCGAGGGCGACCACCTGGTGGTGGGCCACCGGGTGCTCGCCGGGACGGGCTTCCGCAGTTCGCGCGCGGCGCACGCCGAGGCGGGCGAGCTGTTCGGCGTCCCGGTGGTCAGCCTGAACCTGGTCGACCCGCGCTTCTACCACCTGGACACCGCGCTGGCCGTGCTCTCGGACGACCACGTCATGTACTACCCGGAGGCCTTCGACGCCGACAGTCGCGCCGTGCTGCGCGCGCTCTACCCGGACGCCATCCTCGCCGACCGCGCCGACGCCGAGGTGTTCGGGCTCAACGCGGTCTCGGACGGCCGCCGGGTGCTGCTGCCGGAGACGGCCAAGAACCTGGCGGGCCGCCTCGCCGAACACGGCTACGAGCCGATACCGGTGGACGTCTCGGAGCTGCTGAAGGGCGGCGGCGGGGCCAAGTGCTGCACCCTGGAGCTCAGGCCGGCCTGAGCTCCGGCCCGACCAGCAGCACCTCCAGGGTGCGCGGCCCGTGCACCCCCTCCACCCGGTCGAGTTCGATGTCGCTGGTCGCGGACGGCCCCGAGATCCAGGTCTGCGGCCGCCGGGGATCCAGGCGCGGCAGCGCGAGCGGCACCGAGGCGACGACCTGCTCCGGCGCCCGGACGACGCACACGTGGTGGTCCGGGACGAGCGAGAGCAGCCGACGCCCCTGGCCCGGCCCCGCGTCCAGCACGATCGTCCCGGTCTCGGCGACGGCCAGCGCGCAGCCGGTGACCACGCTGTCCACGGTGTCGAGCCGGGCGGCGGTGAGCGTCCCGTCGTCCGGCACGAGTTCGACGGCGGGGGCGGTCGCGGCCAGCCACCCGGACGGCAGCCCGTCCGGCACGGCGACCGTCCGGCTGCCCCGCTCGGCCAGCAACCCGGCGATCCGCCGCGGCAGTTCGTCCTCGCGGCACCGGTGCACCCGCGCCCGGTACTCGGCCAGGTTACGGTGCAGCAGGTCGACCAGCGCCGCCGGGGCGTCCGTCGGCACGTGCGCCGCCAGGTAGCCTCGCGGCAGCGGCTGTTCGTCCATCCCGGCGGCGTCGCCGAGCGCCGCCCGGATCCGGGCGAGGATCGACTCCCGTGCGGTCGTGTGCGGTTTCACGTGCGGTTCCTCCGCCACCAGTCGCGGAACGGTTCGGCGGGCACCTCCGGCAGGTCCCGGGTGTCGGTCCACGCGCGCCCCGGCCCGGGCAGCCGGCGCGGGTGCAGCGCGCGGGTGCGCCCGGCCAGCCGTTCGGCGGCCGCGAGTGCCGCCGGGTGGTCCAGCACGTACCCGGCGGCGGCCATCGCCGCCCGCTCCAGCGGGTGCCCGCCCTGCTCCGTGACCCGCTCGCGCAGGTGCACCAGCACCTCGGGGATGTCGATCGCCACCGGGCACACCTCGTAGCAGGCCCCGCAGAGCGAGGAGGCGTACGGCAGTGAGGCGTCCACCGGGCTTGCCGTGCCGCGCAGTTGGGGCGTCAGGATGGCGCCGATCGGGCCCGGGTACACCGAGCCGTACGCGTGCCCGCCGGCCCGCTCGTACACCGGGCAGACGTTGAGGCAGGCCGAGCAGCGGATGCAGCGCAGCGCCTGGCGGCCGACCCGGTCGGCGAGCGCGGCGGTGCGGCCGTTGTCCAGCAGCACGAGGTGGAACTCGGACGGGCCGTCGCCCGCGCTCGTGCCCGTCCACATCGAGGTGTAGGGGTTCATCCGCTCGGCGGTGGAGGAGCGGGGGAGCAGTTGGAGGAAGACCTCCAGGTCCCGCCAGGTCGGCACGACCTTCTCGATCCCGACCACGGAGATCAGCGTGCGCGGCAGGGTGAGGCACATCCGACCGTTGCCCTCGGACTCGACGACGACCAGGGTGCCGGTCTCGGCGACCATGAAGTTGGCGCCGGAGACGGCCACCCGGGCGCGCAGGAACTTCTCCCGCAGGTGCAGCCGGGCGGCCTCGGCGAGTTCGGCGGGGGAGTCGGTGAGGCCCTCGGGCGCCGGCCGGCCCCAGGCGGCCATCCGTTCGGCGAAGATCTCCCGGATCTCGGCGCGGTTGCGGTGGATCGCGGGCACCAGGATGTGCGAGGGGCGGTCGTCGCCCAACTGCACGATCAGCTCGGCGAGATCGGTCTCGTAGGCGGTGATGCCCTCGGCGGCGAGCACCTCGTTCAGCCCGATCTCCTGGGTGGCCATCGACTTGACCTTGACGACTTCGGTCTCTCCGGTGGCCCGGACGAGGCCGGCGACGATCCGGTTGGCCTCCTCGGCGTCGGCGGCCCAGTGCACGGTGCCGCCGGCCGCCGTGACGGACTCCTCCAACTGCACCAGGTAGCGGTCGAGATGGCGCAGCGTGTGGTCCTTGATCGCCTTCCCGGCCTCGCGCAGCTCCGCCCAGTCGGCGAGTTCGGCGACCGCCCGGGCCCGCTTGTCACGGATGGTGTGGGTGGCATGCCGCAGGTTGGCGCGCAGCCGCTCGTCCCGGACGGCCCGGGCGGCGGCCTCGGGGAAGGCGGGCATGCCGAGGAACGCTTGCGTCACGCGGGCCCCCAGGGGTGTTCCTCGGTGCTGGCCAGGACCTCCGCCAGGTGCAGCGGGCGAAGCGTCTCGCCCCGGCGGCGCAGCGTGCCGTCGAGGTGCAGCAGGCAGGAGTTGTCGGCGCCGCACAGCACCCGGGCGCCGGTGCCGAGGGCGTTCGCGACCTTGTCGGCGGCCATGGCGGCCGACACCGCCGCGTTCTTGACCGCGAAGGTGCCGCCGAAGCCGCAGCACTCCTCGGCGCCGGGCAGCTCGACCAGCTCCAACGCCCGGACGGCGCGCAGCAGTCGGCGCGGCCGCTCGCCCAGGCCGAGCAGCCGCAGGCCGTGGCAGGAGGGGTGGTAGGTGACGGTGTGCGGGAAGTACGCGCCGACGTCCTCGACGCCGAGCACGTCGGTCAGGAACTCGGTGAGCTCGTACACCCGGGGCGCCAAGTCGGCGGCGAGGTCGGCCAGTTCGGTGCCGCGGCCGTCGGCGGCGGCCCGGGCGCCGATCCGCGGGTAGTTGTCGCGGACCATCGCCACGCAGGAACCCGAGGGCGTGACCACGTGGTCGTATCCGGCGAAGGCCCGGGCCGTGCGCCGCACCAGCGGTTCGCAGCCCTTCCGGTAGCCGGTGTTGTACTGCGGCTGCCCGCAGCAGGTCTGCCCGGCGGGGAATTCCACCGTCACGCCGAGGCGTTCCAGCAGCCGCACGGTGGCGATCGCGGTGGCGGGGTACAGCGCGTCGTTGACGCAGGTGGCGAACAGCGCGACCCGCATCCGGGCTCCCTCCGGTCGTACGGCACCGGCCCGCTCGTGATCGGGCACCGGACCGCTCGTGATCGTATCGAGCGGACCGGTGCCGTGGGGGGAACTCGCGCTCCTGCGCCCGAAGTCGGGTGCCGGAGCCGGAGGTCAGCTGCGGGAACCGGAGGTCAGGCGCCGGAGCCGAAGTCAGCTGCCGGAGCCGGAGGTCAGGCGCCGAGCCACAGGTCCGGGCCGAACACCTCGTAGTGGATGTCCGCCGCCGGGACGCCCGCGGCCAGCAACTGCGGGCGGACGGCGCGCAGGAAGGGCAGCGGGCCGCAGAGGTAGGCGGTGGTGCCGGCCGGAACCTCGACGGAGGCGAGGTCCACCAGCCCGGTGCGCTCGGCCGGCCACTCGCCGAGCGGCTGTTCGTAGAAGACGTGGGCGGTGGCGTTCGGCAGTTTGGCGGTCAGCTGCTCCAGGTCGGCGCGGAAGGCGTGGCCGAGCTGGTCGCGGTCGCCGTGCACCGAGACGATCCGGCGGGTGGAGCCGGTGGCGGCGAGGTGGTCGAGCATCGCGGTCATCGGGGTGTTGCCGATGCCGGCCGAGGCGAGAAGGACCGGGCCGTCGCCGTCGGTGAGGACGATGTCGCCCATCGGGGCCGAGAGCTCGACGGTGTCGCCGGTCCGCAGGTGGTCGTGCAGGTGGCCGGAGACCTCGCCGCCGGCCTCGCGCTTGACGGTGAAGCGCAGCGCGCCGTCGGCCTCGCCGGAGAGGCTGTACTGGCGGATCTGCCGGGCACCGTCGGGCAGTTCGGTGCGCACGGAGACGTACTGGCCGGGCCGGGAGGCGGGGACGGGGCGGCCGTCGGCCGGGCGGACCAGGTAGCTGGTGACGGTGTCGGTCTCCTGGTAGCGGGTCACCACGGTGTAGGGGCGCCACAGGTCGGCCGGGCCGCCGCCCGCGGCGGCCTCGGCGCGCAGCCGGTTCTCGATGGCGATCAGCGCGTTGGCCATCAGCCAGTAGACCTCGTCCCAGGCGGCGGCGACCTCGGGGGTGACGGCCGCGCCGAGCACCTCGACGATGGCGGCGAACAGGTGCTCGTGGACGACCTTGTACTGCTCGTTGTCGATGCCGACCGAGACGTGCTTGTGGGCGATCCGCGCGAGCATCGCGTCCGGGCGCTGGTCCGGGTGGGCGATCAGTGCGGTGGCGAAGGCGGCTATCGAGCCGGCCAGCGCCTCGCGCTGGGTGCCGTTGGCCTGGTTGCCCCGGTTGAAGAGGTCGCGCAGCAGCTCGGGGTGGGCGGCGAACAGCCGGTCGTAGAAGCGCGGGGTGATGTCGCCGATGGCGGCGCCCACGACGGGCAGGGTGGCCTCGATGACCTCGGTGGACTTCGCGGACAGCATCAGTCGGGCTCCTAACTGGCATCTGAGATGCGTATTAAAGGCCGTGCGGTGGCGCGCGACCCCGATGGGCGGGTGCGATCGGTGGGTGATCAGTCGGTGGGTCCGGTGCCGAGGCCGAGCAGGACCGGCCCGGTGGGCGCGGCGACCAGGTCGTCGACGCAGAGCGGGTCGAGCGCGGCGAAGAACGCCTCCTGGGCGTTGCGCAGCGCCCCGCGCAGCCGGCACGCGGCCCGCAGTGGGCACGGCGGGTCGTCCTCGCAGCCGACCACGTCGCCGACCCCCTCCAGCTCCCGCAGCAGCAGCCCGAGCGAACCGGTCCGCCCGGCGAAGGTGAGCATCAGCCCGCCGCCGCGACCGCGCCGAGCCTCCAGCACCCCCAAGTGCTGCAGGCGGCTGACCACCTTCGCCGCGTGGGTGTACGGCACGCCGACCGACTCGGCCACCTCGCGGGTGGTCGGGTTGTCGCCCTCGTCCAGCACGGCCAGCCGCATGGCGATCCGGAGGGCGATGTCGGTGCTCTTGGTCAGCCTCACGTTCGAAACGCTATCTAATACGACTCCAAAACTCCAATTTCCTGCACGATCCTGAACCGTTCGGCCCGGGGGCTACCCCGGTGAATCGGTCGAATCTGAACAGTTGGCGACATTAGTTGTCACTCCCTGACGGGCAGTCAGGGTGGCTTCTACGCTTCGTGCGGCCCCGGGCCGCCCCTCGCGTGGTGCCCGTGCGGCCCACATCGCCCACCCGCATGTGACGTACCACACGTGACCCGCGGCCCAGCAGCCCAGCAGCACCGCCCGTATCGCCGACCGCTTGGAGAGACCGTGAGAACACGCCGAGCCCCCCGCCGGACCCTGACGGCCGTGACCGCGATAGCCGCGGCCACGGCCGCACTGCTGTCCCAGCCCGCCACCGCCCAGGCCGCCGCACCGCCGCCGACCGTCACCGCCCAGGTGCCGGTGGCGCCCTACCCGGCGGGCGTCGCCCTCGCGCCGGACGGCGGCCACGCCTACGTGACCAGCCAGAGCAGCGGCACCGTCAGCGTGCTGGACACCGCGAGCAACACCGTGAGCGGCAGCTTCACCGCCGGCACCGGCTCCTACGCGGTCGCCCTCTCGCCCGACGGGCACCGCGCCTACCTGACGCACCACCTGGACAACACGGTCAGCGTCGTGGACACCGCGAGCCACACCGTCACCGCGACCGTCCCGGTCGGCCCCCAGCCCTGGGGACTCACCCTCTCGCCGGACGGCTCGCGCGCCTATGTGAGCAACGCCGCCGCCAACACTGTGAGCGTGCTGGACACTTCGTCCAACATGGTGACCGCGACCGTCCCGGTCGGCGCCGAGCCACACGGGCTGGCCGTCTCGGCGGACGGCAAGCGGCTGTACGTCGCGGCCTCCGGCGACAAGGCGGTGAACGTCGTCGACACCGCGGGCAGCGCGGTGAGCGCCACCGTTCCCGTCGGCCACAGCGCCTTCGGCCTCGCGCTCAGCCCGGACGGCAGCCGTCTCTGGGTGGCCGACGGCGACGACAGCACGGCGGCCGTGATCGACACCGCGGCGAACACGGTCCTCGGCACCGTCCCGGTCGGCGCCGGCCCGTACGCCGTCACCGTCGCCCCGGACGGCTCGGCCGCGTACGTGTCCAACTACGCCGACAACACGCTGAGCGTGGTGGACACCGCGAGCCGGACCGTCACCGCGACCGTCCCGGTGGGCGCGAGCCCGTACACCCTGGCGCTGGCCGCCGACGGGCGGCACGGCTACCTCGCCGACTTCACCGGCAGCGCCGTCCAGCTGCTGCACTTCCCGCTGCCCGTACCGGCCGTGACCGCGATCACCCCGAACGGCGGCTCCGGGACGGGCGGCACCACGGTGACCGTCACCGGCACCGACCTGAACGGTGCCACCGCGGTGACCTTCGGCGCGGCCGGCGCGGCCACCTCGTTCAGCTGCACCAAGACCCGCTGCACCGCGACCGCCCCCGCCACCACCGTGACCGGTCCGGTGGACGTCCAGGTCACCACGCCCGGCGGCACCAGCGCGGCCGTCACCGCCGACCGGTTCACCTACGCCGCGCCCAGCGCCCACCTGGGCGTCGCGCTCACCGCGACCCCGGTGACCCAGCTGCTCGCCAGCCGGGTCGACTACACGATCACCCTCACCAACCAGGGGCCCGACCCGATCACCGCGGCCACCGTCGCCGCCGACCTGCCCGCCGGGCTGACCGCGACCTCCACCGACTGCGCCATCGCCGCCGGGAAGCTCACCTGCACGCTGGCCGCACCGCTCGCCAAGGGCGCGACCGCCACCCGGCACTTCTCGATCAAGGTCGGCCTGTTCTCGCTGGTCCGCAGCTGGGACGTCACCGTGGCCCGCTCCGCCGGCGCGCCCGCCGACCCGTCGCCCGGCACCAGCCGGGACACCCGCAGCTGCTCCTCCGTCCTCGGGCTGTCGATCACCTGCACGTAGGACCTGCCGCTCACCCGCGCGCCGAGGCCCTGCCGGACCGTTCCGGCAGGGCCTCGGCCGTCGGCGGTTCTGGACTAAGTGTCCGATCTGGACGTACAGTCCAGACATGCCCTCGGAGAACACCGACCCGCGCGTCCGGACCTTCGCCCCGGTCTGCCGCGCGGTCGCCCTGCTGCTCGGCCCGTACGCCGAGGTGGTGCTGCACGACCCCGCCACCGACCGGGTGCTCGCCATCTGGAACCCGATGACCCCCCGCGCCCCGGGCGACCCGTCGATGCTCGGCGAACTCGACGAGGTCGACCCCTCCGCCCCCGACGTCTACGGCCCGTACGAGAAGTCGCTGCCCGACGGCCGCCGGCTCTCCTCCGTCAGCGCCGTACTGCGCGACGACGCCGGACGGCCCTCGGCGGTGCTCTGCGTCAACCTCGACCGAGGCCCGCTCGAACAGGCCGCCGCCCTCCTGGCCGGCTTCGCCGCCCCCACCGCGCCGCGCCCCGAACCGCTCTTCGAACGCGACTGGACCGAGCGGATGAACGACGTCATCGGCGCCCACGTCCGCGCGCAGGGCCGCCCGCTGGAGCGCTTCACCCGCGAGGACCGGCTCGCCGTACTGCACGAACTCGACCAGGCCGGGGTGTTCGCCGTCCGACGCGCCGTCCCCGTCGTCGCCACCGCGCTGCGGATCTCCCGCTCGACCGCCTACAGCCTGCTCGCCGAGCTCAAGCACCCCGCAGGCCCGTGAGCCCCGCCCACCCGTGAAGCCCCGCAGGCCCGTGAGCCCCGCAGGCCTCGCCGCCCCGTAGGACAGCAGGACCCGTAGGCCCCGCAGCCCCGCAGGCCTCAGGAAGGAACAGCTCCCATGCCCCAGCTCCCCGAATTCCGGCTCGAAACCCACCTCTCGCGCTGGGAGTTCACCGCCCCCCACCACCTCACCGCCTCCGACGCCCAGACCATGACGATGGCCGAGCTGCTCGCCCTGGCCGGCCCCGAGGACCGCGAGGCCTGGGACACCCTCGCCCTCGGCTACACCGAGACCTTCGGCGACCCCGGGCTGCGCCGGGCGATCGCCGGGATGTACGAGCGGGTCGACGCGGACGACGTGCTCTGCTTCGGCGGCGCCCAGGAGGGGCTCAACCTCGCCATGCGGGTGCTGCTCGAACCGGACGACCACGCGGTCGTGGTGACCCCCAACTACCAGTCCGCCGAGACCATCCCGCTCTCCCTGTGCGAGGTCACCGGCGTCGCCCTGGACGAGCGGCAGGACTGGGCGCTCGACCTCGACGCGGTCGAGGCGGCGCTGCGCCCCAACACCAAGGTGCTGTCGGTCAACTTCCCCAACAACCCCACCGGCGCGGTGATCGACGCCGCCGACTTCGCCCGGCTCGTCGACATCTGCGACGAGCGCGGTATCCGGGTCTTCTCGGACGAGGTCTACCGCGGCCTGGAGCGCGACCCGGCTCGCACCCTGCCGCAGGCCGCCGACCTCTCCGAGCGGGCCCTCTCCCTCAACGTCACGTCCAAGTCGCTCGGCCTGCCCGGCCTGCGGATCGGCTGGATCGCCTGCCGGGACAAGGAGCTGCGCGCCCGCCTGGAACGGGCCAAGCACTACACCACGATCTGCAACTCGGCACCGAGCGAGGTGCTGGCCCGGATCGCGATCACCGCCCGGGAGCGGATCCTGGCGCGCAACCGCGGCATCATCGCCGAGAACCTGCCGCTCTTCGACGCCTTCTTCGCCGAGTTCGCCGACCTCTTCGAGTGGCGCGCCCCGGACGGCGGCTGCGTCGCCTTCCCGCGCTACCTCGGGGCGGACGGCGTGGAGGACTTCTGCACGGGGCTGGTCGAACAGGCGGGTGTCATCCTGCTGCCCGCGAGCATCTTCCGCTCCGAGCTGACCCCCACCCCGACCGACCGCTTCCGCATCGGCCTCGGCCGCCGCGACCCGGGCCCGGCCCTGGACGCCTTCGCCGCCTGGCTCCGCAAGCGCTGACCGGCGCACTCCGGCACCCGCCGCACTCCGGCACCCGCCGCACTCTGGCACCCGCCGACACGACGAGGCCGGGGCGCCGGCCACCGAGGGGATCGGTGGCCGGCGCCCCGGCCGTCACGGCTGCGCCGCGGGAGTGCTCAGAGCTTCTGCCAGGCCGGCTTGGCCGCGTAGGTGTCGCGGAAGTAGTCGGCGAGCTTGAGGCGGGAGGCGGCGGCCTCGTCGACCACCACGGTGGCGTGCGGGTGCAACTGGAGCGCCGAGGCGGGGACGGCGGCGGACAGCGGGCCCTCGACGGAGAGGGCGACGGCCTCGGCCTTGGCCTCGCCGGTGGCGAGCAGCACCAGGTGGCGGGCCTCCAGGATGGTGCCGATGCCCTGGGTGATGACGTGGTGCGGGACCTCGTCGATGCTGTCGAAGAAGCGTGCGTTGTCCTCGCGGGTCTGCCGGGTCAGGGTCTTGATCCGGGTCCGGGAGGCCAGCGAGGAGCAGGGCTCGTTGAAGCCGATGTGGCCGTCCGTGCCGATGCCGAGAAGCTGGAGGTCGACGCCGCCGGCCTCGGCCAGCGTGCGGTCGTAGGCGGTGGCCGCCGCGGCGATGTCCGTCGCGTTGCCGTCCGGGCCCAGGAAGGAGCCCTCGGTCAGGCCGAGCGGCTCCACGACCTCGCGCAGCACCACCGAGCGGTAGGACTCCGGGTGGCCGGCAGGCAGGCCGACGTACTCGTCCAGCTGGCAGATGCGCGCCCGGGAGGCGTCCAGCCGGCCGTCGCCGACCCGCGCGGCGAGGGCCTGGTAGATCGGCAGCGGGGTCGAGCCGGTCGCCACGCCGAGCAGGGCGTCGGGCTTGTCGGTCAGCAGATCGGTGATCGCCGCGGCGATGAGTTCGCCGGCCGCTGGGGCGTCTGGGACGATCACGATTTCCATACTGGGTCCACCGTTCTGAGGCGCGTATGAGGTCTAGACCTTCGAGGTCTAGACCAGTTTGCCGTGAACGGGTGCCCCAGGTCCACCCGAGGCCTGGTCGGGGGCGGTGTGCCCGGAAGGGTCGAGGGCCGAGGGGCGGTGCGACCGGGATGGCCGAACTGGCAGGGCGGCCGCCGGGAACGGGGGTCCCGGCGGCCGGCCCCGTGATCAGAACGGGTTGGTACAGGTGGTGACCTGCTTGGCCGCGTCCAGCGCCGGGCCGGCGGTGGCGCAGATGATGCGCAGGTCGGTGGTGACGACGCGCGGGGTGACGGCCTTGGCGGAGCCTATCCGCACGGTGGTGGCCGAGGCGGCGGTCTCCCACGGGCTGCCCCAGGCGGCCTGGGTGCGGACCTCGACCCTGACGACCGTCAACTGGGCCGGGTCGGCGGTGACCTGGGCGACGCCGACGACGCCCTCGCCGTCGGCCTGGTGCGAGATGCAGGGGCGGTTGAGCACCGTGGTGCAGGCCACGGTGTCGGTCTCGGACGTTGCCGTGGCGGCCAGGGCCGGTCCTGCCGTTAGCCCGGCGATCCCTGCCACCGTCATCATCACAGCTGCGATCCGAGTGCGCATGATGCGAACCTCCTTGGAAATTAAGGGAATCTCACTCCTTGGGATGAGTGTTGCACACATTGTGAACGCCGCGTGTGTGCGTTGCGTCACACTCATGGTGACCATTCAACTACATACCGCAAGCATTTCGCCGAGTGTTCGATATCCGGACGGCCTACGGCCTGGCGGGCGATCAGTTCGTGGGCGGCAGCACCATCCGGCGTCCGGCCGTCGTCCCGCCGTCCGCCGGCACCGAAGCGCCGGTCCGGTACCCGAAATCGTCCGAGGTCAGCGCCAGGATCGCGCGCGCGATCCCCTCCGGCTCGGCCATCCGTTCCAAGCCCCCGACGTTCAGCGGACCGTAGGCCTTCTTGAACTGCGCCCAGGCCGCGTCCGGGATGCCCGGCGGCCGGACGCAGGCCGTGTCCGCGGTGCCCGGGAGGACCGCGTTTGATCCGGATGCCCTTGGTGCCGTACGCCGGTGCCGCCGCCTTGACCAACCCTTGGATCGCTCTTTTGCTCGCCGTGTACGCAGCGCCGTTCGGCCGGGCCCGCCTCGGCCGACCGGCCCGACCCTCCGACCGGAAGGAGGAGGGCGCTCCTCCCATGGGTGGACGGCAACTCCGGTCGAGCCGGACGGCGTTGGGGCGTTGGCGGCGTTGCGGCGTTGGCGGTGTCCCTTCACTCGTCCGGGTGGCGGATTGCCGACGGGGCGAATCGGGCGGATACCATCGACCCGATCCCACGGAGGTGGCTGCGTGGACACGGTCATCGTGCAACTTCCCGGTCCGGGGCCCGAGATGGCGCCCGGCGAAGCGCCCGCGCTGGTGCGGATGGGCCCGGGCGAGGCCGCGGTGTTCGGGCGCGGCGAGCCCGGCCGACCGGTCGCCATCCCGCTGCCCGACCAGGGCGTCTCCCGCCGCGCGGGCGAGGTGGTCGCGGCCGAGGACTACTGGCGGCTGTCCAACTTCAGCGCCTCCGCGACCTACGTCGTGGAGAACCTGGAGGGCGCGGGGGAGCACATCAAGGTCGCCCCCGGCCGGCTCGGCGCGCCCGTGCCCTTCGAGCTCTCCCGCGTGCTGCTGCCCGCGCTCGGCGAACCCGCCTCCTTCAAGGTCTTCGCCCCGCAGCACGCCTACCTGGACGGCCGTCCCGGCGGCGCCGACGGCGAACACACCGTCAGCCCGTTCGCCCTGGACCCGACCGCCAAGTACTTCCTCGTGCTGCTCGCGCTCTGCGAGCCCCGGCTGCGCTCGCCCTCCGCCGCCGCCGTCCCCGGGGTGACCGAGGTGCTGGCCCGGCTGCGCGCCCTGCCCTCCTGCCACGGGCTGACCCGCTCGGCGGTGAACTACCACATCGACTACCTGGTGGAGACCAAGCTGCGGCTGCGCGAGCCGTACGAGGAGGGCCCGGGCGGCGGCAAGCGCGAGGAACTCGCCGCCCTGGCACTGAAGTTCGACCTCGTCCGGGAGGAGCACCTGGCCCTGCTCCCGCCCCGGCGCGCGGCCGCCCGGCCGTGACGCCCGACGTCGGGCCCGACGCCGGGCCCCATCCGGAGCCGCCGAAGGGACTGCCCACCGACCACCACCGACCGGACGACCCTCCGCCGGAAGGCCGGTCGCCGCAAGACCCGTCGTCGGACGGCCCGCCCTTCGAGGTCCCGGACGGCTACCCGATCGCCGGCTACCGCCTCGGCGCCTTCCTCGGCGCGGGCGCCTGGGGCAGCGTCCACGCCGCCGAGGGCCCGGACGGCACCCCGGTCGCCGTCAAGCTCCTCGGCGGCGCCCGGTTCAGCCCCGGCCAGCGGCGGACCGTGGCCCGGATGGCCCGCAGCGAGCAGCGCTTCAGCCGCCGCGCCGACCACCCGCACCTGATCCGCACCTTCGCCGTGGTCACCGTCGAGGACCCGGACCACCCGGCCCTGGACGGTGCCGTCGCCCTGGTGATGGAGCGCGCCGCCCGCAGTCTGCAGGACGTGCTGGCCGTCGCCCGTCCCGGCGGTGCGGTGCCCGGTGCCGAGCGGATCCTCGCCGAGGTCTGCGCCGGGCTGACCCACATGCACCGGGTCGGCTGGGTGCACGGGGACCTGAAACCGGCCAATATCCTCCTGATGCCCGACGGCACCGCCAAGATCGCCGACTTCGGCCTCACCGCGGAGCTGGAGGGCACCCACGCCTACGCCCCGCCGCTCGGCTCGCCCGACCACGTCCCGCCCGAGTGGTGGTCCCAGCGCACCGGCGCGCGCGGTGTCGCGGTGCGCCCCAGCGCCGACGTCTGGGCCTACGGGGTGATCGCCCACCAACTGCTCACCGGCGGTCCGCACCCCTTCCTCGGCGCCACCGCCCGGGCCCGTTCGCTGGCCGCCCAGGCGTACGCGCGCGGCGCGGCGCCGCTCCGGCTGGACGCGGCACTGCCCGCGCGATGGCGTCCCGTGGTCACCGCCTGCCTCGCCCCCGGGCAGGAGGAACGGGCCCGCGCCGACCTCGCCGCGCTGGTCGCCCGGGCCACCGCCCGTCCGGCCCGGCACCGCCGCGCCGCCGTACGGGCCGGGGCGGGCCTGCTGGCCTGCGCGCTCGCCGCCCTCGCGCTGACCGGCGGTCCTGAGCCCGCCGGGCCGGGCGCCCACCGCGCCCGGCTGCCCGCTCCGCCCCCGCTGTCGGCCCCGCCCCCGCTGCCCGGCGCGATCCCGGCGGGCTCGGACGTCCCGGTCGCCTACCGGGACATGATCCTGAACGCGGCCCGGCGCTGCCCCGAGCCGGAGGTCACCCCGGTGCTGCTGGCCGCGATGCTGAAGGCCGAGAGCGGCTTCGACCCGAACGCCGCCCGCCCGGAGACCGGCGAGTACGGCATCGCCATGTGGACGCCCGGCGTCTTCGAGGCCTGGGCCAAGGCGGCCACCCACCCCGGCCCGAAGTCGTACTTCGACCCGGGCGACGCGATCGCCGCGATGGGCAACTACGTCTGCTGGCTCGACCAGCAGCTCAAGCGCAGCGGCTTCACCCGCGACCTGCCGGCCCTGGTCACGGCCGCCTACCGGACCAGCGACAAGACCGTGGAGGCGACCGGGGGCGTCCCGGACCGGGTGCGGGCCCATGTCGACAAGGTGCTTCAGTACCTTGCCGACTACGGCGGGTGAACGCGTAAACCGGGATCAGTTATGCCATACCCCCACGTATCCCGGCGCGGGCACTCGGGTGACGGGCGCCAGGTCTGGGATCCTCGGCGGCATGATCACGAAGCTCCGCGCGGGCGCCGCGCAATGGACCGTCGTCGTTCCGGTGGTGTCGTTCGTCGTGCTCGTCCTGACCTGGCACAAGGACCTGCCCGGCTGGGTGGTGGGCGTGGTCGCGTGCTTCCTGGTGGCCGCCGTACTGTCCGCCGTGCACCACGCCGAGGTCATCGCGCACTGGTCGGGGGAGCCGTTCGGATCCCTGGTGCTCGCAGCATCGGCCTGACCATCCCGGCGGTCGCGATCGCCTCCGCCTGGCTGTCCGGCCCGCTCGTCCTCGGCCTCGGGTCGGCGCACATGGTGCTGCTGACCCTGACGATCGTGCTGGGCATCCTCACGGTGATCCCGCGCCGGGCGACGCTGCTGCAGGGCGCGGTGCACCTGGCGGTGCTCGCGGGGTACGCGGTGCTGGCGGTGAACCCGTGAGGGTGGGTCAGCCGTAGTCCCAGGTGGAAGTCCCTGGCCCGTTCCCCCGTGCGGCCAGGGGCTTCCGGCGTTCCGGGGGTCGGGGCCTGGCGGGTCAGGCGGGTCAGGCGGGTCGGGTGGGTCAGGCGGCTCTGGTGAGGTTCGTGGTGCCGGTGGTGAACCCGGGACGGCGGGCCGCCCGTAGACCGGGATGAGGGCCGCCGGTTTCACCCCCGTGGCCGGGGGCCCTCGTCGGCGACGGCACCGTCGGCCGTGCCCCCCCGGGGACACGGGTGCCGTCGTACGACACGGAGCCCCCGGACCCGCGACTGCCCGCGGGGCCAGGGGCTCCGTGATGCCGCGGCTCAGACGCGGCGGGTGCCCGAGGCGGGTGCCCGAGGCGCGGTCAGCGCCTCGGGCGGGCCCGGTGCCTCGGCAGTCCGGTGCCTCAGGAGGAGGTGCGGCGGCGGCGCGTGTAGACCACCGTGCCCGCGCCCGCGAGCAGCAGGACGGTGCCGGCGCCCGCGTACAGCAGGGTGCCGTCGCTACCGGTGCTGGCCAGCTTCTTGCCGTCCGAGGCGGCACCCGGGATCGGGGTGGGGACGCTGACCTTGGTGGGCAGGGTCAGCGGCTCGTCCGGGTTGACCGGGGTGTCGGTGGTGGGGGTGTGCACCGGCACGGTGGCGGTCGGCGGGTTCGACGGGCCCGGGCTCGGGACGTCGGTGGGGGCGCCGGTCGGCTCGTCGGTGGGCGCGCCGGTCGCCGGGGCGGTGGACGCAGGCGTGGTGGGCGCCGGGGTGGTCGGGGTCCCGGACGGCTTCGGGGTGGCGCTCGGGGTCGGCGAGGCCGGAGCCGACGGGCTGTGCGACGGCGTGGTCGGCACGCTGGTCGGGCCGGTGGACGGGGTCTTGGTGGGGGTCGGCGTCACGGTCGGCGAGGGCTTGCCGGTCGGGGCCGGGGTCTGGCCGCCGCAGTCGACCTTGAAGACCTTGTGCTTGGGGTTGTTGAGCTTCGTGCCCTGCGGCAGCTCGCCGTTGACCAGCTCGACGGACTGCCAGTACAGCTTGTAGTGGCCGTCCGGCAGGTGGATGTCCTCGGTGCGGACGTGGCCGTGGCCGTCGACGGGGAGGTCGCCGTACGCGACGAGCTTCTCCGTGGGGCCGCCTCCGACGGTGGTGATCGCCCAGATCACGTCCTGGTTGGCGTCGAAGCCGAAGGAGTCCAGGTAGAAGCTGCAGACCTTGGGCTCGTTGCGGACGTCCTCCTGGCCGGTGGCGGCGTCGTGGATCTTGACGGTGCCGTTGTTGCCGGGGGCGCCGCCCTTGCCGCCCGCGGTGGCGTGCGCGGCGGCGGGGGCGAGCAGCATCAGGGCGGCGGCGGTCGGGACGGCCACCAGGGAGCGTGCGGCGGTGGAGCGGATGCGCATGGCTAGTTCCATCGGGTTCGGCAGGCCGGACGAGCCTGCGCGGTGGGAGGGAGCCTCTGGTCGGCCGTTCGGCGGGAGCCGGTGCCGTACGACGGGAGGGGCACAAAAGTTCCCGCAGAGAGAAACGTGACGCAAGGGAGGTTTGGCCGAAATGCATCGCTGTGGACGGTTAGTCCGACTAGTTCGTTACAACGATCCGATCACCCGGTTGTCGTGATTTCGTGTGCGCTCAGGCCGGTGCAGGTGGTCGGCGGCGATCGGTGGCGGTCAACTCCGCTCCCCGACCCGGCGGGTGAACCTGCGATGCCGAGGTGGCCGGTATTGACCGGTCCTCGGGCCCGGCCTGCGTGTCGGGGCGGCGTGCGGGCTCCAGGTTTCTCTATCGTCCGTCTGGAACCGCCCAGTCCGCTGATTCCGTTGCGCGTGCAGCCGATCCGACCCGTGGGAGAGTGCGATGCCCGGCCCAGAGCAGACCGCCGAGGAGAGTGCCGACGTCATCGTGGTCGGCGCCGGCCCGGCCGGCTCCACCGCCGCCGCCCACCTCGCCCGGACCGGCCTGGACGTCCTGCTGCTGGAGAAGTCCGCCTTTCCGCGCGAGAAGGTCTGCGGCGACGGCCTCACCCCGCGCGTCGTCAAGCAGCTGACCGACCTCGGCATCGACGTCTCCGAGGAGGCAGGCTGGCTGCACAACCGGGGCCTGCGGCTGATCTCCGGCCGGCGCTCGATCGAGTTCGACTGGCCCGAGCTCTCCGCCTTCCCCGGGTTCGGCCTGGTCCGCCGCCGCGCCGACTTCGACCACCTGCTCGCACGGAAGGCCGCCTCCTGCGGCGCCCGGTTGATCGAACGCGCCAATGTCGCGGGCCCCGTGGTGGACGAGCGGACCGGCCGGATCACCGGCGTCACCGCCAAGCTGGGCGAGGACCGCCGGCCCGTCGCCTACCGGGCCCCGATCGTGGTCGCCGCCGACGGCAACTCCACCCGGCTGTCCGTCGCCATGAAGCGCTACCGCCGCACCGACCGCGCGATGGGCGTCGCCTACCGGACGTACTTCACCACCCCGCGCCACGAGGACCGCTACCTGGAGGCCTGGCTCGACCTGCGCGACCCCAACGACCCGGCCCGACGCCTGCTGCCCGGCTACGCCTGGGTGTTCGGCATGGGCGACGGTACCGCCAACGTCGGCCTCGGCGTCCTCAACACCGCCAAGACCGACGTGGACTGGCGGGAACTGCTGCGCCGCTGGTGCGAGGACCTGCCGCCCGGGTACGGCTACACCCCCGACGGCGTCACCGAGCCGATCCGCGGTGCCGCTCTCCCGATGGGCCTCAACCGCCAACCGCACTACGCGGACGGCCTGTTGCTCATCGGCGACGCGGGCGGCACGGTCAGCCCGGGCACCGGCGAGGGCATCGCCTACGCGATGGAGTCCGGCCGCTACGCCGCCGAGACCATCGTCCAGGCCCTCGCCCGCCGCACCGACCGCGGCCGCGAACTCGCCCTGCGCGCCTACCCGCAGGCGCTGCGCTCCGCCTACGCCGGCTACTTCGCGCTCGGCCGGCTGGCCGCCGACCTGCTCGGCCGTCCCAAGCTGCTCGGTGCCGCCGGGGCCACCGGACTCGGCCACCCGGCGCTGCTGAAGGTGGCGTTCCGGCTCATGGTCAACCTGACTGAGCCCAACTCCAAGGACTCCCTCGACCGGCTGCTCCACCTGATCGGGCGGGTCGCGCCGGGGCGGTGAGCGGAACCGAGCCGGACCGCTCATTCTTTCGAGTGAGCGGTCCCGTGTCCCGGCTTGGACGAAACCGGGGAATCCAGCACGCTTTCCGCCAAGTCGTGTTGACGAATGATCAGCAGATCCGCTTGCCTGGTACCCGTCCGGACACGGAGGGTGACTGAAGCACCTCTCCGCATGACCCATTGACCCCCATGACGGAGACACCGTGCGCCTTCGCCTTCGCCTGTTCGTCACGCCCCTTGCCGCAGCCGCCGCCGTGCTCGCCCCGAGCATCCCGGCCGCCGCCGCCACGGCCACCGCAGACACGGCCGCCGCCACCGGGCGGGCGGCCACCCCGTCCGACCAGTGCTCGGCCGCCTTCTTCCACGACGACGCGCGCCTCGGCCCGCAGGACCTCCCGACCGCCGGCCCGGTCGGCCGCCAGCTCGTCGGCTACCAGCGCACCGGCGGCGCGAGTGACCAGGCCTTCCTCGCGAAGTACTACGACCCGGCCGCCAACGGCGGCAAGGGCGGCTGGATCTACCCGCCCGCCGACGGCTACGTCACCCTGCCCGACGGCAGCCCGATCGAGTTCGACCTCACGCTCTACCCCAACCAGAACATCGACCGCTACGGCAGCGAGTACGGCGCCTTCCTCGCCCCCGAGGGCCTGCCCTACGCCGACCGCGCGATCCCGCCGCAGAGCCTGGACGGCAACCCGCCGGCCGCCTGCAACTACCACGACTACAAGGTCGTCAAGCCGTTCAAGGTGCACGCCGGCCCGATCGCGCCGTGGTTCAACCAGCCCGGCTGGGGCCTGCAGTACCAGCTCGACGCGGCCCTGGTGCCCGGTGGCCCGACCAAGCTGAACGTGATGTGGCTGGTCGACAACGGGTACCTCGCCCGGATCTGACCCCGGCTTCACGGACGGCCGCGCCCGGTGACCAGCCCCCTGGTCACCGGACGCCGCCACCACCACCGCCACCGGACGCCACCACCACCGCCACCGGATTATTCGCTGGCAGGCGCGGCGGACCGGGGGTAGGAAGGCCGGATGACCACCAGCGACACCCCCACCGGCGCCCCCACGGCCCAAACCCCCGCCGACCGGCGCGTCTTCCGGCCCGCCGTCCTCGACCTCGGCGGCGCCCTGCTGCGCCCCTGGGGACGCGCCCTCGACCTGTCCGGCGGCGTCGTCCCCGCACTCGTCGCCGCGTCGACGGACCCGGACATCGCCCGCTTGAACCCGTTGGGCGTCACCGATCCCGCCGCCGCCGAGGCCTACCTCGACCGTTGCGACACCCACTGGGCGGACGGCACCATGGCCGCCTTCGCCGTCACCGACGCCGCCCACGGCACCCTCCTCGGCAACGCCTTCCTGCGGTGGACCAACCAGGCCGACGGCGTCGCCATGGTCGGCTACTGGCTGCTCGCCGCCGCCCGGGGCCGCGGCCTGGCCACCCGCGCCACCACCGCCGTCACCCGCTGGGCCGTCGAGGCCGCCGACGCCCGGCGCATCGAGCTGTTCCACGCCGTCGGCAACGACCGCTCCTGCCGGGTCGCGGAGCGCGCCGGATTCCCGTACGAGGGCACCCTGCGCGCCTCGTGGCGCTTCGACGGGCGCGACTACCAGGACGAACACCTGCACGCCCGGCTGGCGACGGACCCGGACCCGGATCTCGGCTGACCGGGAGCGGCGGAAGAGCCTATGATCACTGGCGCTCCTATGGCTTCTGACGGAACGTGAGGAACGGTCGATGGCACTTCAGCACCACCACGGCGAGGTCAACGGGATACGGATGCACTGGGTCTCCGCCGGCGCCGGGGACCCGGTGGTCCTGCTCCACGGCTGGCCCCAGACCTGGTACGAGTGGCGCCACCTGATCCCGGTGCTGGCGGAGCGGCACCTGGTGATCGCCCCGGACCTGCGCGGGTGGGGCGAGACCGAGCGCCCCGCCGACGGCTACGACGTGGCCACCGCGGCCGCCGACGTCCGCTGCCTGCTCGACCGCCTCGGCGTCGGCAGTGCGCACGTCGTCGGACACGACTGGGGCACCCCGATCGGCTACCACCTGGCGGCCACCGACCGCGACTGGGTGCGCTCGTTCACCGCGCTGGAGGCGAGCATCCCCGGGGCCGGCGGCGAGGACCTGCTGAACTTCTCCCAGTCCTGGAACCCGCTGTGGTTCTTCCCGTTCCTCGCGACGCCCGGGCTCCCGCAGCAGCTCATCGGCGGCGGCGCGCAGACCACCTTCTTCACCTGGATCCTCACCCAGATGGCCCGGACGACCCCCGGCTCGCTCACCGAGGACGACATCGCGGTCTACCTGAAGGCGTACGGCGACGACGACGCGGTGCGTTCCAGCTGCGAGTACTACGTCAACACCTGGGTCAGTGCCGAACAGGTCCGCGACGCCGCCCGGGTGCCGCTCGACATCCCCGTGCTGGCCGTCGCCGGGGAGCGCTCCCTGGGGCAGCACATGATCGACTTCGTCCGCCGCCTCGCCCCGGACGCGCAGGGGGCCATCCTGTCGGGCTGCGGCCACCTCGTCCCCGAGGAGCGCCCCGCCGAACTCGCCCGGCTCGTCACCGACTTCCTGGCGGGCGTGGCCGCGACGAGCTGAGCCCTCGTGGCTGCCGCCGGGAAGTCCCCGCCCGGCAGGCAGCGCGCCGGACGGGTGAGCGGCCTAACCTGGAAGGGCGCGTACGGTGCGTGGCCTGCAAACGGAAGCGGTGGCCATGACGGTGATCTCGGCGGCTCTCTTCGGTACCGACTGGCGGCCCGCGCTGCCCGGTGGTGCCGAGCTGCTGCGCGAGTGCGCCGCCCGGGGCTGGACGGTCGTGCTGACCGGGCCCGGGCCCGTCGGGGCCCCGGCCCTGACCGTGGCCGCCCCCGGGGTCGATCCGTTGCGGGCGGCGCTGGAGCTGGTGGACGGCGGTCCCTCGCACGCCGTGGCCGTCGCCGGGAGCGTGCGCGAGGTGCGGGCGGCGCGGCGGGTCGGGGTGCCGTGCGTCGCCTTGGAGGCCGGCGGGGACGCCGGTCCGGAGCTGCGGGCGGCGGGTGCGGCCGAGGTCCACCGCGATGCCGCCGCCCTGCTGCGCGTCCTGGACGACAGCCTGCTCGCCCGTCCCCGGGCCTTCGGACCCGTGGGTGCCGGAACAGGCGGTGCCCGGAACGGTTAGCGCCGGCCCGCACCGGGAAATCGCCGGGTGCGAGCACGTCACCGGAAGTGTCGGAGGTGACCGAGATGGACGGACCCGCTTTGAGCGGTTGGGAGCGGCGGCTCCTCGAGGAGATCGAGTCCGATCTGCGCCAGGACACACGGCTCGACCGGAAGCTGAGCACGATGGGCGCCAAGCGGCCCAGCCGGGTCCGGCGCGTGCTCCGCGCCGTCGGGCACCGGGTGACGGCGGGGGTGGTGCTGACCGCTCTGGTGATGACGGCGATCTGCCTCAGCGTGGGCGTACGGACCCCGACCACGGCGGTGCTGGCCGCGCTCGGGGTGGTCTGGGCGGCCACCGTGGCGGCCGCGGTCGCCACCTCGGAGCTGCTGCGCCGGCGCAGCGCCTCCCGGGCGGGCCGGGCCGAGCCGGAGGAGCCCCGCGAACGCCGCGAACGGCGGCCCTGGGACCGGCCGGAGGCGTGACGCGATGACCGAGTCGCGATGAGCGAGTCGCGATGAGTGAGCCCCGATGGGTGAGCCGCGATGAGTGAGCGGAGTGAGGTGGGCGCATGAGTACCGTCCTGTGGGAGCACCGTCCGGGCTCCCATCCCGCCGCCGACCTCGGCCTGGTCGGGTACGAGGTGCAGGCCACCGACGGCCCCGTCGGGCGGGTCGAGCAGGACACCGGGGACCACCTGCTGGTCGACGCCGCGCCGTGGGTGCCGGGCACCCGCGTGCTCGTCCCGGTCGGCCTGGCCGCCCGGGTCGACCACCTCGAACGCGCCGTCCACCTCGACTGCCCGCGCGCCAGGCTCAGTTCCGCCCCGCCCGCCGCGGTCGACCTGACCGCCCCCCACCCGCGCTGAGCGGCTGATCCCATGGGCTGGCCGTCCACCACGCTCACCGGCCGGACGATCGCCTTCCTGGTCGCGCCGTACGGTGTCGAGCAGGCCGAACTGACCTCCCCCTGGCAGGCGGTCGCCGAGTCCGGCGGCATCCCGCGCCTGCTGTCCACCGCCGAGGGGCGGATCCAGGCCGTGCGGGACCGCGCCCCGGGCGACACCTTCGCCGTGGACGCCCTGGTCGCCGAGGCGGACCCGGCCGGCTACGACGGCCTGGTCCTGCCCGGCGGCGTCGCCAACCCCGACCACCTGCGGCTCGACCGCCCGGCGGTCGCCTTCGTGCACGCCCTCTGCGCCGCCGGCCGCCCGGTCGCGGCGATCTGCCACGCGGCCTGGACCCTCATCGAGGCCGACGCCGTCCGCGGCCGCACCCTGACCTCCTGGCCCAGCCTGCGCACCGACCTGGTCAACGCGGGCGCCCACTGGGTCGACGAACCGGTCCACGTCTGCCACGACGGCCCCGGCCCGCTCGTCACCAGCCGCAAACCGGGCGACCTGCCGCACTTCGAGGACGCGTTCGTGACGGAGTTCGCCCACGCGACGGCGAAGCGGCGCACGTAGCGCGTGCGGATCGTACGGGAGGCCACCGTCGGCACGGGGTGGCGTCAGTCGCCCCGGAGGCGGACGAAGGTGGCGGTGGGCGGGCGGCCGGTGAGGGTGATTTCGGCGCGCAGCGGGCCGGTCAGGGGGTGGACCGGGCCGTGGTCGGGGTCGGTGGTGGCCGGGCCGAGGAGGGGGCGGGTCACGTCGGCGACCTCGCGGGACTGGACGGCGGTGAGCCGGGGCGTCGTCAGGAAGACCCGGCCGTCGTCGAGCCGGAGGATCAGCGCGTGCGGGCGGGCGGCCGGGCCGGTGACGGCGCGGACGGTGGCGTCGAGGGTGTCGCTGCGGCGGTACTTGACCCAGGCGTGCCCGGCGCCGCGCGGCCGGTAGGGGGAGCCGGCGGCCTTGCAGACGAGGCCCTCCACCCCGGTGTCGGCGAGCTGTTCCATCCACTCCAGTGCCTCCGTCCGGTCGGTGGTCGCCATCACCGGCTGGATCGGCGGCGGGACGTCGGCCAGGGCGGCGAGCAGCAGGCGGCGGCGGTCGGTGAGCGGGAGCCGGCGGACGTCGCGGCCGGGCAGGGCCAGCAGGTCGAAGGCGATCAGGCCGAGCGCGACGTCCGGGGCGGCGGCGCGGGCCTGGCGGGTGCGCAGCAGCTCGCCGAAGGCGAACCGGCCGCCGCGCCAGGCGACCAGTTCGGCGTCCAGGACCAGCCCCTCGGGCAGCCGGCCGACGGCGGCGGCGATCGGCGGGAACTCGGGGGCGAGGTCGCGGCCGGTGCGGGACTGCAGGACCGGCGGCCGGTCGCCGCGGGCGAAGGCGATGCAGCGGAAGCCGTCCAGTTTCAGTTCGTACTGCACGCCACCGCCGCCCAGCCCGTCGGCGGGCGGTACGGCGGTGACGGCGGCGGGGCGCATCACCTCGACGGGCGGCTGCAGGACCTGCCGTGCCTGCCGGCGCGACGACTCCCGGGCCTGCGGCTGCTGCGGCGCCGCCGTCGAGGGAGCGGACGGCAGCGGGCGGGCCCGGTCCGGGTCCAGCAGCGGGGCGAACAGGTCGCCGTGGGCGGCCAGCCGGTCGGGGACCTCGGCGAGCGTGAACGTCAGGTCCTGCTCGCCGCCCGCCCGCTCCAGCTCGGCCCAGGACAGCGGGGTGGAGACCGTCGGCAGCGGCCGGGCCCGCAGGGTGTACGGCGCCGCGGTGGTCTTCTTGGCGTTGTTCTGCGACCAGTCGACCAGTACCCGCCCCCGGCGCCGGGCCTTCGCCATGGTGTGCACCGCCAGCTCCGGGTGCTCGGCCTCCAGAGCGGCGGCCAGCTCCTTCGCGTAGGCGGAGACCCGGGTGCTGGGCGTGGGCTCGATCGGGACCAGCAGGTGCAGGCCCTTGGAACCGGAGGTCTTCACCCAGGCGGTGAGGCCGTCCGCCGCCAGCCGTTCGCGCAGCAGCAGCGCGACCGCCCGGCAGGTGAGGACGTCCGCGCCCTCGCCGGGGTCGAGGTCCAGGACGAGCCGGTCGGCGAGCGCGGGCGCGGCCGCGTGCCACTGCGGGACGTGCAGCTCCAGGCAGCCCAGGTTGGCGACGGACAACAGCGCCGCGCCGTCCTCCAGCACCACCTGCCACAGCTCGCCGGTGTTGCTCGGGACCTCGACGGTGCGCACCCAGTCCGGGGTGCCCGGGGGCGGGTTCTTGGCGACGAAGACCTCCGCCTCGACGCCGTCCGGGCAGCGCAGGAAGGACACCGGGCGATCCCGCAGGTGGGGGAGCAGGGCGGTGTGGACGGCGGCGTAGTAGCGCAGCACCTCGCCCTTGAGGGTGCCGGTGCGCGGGTAGTACACCTTGTCGAGGTGGGAGAGGGCGAGAGTGCGCCCGTCCACCGTCATCTGCGGCACGGTGCGGCTCCGAAGCCTCCGGTTGGGTGGCCCCCGCAGCCAGTCTGCCCCGCTTCGGCGGCGCCCGCCCGGGGCCCGTGCGGTGCGCGGGCCCCGGGCGCGCGGGTGGGGGCTACCGCCCCGGGCCGACCAGCGCGTGGGCGTCCGCGACCAGGTCCTCGATCCGGGCCCAGTCCGGCGCCGGCCCGTCGAGGTACACGCCCAGCCAGCCCCGGTGACCCACGTACGGCGGCCGGAAGTAGCGGTCGGGGTCCTCGCCGGTCATGCGTTCCTGCGCGCCGCCGGGCGCCGCGCACCAGAAACCGAGGCGGTCGTCGTGGTGGTGGTCGGAGAGCATCACGAACACCCGGGCCCGGCGGCCGGAGCCCGCGAACCAGGTCGGCTCCCCGTGGCTGATCCGCTCCTCGACCTCCGGCAGCGCCAGGCAGAGCGCCCGCAGCCGGTCCACCGGCGTGGGCACCGCGTCACCCCACGGCCGGACGGGGCGCGCCCGGATAGGTGCCGAAGTACCAGCGGTTGCCCTCCGGGTCGGCGGCGGCGAAGTCGCGCGAGCCGTAGTCCGTGTCGTACGGCGCGGTGGTGATCCGGGCGCCGGCGGCCACCGCGCGGGCGTGCACGGCGTCCGGGTCGGCGGTGACCACGTACGCGGTGAAGCCGCCGGGCTTGCCGGGCCAGGGCGAGGCGCCGTCGGGCGTCTCACGGTCCGAGCCGAGCATCACGCCGCCGCCCTCGGGCCAGGCCAGCTCGGCGTGGGCGACGAAATCGCCCTCACCGTAGGCGACGACCTCCTGAAAGCCGAAGGCCTCGACCAGGAAGCGGATCAGCGCCCGGGCGTCGGTGGCCCGCAGGCTGGGCCAGACCTGCGGGGCGGGGGTCTCGGTGGCGTCCATGGCTCTCTCCTCGGGACCGGTCAGGGAAGGTGCGGGATTCCGCTACGCCTCCACTCTGCGGCCGCCCCGCCCGCCCTGCCCGCCCCGCCTCGGACGTCTCGGAACGTCGCCGCCTCCGGGTGAGCCCGGTCTTGCGCCGGAACCGCTCCCGCAGGTGGAAGCGGTCCCCTGGCGCGGTCGCGGACCCGCGCGGTGTTGCTTATGGTGAGGGCGCGGTCACCCCGTTCGCGCCCGAGCCGAGCGCGCGGGGGAGCGCCACCCGGGGGGAAGCGGGGGGAATCACCGACGAAGGAGTCCCCGTGACCACTGCCCGAGACATCATGCACACCGGCGCCCAGTGCATCGGCGCCCACCAGACGCTGGCCGAGGCCGCGAAGATGATGCGCGACAAGAACGTGGGTGCGTTGCCGATCTGCGGCGACGACCAGAAGCTCAAGGGCATCATCACCGACCGCGACATCGTGCTGCGCTGTATCGCCGAGGGCAAGGACCCGGCCACGATGACGGCCATGGACCTGTCCGGCCACCTGCACTGCGTGCGCGCCGACGACAGCATGGACGCGGTGCTGCGCAAGATGGAGCAGCACCAGATCCGGCGCATCCCCGTGATCGACGGCGAGCGGCTGGTGGGCATGATCAGCGAGGCCGACCTGGCGATGGGCCACCGCAACGGCCAGCGGCTGACGGACCAGCAGATCATCGACTTCATGGACGGCGTCTACATGAAGCAGTGACCTCACCTGGTGACCTGACGCAGCGTCCTGACGTCAGGACATGACGCGGTGACCGGGCTCGGCCGATTTCCGACCTGAGCCCCGGCCCCGTCCGCGCGCCGTGACCGGCCGGTCCCCTGTACCGGCCGGGCCATTCGAAGGTGCCGGTCGGGGCCGCCGTGCGTCTTGTACGAATGCGCACGCGGTCCGAAAGCGAGTCCGCCTACGCGGCGCCGGCCCTACGCGGCGCCGACGTCGAGGACGGCGCTGGTCACCCGTCCCGCCACCCGGTCGGTGGGCTCCGGCAGGGTGGCGGCGCCGCTCCGCGAGGCCAGGAACTCGCGCGGTGAGCAGCCGACCATGCCGCGGAAGCTGCGGTCGAGGTGGGACTGGTCGTAGTAGCCGCAGAGCGCGGCGAGGTCGGCGCCGGTGGAGCGGCCCTCCCGGGCGGCCAGGGCACCGAGGGTGCGCTGGAGGCGGAGGATCCCGGCGGCCTGCTTGGGGGCCACGCCGAGGTGCTCGCGGAAGCGCAGTTCCAGCCGGCGGCGGCTCCAGCCGGTGCCCTCGACCAGGGTGTGGATCGGCACCTGCCCGTGCGAGCGCCGCAGTTGGTGCCAGGCCCAGCGGACGGACGGTTCCCAGTCCGGGCCGTACGCGAACAGTGCGGCGAAGTACCCGTCGAGCATGGCGAACCGGGCCGGCCAGCTCGGGGTGTGGGCGAGCCGGTCGGTGAGCGCCCCCAGCCGCGGGCCCAGGACGTCGCCCGCCTCGGCCCACTGCCCGCCGAGGTCGCCGGCCAGCGGACCGAACGCCCGGAACGCGCCCTGCGGGGTGAGCGAGACGGCCAACCCGTGCAGGACGCCCGTGTGTTCGGCGATCGTCGCGGTGCGGCGCAGCCCGGCCGCGACCGATCCGAAGGAGGTGGCGGGCGCGGGGGAGACGGCGTCGACGAGGCGCATGGTGCCCTCGAAGGCGAGTGCCACCGTGACGACGTCCGTCGGCACCTCCAGCCGGCGGCGCGGCTGCCGCAGGTCCAGCCGGTAGCCGCGGTAGCCGAGGACGTACCGGCGCAGGGGCTCGGCGGGCGTGCCGAGGACCGTCTCCGGAGGGGTTGTCGGGAGGGTGCTCCGGGCCATCTCAACTCCCGTGCTCGGCCGGGCGGGTGACATGTGTACGAGCCATCCTAGGCGCACCGTCGACAGCTCCGGGGCGTCTCGGGGAGTGGATCTTCCTTTCTTGCCAGTCGAGATGCGGGCATACTCGCGCCCATGGGAAAGCAGTACGAATGCATCGAAGGTCGGCTGCGCCGGTTCATCGAGAGCCAGCCGGTCTACTTCGTCGCCACGGCCCCGCTGGCCGCCGACGGGCACGTCAACCTCTCGCCCAAGGGCCGCTCGGGAACGCTTGCGGTGATCGACGAACTCACCCTCGCCTACCTGGACTTCGGCGGTTCGCAGGCCGAGACCGTCGCCCATCTGCGGGAGAACGGCCGGATCACCCTGATGTGGTGCTCCTTCGAGGGACCGCCGACCGTGGTGCGGGTGCACGGCCGGGGCGAGGCGATCTTCCGTGACGACCCGCGCTTCGCCGAGCTGCTCGGCCACTTCGACCCCGCTGCGGACGGGTCGGCCCTGCGGGCGATCGTGCTGGTCAGGGCCGAGCGGGTCAGCGACTCCTGCGGGTACGCGGTGCCGTTCATGGACTACCGCGCCGATCGCGACCTGCACGCCCAGTACTTCGAACGCAAGGGCGAGGAGGGGTTCGGCGCCTACTGCGAGGGCAAGCCGCTCGTCGGCACCAGCCTCGACGGCCTGCCCGCCGTCCCGCTGCCGCTCCCGCCCCGGTCCGCCTGACGGGATCGTCGGCCAGGCAGATCACCGGCCAGGAAGATCGCCGGCCCGACGGGATCGCCGGCTTGGCAGATCACCGCCGCGGGCGGGGCTGATGGCATGACGAAGCCGCCGCACCCGGCAGGGGTGCGGCGGCTTCGTGGGGGTCTTACTTGCTCAGACCGGCCTTGACGGAGCAGATCGGCCAGGCGCCCGGGCCCTGGGCCGCGAGGACCTTCTCGCCGACGGAGATCTGCTGGTCCTTGGTGGCCAGGTCGGCGCGCGGGGCGAAGGAGGTGCCGCCGAAGGCCGCCCAGGTGCTGGAGGTGAACTGGAGGCCGCCGTAGAAGCCGTTGCCGGAGTTGATGGCCCAGTTGCCGGTGGCCTCGCAGGAGGCGACCTTGTCCCAGACGGTGGCCGGCGCAGCGGAGGCACCGGTGGCCGTGACGAGGCCGGCCACGGGCAGGGCGGTGAGCGCCCCGGCCATCAGAGCCATCCGGACGCGGTTGCGGCGCTTCGGGGTGGCAGTGGTGGTGGCAGCGGCGGTCTCGTTACGGAAGGTCATGAATTTCCTTTCGGAGGGGGTTGCGAGCACGCGGAACCAGGCCCTCGGAAGGCCGTTGGTTTCGGGGACACGTCACTCGCGTGGTTCGGCACCGTTCCTGCTCGGGGGCGGTGAGGCCCGTCCGGAGCGGATCGCTCGGTGCAACGGGTTCGAAGTTACGGGGGTGGCCGGGGCCGATTCAAGGATTTGAAGGTTTAGGCACGTCAGGGGGCCGTTACCGGGCGTAAGGATCAAGGAATTGTGCCTATTTCGCCCGTTTTGCACCCATTTCCAAGATCGAATACCGCCGGGAAGTGGCCCGCACCACAGCGAAAGTCCTGTGAGGCCGCGCACATCGTCGACAGCGCGTGACGGCCCGCCCGCCGCCGGTGCCGAATCCGCCGCGCCCGCCGCCGCTCCGGGTGGCCCGCACCACAGGGCTCACCCGGAGCGCCCGCTGCGCTCACTCACGGTGCCCGGAATAGCCTCTGGGCCATGAGCAACGAGAGCGAAGCAGCGGACGCGGCGGACGCGGGAGCAGCGGACGCCACGACAGGAGGGGCGGCCGGCGCCGGGGTACCGGTCGGGATGCCGAACGGCGCCGAGGAGCACGAGGTCGCGGTCGCACCACAGGGCTTCGAGCTGGGGACCGACGGGCCCAAGGTGATCCTGGCGGGGCTGGACGGCTCCGACTCCTCCTGGCGCGCCACCGCCTACGCCGCCGGACTGGCCCGCCGGCAGGGCGCCGTCCTCGCGGTGGCCTACGTCCAGCCGATCCTCGGCGCCGCGACCGCCCTGGCCGGGGCCGCGGTGGAGGAGACCACCCAGGAGATCGCCGAGGAACTGCTGGCCGCCCTGCGCGAGGCCGAGGACCGGGTGCGCGAGGTGTGGAAGGTGGACTGGCGCTTCCTGACCATGCGCGGCGACCCGTACGGCGGGCTGGCCAAGCTGGCCGACGAGCTGCGCGCGGACGCCGTGGTGGTCGGGGTCTCCGAGCAGGCCGGGCACAAGGTGATCGGATCGGTGGCGGTCCGGCTGGTGAAGGCGGGCCGCTGGCCGGTGACCGTCGTCCCCTACTGACATCTGCTCTTTGGGGTGATGGATCTGCCGTTTTACTGACGGATGGTCACCTGCCGCTGTAGACCGTCTCGCATGCGATATGCGGATGG
>NZ_JBVIRY010000009.1:0-218839 GCF_055575795.1 Kitasatospora sp. NPDC034023
CGATGCGGTCGCCCTCGACGGCCAGCCGGTCGCCCTCGACGACGCCGCCGGGCAGGACCAGGCGGGCGCCGGCCAGGGCAGTACGGTCACGGTCCACGGCGATCACAGCCCCCGGTGGTGCTTGGAATTGATCGAATGCTCGACATTGTAGTCATCTTTGAGCAGAATTCTCGATGCCTCTGAAGCCACCGAGGGGCGGTACCGGAGGCTCTACCGAGCGGTGGTCCCCCGGGGGTACCGGGGGACGCGGGCTGCCCGTTGGGTCGGCTGACGGGCCTGGCCTACACTCCGTCCATGCTCAAAGCCGATCGTGCCGCCCGGATCCTGTCGCACATCGCCGAGGCCGGAAGCGCCGACGTGCACGCGCTCGCCGAGCTGCTCGGGGTGTCGGGCGCGACCGTGCGCCGGGACCTACAGGAGCTGCACGATCAGGGCCTGCTGCACCGCACGCGGGGCGGGGCGGTGACGGGAGCGGTGAACCTGGAAGTCCCCCTGCGGCACCGCGGTGAGAAGCAGCAGGAGGAGAAGCGCCGGATCGCCCGGGCGGCAGCCGAACTGGTGCCGGACGGGGCCGTGGTGGGCCTGACCGGCGGCACGACCACCACCGAGCTGGCCAAGGCCTTGGCCGAGCGGGGCAACCTCACCGTGGTCACCAACGCCGTGAACATCGCGGCCGAGCTGATCGTGCGCCCGGAGATCCGGCTGGTCGTGATCGGCGGCATCGCCCGGTCGGCCAGCTACGAACTGGTCGGGCCGGCCGCGGACAGCATGCTCCAGCGCTACCACCTCGACCTCGCCTTCATCGGCGTGGACGGCCTCACTGCCCAAGAGGGCTGCACCACCCACGACGAGATGGAGGCTCAGACCGACCGGGCGTTCCTGCGCAGCAGCGCGCGTACGGTCGTGCTCGCCGACCGGACCAAGGTCGGCCGGGTCACCTTCGCCTCGATCTGCCCGCTCGCCGACGTCCACGACCTGGTGACGGACACCGGGCTCTCCGATGCCCAGGAGAAGGCCATCGCCGACTGCGGCGTACGGGTGCGGCGAGCCTGAGCGACCGCACCGGGTTCCGGCCGGGCGCGCCCGGAAACCGCGGAGGGCTGCTCACGGAACCGTGAGCAGCCCTCCGGGCAGCCGTCGCGGCGCACCGGGTGTCGGTGACGGGCGGGTGCGGTTCAGGAGCGGACGGCGGTGACGACGTGGTAGTCGAGGAGGCCGTCGCGCCAGGCGGGGAGGAAGTTGCGGGTCCAGTGGGCGGTGGGGACGGTGCCGGTGAGGTAGCGGTCGAGGCCGGGCCAGACGTCGGCGCCGATCGACTCGGTGGTGACCTCGGAGAAGCCGGCCGTCGCGAGGTCGTCGGTGAAGGCGTCGAGGGGGTGGGCGACGTCCAGTCCGTCGGCGAAGCTGGCGAGGAGGATGGCCAGGCGTTCGGCGGCGTCGGGGCCGGGGGCGGTGAAGAAGGTGGTGACGACGAGGCGGCCGCCTGGCCGCAGGACGCGGGCGGCTTCGTGGGCGAAGCCGGTGAGTTCGCGGAAGTGCTGGGCGGCCTCGACGGAGTACAGGCCGTCCAGGAAGGAATCGGGGAACGGGAGTTCGTCGGCCGAGCCGAGGGCGTAGGCGAGCCGGTCGGGATAGGTGGCCAGGGCCTTGGCGTTGACGGCGCGGGCGCGTTCGACCTGGTCGGGGTGGATGTCGACGCCGGTGACGGCAGCGAAGCGGAACTCGCGCAGTGCGAGGGCGGCGCCCAGCCCGCGCCCGCAGCCGACCTCGGCGAGGCGCTGCTGCTCGCGCGGCTCAGGGAAGGCCCCCAGGACGCGTCGGTAGAGCTGCTCCTGGCTGTGCACCCGGTCCTCGGGGGTGGGAGCGGTGAGGTCGATGCCGTGCCAGTCGCCGAAGTTGATGAATCCGCCTGCGAAACTGGCGGCTTTGGACAGATCGCCGGCGCCGTAAGTCTGGCGCACGGTCGGGGGGATGCGGTTGTGGTCCATGGGCCGCTGGATCTCCTGCTCGGTGGGCGCCCGGGCGTCGGGCGCGCCGAGGTACGTACCCAAACCGGTGGTGGTCCGAACACGGTACGTGATCGGCCGGTGTGCTTGGCGGGAAAGGGGCGCGGCGGTGTTCCGAGGGGGCTCGGAACACCGCCGCGCGACCGGGGGCGGCGACGGGTGAGGTCGGCCGGCTCGTCGAGCCGGGTCAGCCGCGTCGGTTGGGTCGGTTGGGTCGGCTGTGACCGGCGGGAGATAAATCCCTGCCGGTCGGGCGCCGGGTTCGCTACAGTCCGCGAGGATTCCCGCGATCTTGACGAGACATGAGGAGAACGACACCGTGAAGACCCCCGACGAACGCCCCGTACCGCCGCTGACCGGCGGAGAACGCGAGATGCTGCGCGGCTTCCTGGACTTCCACCGGGCGACCCTCGCCATGAAGTGCGAGGGCCTGAGCGACGAACAGCTGCGGCAGCGCTCCAGCCCGCCGTCCACGCTGTCCCTCCTCGGACTGGTGCGGCACATGGCGGATGTGGAGCGCACCTGGTTCCGCCGGGTGATCAACGGCGAGGACCTCCCGCTGGTCTGGTCGGACAGCGACTACCAGGCCTCGTACGACGCCGCCGACGCCACCCGGGCCGAGGCCTTCGCCGGCTGGCAGGCCGAGGTCGAGCACTCCCGCCGCATCGAGCTCGCCGCCGAGACCCTCGACGTCACGGGCTACCAGGCCCGATGGGACGCCGACGTGTCACTGCGGCTGGTGATGCTGCACCTGATCCACGAGTACGCCCGGCACAACGGGCACGCCGACTTCCTGCGGGAGGCGATCGACGGGGTGGTGGGGGCGTAGCGGAGTCACGCGGGGCACGGCGCCACCCGCCGGGACTGCCGTTACCAGCCGAGACTGCCGCCGGCACCCGGGGCGCGGCGCTACCAGCCGAGGAGGTGGGTGCGGCGGGTGAGGGCGGTGAGCACGGTCTCGGCGGCAGTCTCGTCGGTGAGGTCGCTGGTGTCGAGGGTGTGCGGGGCGTCGTCCGGGGCCGGGCCGGCATGGAGGACGACGTAGTGGAGCGCGGTGCCGGTGGCGCGGCTCTCGCGGCGGAAGGTGTCCAGTGCGGCCGGGACGGCCGGGCACTCCACCACGACCTGGTAGCCGCGGGTGGCGTAGGCGAAGGCGGCCTGGGCCGCGGCGGCCAGAGCGGTGGCGTTCTGGCGGCCGGCCTCCGGCAGGTGGGGCGGGAGCCGGCCGCTGCGGATGACCCGCAGGAAGTCGTCCGTCCGCAGGTGGACGCTCAGGCGCAGTTCCCGCGCGAGCAGCTCCGCGACCGGGCTGTTCCCGGCCACGGACGGGTCGACAAGGACGAGGACGCCCCCGGCGCCCCGGCCGCCCCCGAGCTCCGGCCCACCTTCGGTCGTACGGTTCACAGCTGCTGATCCCTTCGCGGGCCGGGGACGGTCGGGTAGCCGGGGCGAGGCGGTCGGAGTGCGAAGGAGCTGGTCGGTCCATATCCGGACAGCCGACCGCCTCGTCCCTACGACTGATGCGTTTCGGAGATCAACCTAGTCCAAACGGGTGCCCCGAGTCGTCCCCCACCCGGTCCGCGGACGGGCACCGCGGGCGCTCGGTGGCCGCCCGGTGACCGGGCGGTGGCCCGCCCGCGTCGTTCCGGTGCCCCCGCGGGTGCCCCTGCCGGTGCTTCGGCGGGTGCTCCGGTGGCTGCTCCGGTCGCTGCTCCGGTGGCTGCGACCGTCGGTGCGGTCAGTGCTCCTCGGCGCGCAGGACGATCGGGTTGGTGAGCGCCGCCATCGGGCCCCAGGGCAGGTCCGGGCCCATCGCGTTGCCCCTGCCCGGCGTGCCGTCCGGCTTCGGATGGCGCACCTCGGCCCGGACGTACGCGGCGAGCGAGGCCGTCGTGCGCCACACCACCGTGCCGGAGCCGGCCGCGGGCAGTGACTCCTGGTGCATCTGCCCCTCGTCGGTGACCAGCCGGACCGTCCCGCCGGGCACCCCGGAGACGGTGAGCCGGACGTCCAGCGGAGCGTCGGCCGGGACGGTCAGCTCCTCGCCGATGCCCGCCTGGCGGCCGTGCCCGGTGACGGTGAACTCCAGTTGGACGGCCCGGGATTCGGCGAGCCAGCTGCGCCCGTCGCGCAGCCCGTCGAGGATCGCGTCCCGGGTGAGGTCCTCGGCCAGCACCACGTTGTGCGGGGAGCCGATCACCTGCGGCTCGCTGTGTGCGTCGCTGTTGCCCAGGGCGGGCAGCCAGGAGCGGCCCTCGCGCAGGGCGACGGCGAGCCGGCCGTCCCAGGTGTCCACCGCGGACTCGTCGTCGTACGTCCAGGGGCCGTTCCACACCTCGACGGCGTCGGCCTGCTCGTAGCCGAACTTCCACTGGCAGGCGACGTACGGGCAGTACGGGTGCGCGGGCACGACCAGGCCGCCGGAGCGGTGGACCTGGCGGACGAAGCGCGGGAACTCCTCGTCGCGCGAGCGGTAGCGCCAGTCGACGAACTGCCCGCCTTCCAGGCCGAGGGCCAGCCAGTGGCCATTGCGGGTGGTGATCTCCTCGCCCGGGACGATCAGCAGGTCCGGGCCGGCCAGTGGGCCCCAGACGGCGTGCGAGGAACTGGTGTTGTGGTCGGTGGAGACGATGAAGTCCAGGCCGGCCGCGCGGGCCCCGGTCGCGACCTCCTCGGGCAGGCGCCGCCCGTCGGAGTGGACGGTGTGCAGGTGGCAGTCGCCCCGGTACCAGGCCCGGCCGCGGCCGCGGGCCCGCTCTGCCGGGTAGTGCGGGGTGAACTGCGGCCCGGGCGCGCCGAACCGGAGGGTGACCTGGACGCGGTAGTCCAGACCCTGCGGGGCGATCTGGTACGGGCCCAGGACGACGTGCCAGGTGCCGGGGTTGACCGGGCCGGGGAGGTAGCCCGGCGTGGCGGCGGAGCGGGAGAGGCTGAACTCGGTGCGGAAGCCGCCGGACCAACCGCGGAAGCCGGGGCCGCCGAGGTCGGTGCCGCGCTCGTCGAAGACGCCGATGTCGCAGGAGTTGCCTGGGGTGCCGGCCGGGACCGGAGGCTTGTCGTAGCTGTAGGAGACGGCCATCTCGCGGACGCCTTCGGGGACTTCGACCGGGAGGTAGACGAAGTCGGGGGCGCCGGTGGCGAGATGGCCGGTGAGGGTGAGGGTGCGGTCGGGGGCTGCGGTAGGGGCTGCGGCGGGTGCGGCGACGGCCTCGCCGGTGGTGGTGGCGAGGCCGAGTGCGGTGGCGGCACCGGTGGCGAGGCCGGTACGGAGCAGGTCGCGGCGGGCGGGGTGCGGGGTGCTGGGTTCGGTCGGCATCGAGGTCTCCGGATCGGGGCGGGGCGGGTCGCTCGCGTGCCTACCCGGGTGAGTGAACCGGGGGTGAGTCGGGGCCCACGGGGACGGGGCGGGTCGGTGAAGAGGGGCCGGGCGGGGGCCGGGGCGAGTTGCGGGGAGTGACGAATGGTCGGTTCATAGTCATGTAATCGGTTGATAGGAGTACAGATGGGTCGGGAGGCGGGCGTGGCGGTGAGTCGGCGGACGCTGCTCGTGGTAATGGCCGGAAGCGTACTGGCGGGGTGCGGGACGCGGTCGGCCTCGACCTCCCCCGCCGGGGAGGTCTCAGGTCCGGCCTCCGCTTCGGCGACGGCGGCTGCTACGGCGGGCGGCATACCCGTGGAGGCCGGCGCCGCGCCGACGGCCGCCGCGACCGCCCCGCCCACCGCTGCGCCCACACCCGCGCCGACTCCGGCTCTGACCCCGGCACCGACCCCGGCTCCGGCGAAGGAACCGACCCGGGCGGAGGTCGTCGACCGGTACGGGGCCGTGACCCCGACGGACTGGGGGCTGGAGGTCGCCGGGGTGATCACCGAGCTGCCCGAGGGCGAACGCGCGACGGCGCTCACCTTCGATGCCTGCGGCGGCCCCGGCGGCAACGGCTACGACGCCGAGCTGATCGGCTTCCTGCGCGCGAACGCCGTCCCGGCCACGCTCTTCCTGAACGCCCGCTGGATCGACGCCAACCCGGACGAGTTCGAGCAGCTCGCCGCCGACCCGCTGTTCGAGATCGGCAACCACGGCACCGTCCACCGGCCGCTGTCGGTCACCGGCCGCTCCGCCTACGGCATCGCCGGCACCCGCGACGTCGGCGCGGTGTACGACGAGGTGGCGGGCAACGCGCGGAAGCTCGCCGACCTGCTCGGGCACCCGCCCCGCTTCTTCCGCTCCGGCACCGCGCACTACGACGACGTCGCCACCCGGGTCGTCGCCGACCTGGGCGAGCGCGTCGCCGGCTTCACCGTGAACGGGGACGGCGGCGCGACGCTCAGCGCCTCCCAGGTGCGGCAGGAGGTCGGGTCGGCACCGCCGGGCGCGATCGTGATCGGCCACCTGAACCACCCCGGCGGCGGCACCGCCCCCGGCGTGGCGGCGGCGGTGCCGGGGATGCTGGCGGCGGGGCGGCGGTTCGTCCGGCTCTCGGACGTGCTGTAGGCCGGGCGCTCGGCACTCGGGCCTCGGGCCCGCGCTACGCGAGCCGCAGGCCGCCCGGGTGCTCCTCCTCGATGATCCGCACCAGCCAGTCGAAGACCGTCGGCCCCTTGCCCGCCCGGGCGGCGGCCAGCTCGGCGGCGACGTCCTCGCGGTTGGTGGGGTGGCAGCGGCCCAGCCGCAGCTCCAGTTGGCGGGCGGTCTCCGGGTGGCCGAGGTTGCGGCGGGAGACCTCGTGGTCGCGCCACTCGATGACCCAGTCCCCGTCGTCGGGCGTGCCGTAGCCGCCGCGCAGGCAGTCGGCGAAGGCGTCGAGGTTGCGGCCGAAGTAGCCGTCCACGCCGATCTCCTGCCCGACGGCGTCCCAGAAGTCCTCCAGGGTGCCGATCCTGCTGCCGTCGATCACGTAAGTCACCGTCACGGGTCGAGGATATGCCCGGGTGGTGAACGGACGGTCGACGAAGGGTTACGGCTCCACGGCGATGGCGGTGGCGATCAGCCCGTCCCGGACGGCCCAGCGGCCGTCGAAGCCGTCGAGCCGCCGCCCGCCGACCACCGGGCCGGGGACCAGCAGGCGGGCGGTGAAGGTGCCGTCGGGGGAGAGGTCCAGCTCGGCCTCGCTGAACTCCAGGAAGAGCCCGGTCAGCGGGAACCACGCCTTGTACACCGACTCCTTGGCGCTGAACAGCATCCGGTCCCACGGGGTGCCCGGGTGGGCGGCGGCCAGGTCGGCGAGTCGCCGCTGCTCGACGGGCAGCGCTATGGCGTCCAGGACGCCTTCCGGCAGCGGCAGCGCGGGCTCGGCGTCGATGCCGACGGAGGCGAGGGTGCCGGCCCGGGCCACGGCCGCCCCGCGGAAGCCGTCGCAGTGGGTGAGGCTGCCGACCACGCCGTCCGGCCAGCTCGGCGCGCCGCGCAGGCCCGGGACGAGCGGGCGGTAGGGGACGCCGAGCCGGGCGAGGGCGGTCCGGGCGCAGTGCCGGACGGTGGTGAACTCGCGGCGCCGCTTGTCGACGGCCTTGGCGATGACCGCCTCCTCCGCCGGCTCCAGCCGGGCCTTCGGCGGGTCGTCGTACGCCACCTCGGTCGCCACGACGTCCGGCAGCAGGTCCCCGATCACCCGTTCCCCCCTCGGTCGGTCGCGCGGGGTCGTCGCCGCGCGGGACGAGCGTAACCCGATCGGGGGATCTTGGTGGGCGGAACCGGGACTGCTGCCGGGGATCCGTCCTGCCGCGTGCTATTCGAAGGCGGCCGCCGCCTCGCGCAGCGCCCGGGCGACCGTCTCCGGGTCGTACGGCGCCGGGTCGCCGGGCAGGTAGGTGACGGACTTCAGCGCGCCGGTGTAGCGGAAGGAGCGGTGGCGCTCG
Organism: Kitasatospora sp. NPDC034023; assembly: GCF_055575795.1. Classification (NCBI taxonomy): domain Bacteria; kingdom Bacillati; phylum Actinomycetota; class Actinomycetes; order Kitasatosporales; family Streptomycetaceae; genus Kitasatospora; species Kitasatospora sp. NPDC034023. The sequence goes on from NZ_JBVIRY010000009.1 coordinate 7,860, forward strand.
TACACCGGCCAGGAGACCGGGGACTTGCGGTCGATGCCGACGCTGATGCCCTGGAACGGTGCCATGCCGATCAGCTGGTGCACCGGGCCGAGGCGGCCGGCCCCGGTTCCGGCCTCGGTGCCGGTCTCGGTTCCGGCCTCGTCGCCGTCCACGAGCAGTCGGAACTCCCACGCGAGGCCGGCGACCGCGGTGGCTTCCAGGGTGACCAGCCGGGTGCCTTCCGGCAGGGGACCGCCGTCGGCCTCCAGCAGTTCGCCGTACTGGTTGTAGGCCAGGCGCAGCCGGCCGTCCTCGACGTAGAGGCTGTAGCCGCCACCCTGGTCGCCGTGCGAGACCAGGACGCCCTGGTCGCCCGCCCGGTAGCCGTCGAGCGCGACCTCGACGGTGAAGGAGCGGAAGGAGATCAGCCGGGAGGAGCGGTAGCGCTCCAGCTCGGGAGTGCCGGGCAGCAGGGTGACCGGGCGGCGCAGCCGGTCCGCCTCGGGGCCGCGCAGGGCGAGGGCGCCGCTGCCGTCGGCGAGCGGGAAGACGCCGTCGCGCCAGGCGGCGTCCTCCCAGGCGGTGGACAACTCCTTGACCAGGTCGGGGTGTTCGTCGGCGACGTCGTGGATCTCGGTCGGGTCGGTGCGCAGGTCGTACAGCGCCCACTCGCCGTCGTCGTACGGGGTGCCGGGGCGGTGCAGGGTGACCAGCTTCCAGCCGTCGCGGTAGTAGCTGCGGTTGCCGGTCATCTCGCAGTACTGCTCGTGGTGGGTGCTGGGGGTCGTGCCGTCGCGCAGGACGGCGGCGAAGCTGATGCCGTCGAGTTCCTGGACGGGACGCTCCCGCCGCTCCGACGGCCGTTCCAGGTCCGCGAGTTCGAGCAGGGTGGGGAGGATGTCGGTGACGTACTGGTACTGGGCGCGGACGCCGCTGTCGCCCTCGGCGCGCGGCAGGCCGGCCGGCCAGGAGAGCACGAAGGGTACGCGGACGCCGCCCGCGTAGGTCTGGCCCTTGTAGAGGCGGAACGGGGTGTTGGAGGCCATGCCCCAGCCGCGCGGATAGTGGACCAGGCTCTGCGGCCCGCCGATGAGGTCGATCTCGCGCCCGACGTCCGGGTTCCAGTCGTCGGGGAGGTTCGGGTGGTGGACGAAGCGGCTGAAGTAGCTGCGGGTGCCCTCGGCGCCGCCCTCGCCGGTGCCGCCGTTGTCGCTGGTGAACACGATGACGGTGTTGTCGAGTTCGCCGAGGGCGGCCAGGGTGTCGGTGAGGCGGCCGAGGTTCTGGTCGACGTTGTCGACCATCGCCGCGTACACCTCCATGTAGCGGGCGTACAACTTCTTCTGCACGTCGGTGAGTTCGTCCCAGGGGTCGACCTCGTAGCCGGCCTCGGAGTTGCGCTCGGGCAGTTCGGTGCCGGCCGGGAAGTGGCCGGCGGCGAGCTGGCGGGCGAAACGGGCGCGGCGCAGCTCGTCCCAGCCGTCGTCGTAGCGGCCCTGGTGGCGGGCCAGGTCCGCGGGCTTGGCCTGCAGCGGGCCGTGTACGGCGTTGTGGGCGAGGTAGAGGAAGAAGGGCTTGTCGGCGTCGTGGGCGCGCAGCGACTTGACCATCTTGATGGCCTGGTCGGTGATGTCGTCGGTGTAGTAGTAGTCGTCGGGGAACTCGTCGATGTCCAACGGGCTGTTGTCACGGACGAGTTGGTGCGGGTGGAAGAGGCCGGTGAGGCCTTCCAGGACGCCGTAGTACTGGTCGAAGCCCTTCTGTAGCGGCCAGTTGGCGCGGTCGTCGGCGGCGTTGGAGGCGGAGTCGCGGGTGAGGTGCCACTTGCCGACGGCGTAGGTGGCGTAGCCGGCGTCGTGGAGCAGTTCGGCGAGGGTGGGGATGTCCCCGGCGACTTCCATGCCGTAGCCGGGGAAGCCCGGGTCGGCGTTGGCGACGAAGGAGTAGCCGACCCGGTGCGGGTTGAGGCCGGTGAGCAGGGCGGCCCGGGCGGGGGAGCAGAGCGGCATGGTGTGGTAGTTGGCGAGCTTGACGCCGGTGGCGGCGAGCCGGTCCAGGGTCGGGGTGGGGATCTCGGAGCCGAACGGGCCGATGTCGCTGTAGCCCATGTCGTCGATCAGGACGACGACGATGTTGGGCGCGCCCTCGCGCGGGCGGACCCGCTGCGGCCAGGCGGGGGTGGACTCGCGGAAGGTGCGGCCGACGGTGCCGGGGAAGCCGGCGTACGGGTCGCGGCGGTGCGGGTTCGCTTCGGGTGCGGTGGTCATATGCTGCTCCGGGTGGTGGCGCGGGTGGCGGCCGGTAGGGGCTCCAGGCGCGGGACGGCGGCCAGGAGCTCGGCGGTGTACGGGTGTTCGGGCGCGGTGACGACGCGGTCGGCCGGGCCGGTCTCGACGATCCGGCCGCGGTGCATCACCGCGATCCGGTGGCTGACCCGGCGGACGACGGCCAGGTCGTGGGCGATGAAGAGGATGGCCAGGCCGAGTTCGCGCTGCAGCCGGGCGAGCAGGTCGATCACCTGGGCCTGGACCGAGACGTCGAGGGCGGAGACCGGCTCGTCGCAGATCAGTACGCTCGGCTCGGGCGCCAACGCCCGGGCGATGCCGATGCGTTGGCGCTGGCCGCCGGAGAAGGCGCGTGGGAGACGGTCGGCGGTGGCCGGATCCAGCCCGACCTGGGTCAACAACTCGGCGACCCGGGCGGCCCGTTGGGCGCGATCGCCGAGGCCGTGGGCGATCAGCGGCTCGGCGATGATCTGCCCGGCCGTCATCCGGGGGTTGAGCGAGGAGTACGGGTCCTGGAAGACCAGTTGGACCTCGCGGTGCGGCCGTCGGCCCGGTTCCTCGCCACGGAAGCGGATGCTGCCCGCCGAGGGTGCGTGCACCTGGACCAGCGCCCGGGCGAGGGTGGACTTCCCGGAGCCGGACTCGCCGACCAGGCCCAGCGTCTCGCCGGGGTGCAGGTCGAGGTCGACGCCGTGCAGGGCGGTCCGACTGCTCTTCCGGGATCCGTAGATCTTGGTCAAGCCCCGGACGGTGAGCAGGGGTCGGGCGCCAGGGGTGCTGTTGGCGGCGGCCCGGGAGGGTTCGTCCAGGCGCGGGACGGCGGCCAGCAGCTCGCGGGTGTACGGGTGCCGGGGCGCGGTGAGGAGGTCGGCGGTGAGGCCGCGCTCGACCACCCGGCCGTGGCGCATGACCAGCAGTCGACGGCAGGTCCGGGCGATCACGCCGAGGTCGTGGCTGATCACCACCAGCGCGGTGCCGCTCTCCCGGTTGATCCGGGTGAGCAGGCCGAGGATCTGCCGCTGGACGGTCGGGTCGAGGGCGGTGGTCGGCTCGTCGGCGACCAGCACCTCGGCGTCGTGGGCCAGTGCGAGGGCGATCATGATGCGCTGGCGCTGGCCGCCGGAGAACTGGTGTGGGTGGTCGCGCAGCCGTCGGGCGGCGTCCGGGATGCCGACCAGGTCGAGCAACTCGGCGGCACGCGCCAGCCGTTCGGCCTTCCGTGACCGGCTGCCGTGGGCACGCAGCGCCTCGTCCAGCTGCCGGCCGATGGTGAGGACCGGGTTGAGTGAGGACATCGGGTCCTGGAAGACCATGGCGATCCGCCGGCCGCGCAGGGCGCGCAGCGCCTCCTCTGGGAGGGCAGCGAGGTCCTGCCCGGCGAGTCGGACCGATCCTGCGGTGATCGCGCCGCCGGGCGGCAGCATCCGCAGCAGGGCGAGGGCCGTGGTGGACTTGCCGGAGCCGGACTCGCCGACGATGCCCAGGGTGTCGCCCGCCGCGAGCTCGAAGTCGACGGCGTCGACGGCGGTGGTGGCGCTGTCGGCTGTGGCAGCGGCGGCGCCGAACCGGACGGTGAGGCCGGAGACTTGGAGCACAGCGCGGTCCGGGGTGGGCTCCGGGGTGAAGTCCGGAATGCGGTCCGGTTCGCGGAGCGTGGCGGTCATCGGCGGATCCCCCGGTTCAGGGCCTCGGCGATCAGCGTGAAGCCGAGCACCAGCGCGGTGGTGGCGGCCAGCGGGGCGGCCGCGAAGGTCGGGTCGGTGGCCAGGTAGGCGACGGACTGGCTGAGGATGCTGCCCAGGGTGGGCTCCGGCGGACGGACCCCGAGGCCCAGGAAGCTCATCGCACCCTCGATGAACACGCCCAGCGAGAGCGCCACGGCGGTCTGCACGATCAGCGGGTCGACGGCGTTGGGCACCACGTGCCGCAGCAGCACCCGGGCCCGGGAGGCGCCGCCGACGCGGGCCGCCAGGGCGTACTCGCGCTCCCGCTGGACCAGGATCCCGGCCCGCAACTGGCGTCCGAAGCCCGGGATTTCGGCCAGGGCGACGACGATCACCACCGGCCAGCGGCCCGGGCCGAGGACGGCGGTCACGGCGAGGGCGAGGATCAGCCCGGGGAAGGCGAGCAGCAGGTCGAAGGACCGCTGGACGGCGAGGTCGGCCCACCGGGAGGTGGCCGCGAGCAGCGCCGCCGAGCAGCCGAGCAGCGCGCCGACCGGGACGGCGGTGACGATCAGTGCCAGGTCGGTGCCGATGCCGTGCAGCACCCGGCTGAACAGGTCGCGGCCGAGGTCGTCGGTGCCGAAGGGGTGATCGGCGCTCGGGCCGGCCAGGGCGAGCGCGCTCTGGGCGTTCGGGTCGGTGCCGGTGAGCAGTGGTGCGAGCAGCCCGCCGAGCGCGACCACGCCGACCAGGGCGAGGCCGGTCAGACCGCGCCAGGTGCGCAGGGCGGAGAGGTGACGGCGCTGCGTCGCGGGGGACGTGAGGGGAAGGGTGGCGGTGGTCATCGGGTCACTCCCAACGGATCCGGGGGTCGAGCCAGGCGTACGCGAGGTCGGTGAGCAGTTGGACGGCGACGTAGACCGCCACCACGAGCAGCAGCAGGTCCTGTACCACCGGGTAGTCGCGGCGGGCGACGCCCTGCTCGATCAGCCGGCCGAGGCCCGGCCAGGCGAAGATCCGCTCCACCAGGACGGCCCCGGCGATGAGATGGCCGATCTGCAGGCCGAGGACGGTGACGGCGGAGGGCAGGGCGTTGGGCAGTGCGTGCCGCCAGACGATCCGCCGCCGGGAGACGCCGAGCGCGGTCGCGGTGCGGACGTAGTCCTCGGCGAGGGCGCGTTCGATGCCGTCCTTGAGGTAGCGGGCGAGCACGGCGGCGCTGGGCAGGGCGAGGCAGAGCGCGGGCATCGCCAGGTACTGGACGGCGAGGTCCGGGGCGTCCAGCAGGGATTCGTGGCCGCCGGCCGGGAGCAGCCTGAGCGAGACGGCGAACACCAGGACCAGCACGACGCCGGTGACGAAGGGCGGGACGGCGAGCACGGCCGTGGTGACCGCCTGGATGGCGGCGGCGACCGGACGGCTCCGGGCGGTCGCGCCGGCCACCGCCAGCGGCAGCGCGATCAGCACCACCAACAGCAGCGCGGCAAGGGAGAGTTGGGTGGTGGCGCCGAGTCCGTCGCCGATCAGGTCGGCGACCTGGCCGCCGATCGCGTAGCTCGGCCCGAGGTCGCCGCTCAGCAGGTGGCCGAGCCAGCTGACGTACTGGCCGAACAGCGGTCGGTCCAGGCCGAGTTGGGAGCGGATCGCCTCGACGGAGGCGGCGGAGGCGTCGGGACCGGCGAGCGAGGTGGCCGGGTCGCCGGGGATGAGGCGGAGGATGAGGAAGACGAGGAAGGAGGCGAGGGCCAGGACCAGCAGTCCGCTGGGGAGGCGTTTGAGGAGGAAGGTGCGCATGGGTCGGGTACCGGGCCGTCCTGCTCAGGCCGTCAGTTGGGCGTCGTCGAGGTTGAGGTAGCCGAACTTGTTGAGCGTGGCGCCGCGGACCTTGCGGCCCGCGACCTCGACCAGTCCGGCGATGGCGAGGTCGATCACGAACTCCTCGTCCAGCAGCACGTCGGTGATCTGCTGGTAGAGGGCCTTGGCCTCGGGACTGTCGCTGTCGCCGCGGTTCCAGGCCCGCTGCACCACGTCGGTGTAGGCGGGGGAGGCGAAACGCGAGCTGTTCTTGGCCTCGTTGAACGGGTAGGCGCTCACCGCGAGGGTGGCCGGGTGGAGCTGGGCGAAGCCGTGGCTGAGCGTCCACAGGGCGGGCATGGACTGGGAGATGAGCTGCTTCTGCATGGTCGGTGAGTCGGTGGGCTGGAGCACCGTGTCGATGCCGACCTGCTGGAGGTCGTACTGCAGGATCTGGGCGACGGCCGTCGCACCGGGCTCGCTGGAGTGGGCGAAGGGCAGGGTGATCCGCTCCAGGCCGGCCTCCTTGAGCAGGGCGCGCGCCTTCTGTGGATCGTGGCGGTAGTGGGTGGCGCCGGCCTCGGTGTAGGCGGGGGAGGACGGGGGCCAGGGCACGGAGGAGACGCTGCCGTAGCCGCCGAGGGCCTGCTGGACGAAGCGCTCGCGGTCGACGGCCCAGGCGATGGCCTGGCGCACGTGCTTGTCGCCGACGTGCTCGGCGCTGACGTTGACGCCGATGTAGGAGGCGCCGGAACCGGTGTCGTACTGCTTGATCCGGAACCGCGGGTCGCCGCGGAGGCCGGCGACGTCCTGGCCGCGGACGTTGTACGACAGGTGGGTCTGGCCGGTCTTGAGTGAGGACAGCAGGGACTCGGCCTGCGGGACGATCCGGATCTCCACGCCGTCGAGGTACGGCCGGCCGGGGTTCCAGTACGCGTCGTTGCGGGCGAAGGTGAGCGAGGAGCCGGGCTTGCGGTCGGTGAGGGTGAACGGGCCGGTGCCGATCAGCCTGGTGCCGGAGACGGCGTCCTCGACGGTGCCGGAGTCCGGGATGATCATGAACTCGAAGAGGTCGAAGAGATTGCTGACCGGGTGGGCGAGCACCAGGGTCAGCTCGAAGTCGCCGTTCTTGCGGAAATCGGTGACGGTGGCGGCGGTCGAGCGCAACTGGGCCGAGCGGGCTGGGTTCTGGAGGTTCCTGACCGCGAAGACCACGTCGTCGGCGGTGAACCGGCGGCCGCTGTGGAAGGTGACGTCCTCGCGGAGCTTGAGCGTGACGCTGGTGCCGTCCGGCGCGACCTCCCAGGCGGTGGCGAGTTCGGGCTGCGGCCGGAGCCGGTCGTCGTATCTGGTGAGGGTGTTGAAGACGAGGCGCTGGACGAGGGTGTTGGCGCTCTGGGCGAAGAGCAGGCTCGGCGTGAAGTCGATGCCGGTGGCGACGGAGAGGACGCCGCCCTTGCGGGGGGTGTCCACGGCGTCGGCCGCGTCGCCGGCACTGGCGGCGTTCGCGGCCTCGTCGACGGCGGACCGGCAGGCCGCGAGCGTCAGCAGGCCGGCACCGGCGAGGCCCGCGCGCAACAGGGCGCGGCGGCTCGGGGCGGGGGGACGGGTGAGCGCGGTCATGGCGGTCCCTGGGAGTGGTGAGGCGGTCAGAGGTGGCGGGCCGGCGCGTGGACCGGCCGCGCGTACGGCTCGCCGAGCACCGGGGTGCCGACGGCCACCAGCGTGCGGGCGATCGGCCTGCGGTCGAGCACCGTGCGCAGGACGGTGGCGGCGTCGGCATCCCGGCGGTCGTCGCCGGTGGGCAGCGGGGTGGCTAGGCCGCTGCCCTTGTGCCGCAGATCAGTTGGATTCAAGCGACTCGGCGGGCACCAGGCCCGGCACCCGCGGCGGGTCGGCCGGCTCCAGCAGACGGCTCGGGACGCCGTCCACGCCGACCGGCAGGTCGCCGTCCAGCGTGATCCGGCGCACCAGCCGCGGCTCGTCGCCGTAGTCCGCGACCGCGTAGTGCTGGGTGGCGCGGTTGTCCCAGATCGCCACGTCGCCGACCTGCCAGTCCCAGCGGACGGTGTTCTCCAGCCGCTCGACGTAGCGCTGGAAGAGGTCGATCAGCGCCTTGCTGTCGTCGCCCGAGAGAAGTTGAATGCGCTGCGCGAACGCGCCCAGCAAGAGGGTCTTCTCGCCGGTCACCGGGTGGACCCGGACCACCGGGTGCTCGGTCTTGAAGGCCGTGGAGACGAAGACGTCCCGGAACAGCTTCGCGACCTCGGCGTTGTCCGCCAGCTCCGGGCGCAGGGCGAGCCGGGCGGCGTAGTCGTAGTCGTTGGTGTGGACGGCGCGCAGGCTCTCGGCGAGCGCCTTCAACGGCGCCGGCAGGTCCTGGTAGGCAGCCGCCGTGTTGGCCCAGACGGTGCTGCCGCCGGCCGCCGGGACCTCCAGGGCGCGCAGGATGGAGGCCTTCGGGTACGACGGGACGAAGGTGACATCGGTGTGCCAGTTGTTGGCGCGCACGCCCTTGGTGGCGTCCAGCTCGAAGATGTAACGCCCGTCCGCGCTGGGCACGGTGGGGTGGCCGACCGGGTGGCCGAGGAGCCGGGCGAAGGCCTCCTGCCCGGCGTCGTCCAGGTGCTGCTGGCCGCGGAAGAAGAGCACCTTGTGCTCGTACAGGGCGGCCTCGAGGGCGGCGACGGTCTCGGCGGGGAGGTCGCCGCCGAGGAGTATGCCGTGCACGATCGCGCCGATGCGGCCGGCGACGGGGGTGAGGCTGGGGGCGGTGTGGGCGGTGGTGGGGGTGGTTTGGGCGGTGGTGTGGGCGGTGGTGGTCATGGCGGAGCCCTTTCGGGGAGTGTGGTGACTGAGAGTGATGTGTGGTGGTGCCTGGCGCGGCAGGCACGGTCGCACGGCGCAGCGCGGGGCGAGGAGTGCGGGAGGGGCCGGTCCGGACTGGCGGACGGTCAGAACGCGAGCGCGCCGCGACAACAACGGCGCGGGCAGCGGCGGGGAACGGGGCGGACGACGGTGTGCATCGGCCCCTCCTTTCCGGCTCGCTGCGAGTGGGCTCGGTGCTCATCGTGCTGAAGCGCGCAGGCCGCTGTCAATCACCATCTTGGCTGGTGGGAACGGGTGTTGCCGCTTCATTGCGGCTGCTTGCGGTTCCTTGCGGCCTGTTGCGGCCCATTGCCGCCCGTTGCGGAGGATGACGGATGGCGGGCGCGCCGTGGGCGGGAGGTCGGCCCTGTGGTGCCGGTGCGGGAGGTGCCCAGGTGCGGAGCGGAAGTGATCCGGGCCGGCGCGGGCGGTTCCCGCGCCGGGGCTGACGCCTGCCCGGAGCCGTACGGAAGTTACCTTCGGTGACTGCCGGCGGTCACTGTCCGAGGAGTCGGGCGAAGTCCAGCCCGAGGCCGCCGAGGACGGGCAGCGCACCGAGGTCGGTCACGCCGCCGACCGGATGCTGTAGCCCTGGTTCACCTCGCGGGGCGCGCCGGCGGCAATGGCGGCCGGGGCCAGGACGGCCGGGGCCAGGGCGACGCCGAGGAGCAGGGCGGCGAGAGCGGTGCGCATGTGACGGGACCTCCGGGGCGGCTGTGTACGGGACAGTCAGGTGGGTGACGGCCTGTCAACACCCTGCGTGGCGGAGTGGTCACGCATCTTCGCCCCTTCGGCCGCATTCGTAAAGATCCTTGCCTTGTGTTCATGCCAACATTGTGGAGGTCTGGACCACGCCGAGGAGGAGCGCATACGTTCCCTTCGCAAGGGCGGGCATCGGGTCGCCGAACTGCCGCGCAGACATGGCGACTTCGACCTGTCATGCCCATGAAGAGAACGCCAGAAAAACAAGCAGCCAGGCTTTCCCAGCACTGCAACCGGAGGGAACGAACCATGCGCGCCATTGGCAAGAACCTCAGGATCCTCGCGGGCGCCCCGCTCGCCGCAGCCGCTCTCATCGCCCTCACGGCCGGCTCCGCCAGCGCCGCGATCCCGATCAACAAGCCCATGACCGGCAAGGCCACCTACTACACCGACTCGGGCTACGGTGCGTGCGGCACCCAGATCAACGCCTCGTCGCAGATGCTGGTGGCCGTCCCGCGTTCCTGGTGGACCACCGCCAACCCGAACAACGACCCCGTCTGCAAGGGCATTTCGGTCAAGGTGACCTACCAGGGCAAGACCATCACCGTCCCGGTGAAGGACCAGTGTCCCTCCTGCGACTCCACCCACATCGACCTCAGCAAGCCGGCGTTCGCCAAGCTGGCCCCGCTGGACAAGGGCGTCATCAGCGGCCTCACCTGGCAGTTCGTCAAGACCGGCCTGAAGGGCGAGACCGTCGAACTCTCCGCCCCCGTCACCGGCTCCAGCATCGGCTGAGACCGACCGGTCCGACAGGCCCGTGCCCGCCCCCGCAGCATGACGGGGGCGGGCACGGCCGGTTCGCGTGGCAGGCCGGATCATCGGTGCGGCCTTCCCCGGGCATCGCAGCCCGGGCGTTGTAGCTCAGGCGTTCGCAGCCCGGGCGTTGCAGTCCGGTGACACGGAATGTGTCATTCCGTCGACTGTTCGGACTAGTTTCGATCGTGCACGCCGCTCCGTCGCCCGCCGGCCGATCTCCGCAGGGCACGGAACGGGCAACGTGCCCGTCCCCAGCCGTACTTCGTTCAGGAGAACCAGCATGTCCCTCTCGACGACCCGCCGCGCGACCACTGCCCGCACGCTGGCCGGCACCGTCCTGACCGTCGCGCTGCTGGTACCCGCCGCAACGGCCTGCAGCAGCAGCTCCGGCGCAGCGAGCGCGGCCTCCCCCGTCGCCACGGCCGCGGCAACCGGCGCGCCCAGCGCCCCGGCGTCCCCGGCCGCCACGGCCACGACGCCCGGAGCGCCCAGCGCGCCGACCGCCCCTCCGGCCGCCAAGCCCGGCACCGGCACCACGGCCGCCAAGCCCGACGCGCGGCCCACCGGCACGGCGACCGCCCCGGGCAAGCCGGCGCCCGGCGCCCACACCCAGACCCTGCCGGACGGCAGCACGGCCGAGATCCGGGAAGTCGCCCCCCAGCACTTCGTCGCCAAGATCGTCCACGGTGGTGACGTCCTCGCCACGCTGGACGCGAAGGACACCGACGCCGGACTCGACGCCAACGACATGTTCATCGTGCTCTCGCTGGACGGCACGGTCCACGCCTGGATGGGCGGCGGGCACCAGGGCCCGGGCACGTTCAAGCTCGCGGGCGACTGGACGGTCAAGGTCACCAAGACCGGCGAGCTCAAGTACCGCGCGGACATCCTCGGCATCGACAACGCGGTGTACGGCACGCTGGAGACCAACGGGCACGACGTCGGAGTCGACGCCAACGGCGTCTACATCGTGCTCTCGGCCGGCGGCCAGATCAGCGCCCACGCGTGAACGCCCGGTCGAACGAGCCCCCCGCTTCGCCCGCACGCCCGCCGGGCCCCGCCCTGGTGCGGGCGGGGGCCGGCGGGCGTGTGCCGGATCAGAACCAGTGCAGGCAGTGCGGCGGTCGCTCGGCGCGGAAGAGGGCGTCGGCGAGCGCGACCGCACCCGGGCGGTTGGCCCGGATGTGGCCGGCGCGCACCAGCGTGCTCGGGGCGGTGCCGCCGAGATAGACCGAGCCCAAGTCGCGGACATCCAGGGACAGATCGGGCTCGCGGTCCGTCGCAACGCACTCGGCCTTGCCGTCCCGGACGGTCAGCAGGTAGCGGCCCCGCTCGCCGAGGAACGGGTCGTCGACGTCGAGGACCAACTCCCCGTCACCGAACCAGCCGCGCGAGGTCAGCGCGCGCGGCACATCCAGGATCCGCACCCAGAGCCAGTCGGTGCTGTTGCCCAGCTGGCCGGCGTTGAAGTCCGCCAGCTGCCAGCGCAGCGGGTTCTCGGGCGCGAAGTGTTTGAACACCACCTGGGTGACCAGATCGTGGTCGAGGACGAACCGGGCCAGGGCCGTGCGGACGGTGTCGTCGGTGGCGATGGTCTCGTCGACCGTCAGGGCGTCATCGCCGAGCGAGTAGCTGGCGTACCCGTCCGCAACGCCGTCGACATCACGGTGGACGGCGACGTAGCGCGGCGCCCGGGCGACCGGGGGCTGCCCCGCACCCGAAGCCCACCAGCGGTGCGGCCGCGACAACGCGCCCGGCTGCGCGCGGCGGTACCGGTCGTAGACCTCCTCCAGGATCTCGCCGCACTCCGAACGCCGCAGCACCTCGACCGAGCCGGACGCAGGCACCTCGGCTGCCCCACGCGCCCGAGGGAGAGTGAAGTCGCCCTGCCGGCGCGACACCGTCAACCGCTCCGTGTAGGTCGCCGGGCCGTAACCGAACCTGCCGTAGATCGGCGCCTCCGACGCCAGCAGGACGGACAGGAACTCCCCCCGCTCCCGCAGCTCCCCGAGCTGGTGACGCATCATCGCGGTGAGCACGCCCTGACGCCGGTGCGACGGCAGGACACCGACACAGCTGATGCCCGCGGCCGGGACGACGGCCTCACCGGGCAGCGTGAGCTCGAAGGAGTACGCACAGGCGGTACCCACGGGCTTCCCGTCCGGCGCGACGGCGAGCAGGCCGCGGTCGATCTCGAGCGCCGACCACCAGACCCCGCTGCCGTCCTCGGCCGCAGTCTCGGGGAACCGCCCGAACGCGGCATGCAGTGTGTCGACGAAGACACCGAGGTCCTGGTCGGTCGTGGAACGAATGCGCATTGCTGCCGCTGCCTCCCCCGGAACCGGCACCACGGCTTGCAGTGCCCCTGCCACAGTGCAGCGCTGCAGCGTTCCGAGGTCAAACGAATTACCTACGGGCGGCGCGGCGAAGGGGTTCAGACGGCGCGCTCGATGGTCTCGAAGATGTCGGCATCGGTTTCCTGCTGCCACTTCGGCAGGTCGTCCCAGTCGGCGACGTAGGCGGGCTTGGGGTCGTCGATGTGTTTGTGGATCTGGGCGATCCAGCAGGTGGCGACGAAGCGGCCCTTCTGCTCGCGGGTGAGCTTGGCGGTGGTGCCCGCGCTGACGGCGACGAAGTCGCGGACCTGCCCGAACACCGCTGCTGCGGAGGCGCGTTCCCAGTTGGGCGTTTGGTCCCAGGGGGTGGTGTAGCCGGGCTTCGGATCGCCGGGGAAGTGCTTGCGCACCCCGGCGATCCACGCCTCACGGAAGATCCGGCCGCCATCATCGGTCATGGTTGTCACCCTTCGGTCGGGAGGTACACCTTCTGCCACTCCGACGACGTCATCGTCAGCGCGGCATCGGCCGGTTCAGATCTGCCATGGCTCTGCTCCGTTGTGCAGGTAGCGGGTCCGGTTGTCGGCGAGTGCCCGCAGGGCGGCGCGTAGGCGCCGGCGCTGGCGCGGGCGGAGGCGAGCGGCGGCGTCGGGGGCCGGGAGGAAGAGGGCTTCGGAGAGCTCATCGTCGTGTGGGCGGACGGCGGCTGCGAGGGCGGGGGATAGGGTGCCCGCGTCGAAGATGAAGGCGAGTTGGTCGTCCCAAGGCCCGTGCGGAGCAACCCAGTCCACGACGAGCAGGCCGTGGATCACGATGGCGAGGCCCAGTTCCTCGCGCAGTTCGCGTACGGCGGCCTGGTCGGGCGGCTCGTTGGACTCCGCCATGCCGCCGGGCAGGTCCCAGCCGTCCTTGTAGGTCGGGTTGACGGTGAGGACGCGGCCGCGCTCGTCGCGCAGGATGACATCGGCCGAGACGCGCTTGCGGGCCTGCTTCGCATTGCCCTCGGCGAGGTAGGCGTTCCAGGCTTCTGTATCGGTGGGTACGGGCCTCACGATGAACCTCCCCGTGGCTCCGGGATGATGTCGGCGAGCAGGAGCAGCCGGGGCCGGCTCGCTTCATCGAATCGTGCCAGGTACTCCTGTACGGGACTGTAGTCGCGGTGCCTGCCGAGGAGCCCGGCCAGATCGTCGAGTTGGTTGACGACTCGTACGGACCCGAGTGTGGGGCTGGTGGCGAGTAGGTCGGCGCCGACCGAGACCGCAGCGTCCAGATTGCCGCACTGGATGTGGGCACGGGCAAGCGCGATCCGACTGAAGGCCATCGAACGCGTGCGGCCCTCCTCGCGGAGCGCTACGGCCTGTTCAGCACATCGGAGGGCGTCGGAGTGCCGTCCCAGGTCGGCGAAGATCAGCGCGGAATCGCTGGCGAGAGTGGCGTGGTCGAACGGGCTCAACCACGGATGCGACTCGTCGGCCGGGGCTGCGAGAGCTGCTTGGGCGAGTTCGAGCGAGCGGATGGCGGGGCCGAACTGTCCGGCGGCGGCGAGGGCGCGGGCGCGCATGACATGCAGCCGGGCCACCAAGCTCGGCAGGTGAGGTCCCTGGCGGGCCAGATCGATGCCGATCGTGGCCCAGTACGAGGCCAGGGACGGATCGCCGTCATGCAGGGCCAGGTGGCTTGTACTGGCGGCGATGTGAGCGGCGAGCGGCAGGTCGCTCGCCGCTCGGGCCAGAGTGAATGCACGGGTGAAGTGGTGCGCGGCGAGGCGGTCGCGCCCCGAGTCGTGTGCCATCCACCCTGCCATCTCGGTGAGCGCGGAGGCGGTGGCGAACACCTGAGGGCTGCTGCCGATGTCGACCAGCCGCGGAGCCACGTTCGCGGACAGGTGCCGGACGACGGCGGAATAGAGCCGACCACCTCCGGTTTGCCGGTCGGCGACGCGGAAGGCTTCCACGGCGGAGAGGTCGTCGTCGGCCGCCGCGCATGGGGACACGGGAGCCGGCGGCCTGGCAGCGGAGGCTTGTGGCTCCCACGGCCGTCGGGCGAGACCCGACAGATGACCGGGGATGTGGAGCGCATCGGAGATCTGTTCGAACAATGCGAGTTTCTCCACGCGGGTCTTGCCGTTCATGTAGTCGTAGAGCCGGCCTTGGGTGATGTCGACGGTTGCGGCCAGCCGACGGGTACTGATGCCACGGGAGTTCAGGAGACGGAAGAGGGCTCCCATGTCGCGTGCCGCGCACGCCGCCAGGAAGCGCTGGTCGTCGAGGAGCCCCGCGATGACCTGGTGCGGGTTCGGTTGACGGTCCACTACTCGCTCCCTTGAACGCGTGATCCGATCGTACGGCCACAGAGAGTGTGCTGACCTCAACTTGGAGTCACTGGGTCGGAGTCCTTGGGGTGGTTCTGAAGGGGATTGGGTGAGCGCGAGCCGCTCGGCCCCCCGACCCGACTGAGGAGTGACCCGCGATGAGCCAGCCCGCCGAGGCGAAGCGTGCGACGACCGTCCAACATCTGCAGCTGTCGTTGGTTGGTCGGCCCGACCGGAGTCCCCTTCCGGCCCACGGCCCGCCTTCCCTACCTGCCGGAATCGGCTTCTGTGGCGCGTCGGTTGGTGCGGGAGAAGTTGGTGGAGTGGGAATTGGCGGAGCTGATCGACATGGGGGAGTCGATCGTCAGTGAGCTGGTCACGAACGCCACCAAGACCGGCTGCCTGACGAGGATGACCGTCACGATCCGCCGTGTCACCGACCGGACCGTCCGGGTGGCGGTGCGGGACGGGTCGCGGGTGATGCCGACGTTGATGGTGGCGGGGGAGGACGAGGAAGGGCATCGGGGGTTGGCTCTGGTCCACGAGCTGACGAAGGGGCGTTGGGGTGCAGTGGCGGAGCCGTTTGGGAAGGTGGTGCATGCCGATCTTGTGGTGAGTCGGCGGTGACGGGAGAGGGGAGCGCTGGGAATGACGACGAAGCCGATGCTGTATGTCGTGGTGTGTGCGGCGGGGGTGGCTGGTGGGGTGGGGGAGCTGATCTCGGCCGCGCAGGCGCAGGGGTGGGATGTGGGGGTGGTCGCGACTCCCCACGCCATCGGGTTCATTGACGTTGACGCGATCGCCGCGCAGACGGGGTATCCGATTCGCTCGGCCTGGCGGAAGCCGGGGGATCCTCGGCCGCTGCCGGATCCGGACGCCATCGTCGTGTCGCCTGCGACGTTCAACACGATCAACAAGTGGGTGGCGGGCATCTCGGACACGCTTGCGCTCGGGATTCTCTGCGAGTCCTACGGCTGGGGCATCCCGGTGGCCGTGCAGCCGTGCCTGAGTGCCGCGCAGGCTGCTCACCCCGCCTACGGCGAGAGCCTGGCGAAGCTGCGGCGGATGGGGGTGCGGGTCGCGGACTTCGTGCCGGGCTCGTACAACTGGACGCGGGCTCTGGAGCTGCTGCGGGACTGACAGGGTGGCTGGTCGGGGAGGGCGTTCCTGGCAGTGTGAGGGGTGGTTCGCGTCGGCTGGGCCGGGGTAGCGTCCGGGCAGGTCAGCGAGGGTGTGGGAGGTTTCCGGTGGCGGCGGTCAACGGCGAGGTGTCGTTCTGGTACGCGGCGGGCGGGGTGCCGCAGGCGGGGCCCGGGCTGCCGGGGGACAGGGACGTCGACGTGTGTGTCGTCGGGGGCGGGTACACCGGCCTGTGGACGGCGTACTACCTGAAGAAGGCCGACCCCTCGCTGCGGATCGCCCTGCTGGAACGGCGGTTCTGCGGCTACGGCGCCTCCGGGCGCAACGGTGGCTGGCTGTACAACGGCTTCGCGGGCCGTTCCGCCTTCGCCAAGCGGTACGGGCAGCAGCGTGCGGCGGCGATGCAGCGGGCGATGGACGATGCCGTCGGGGAGGTCGTCGATGTGGCGACGGCCGAGGGGATCGACGCGGATGTCGTGCGCGGCGGAGTCCTCGAAGTCGCCAGGAGCAAGCCGCAGTTGGAGCGCCTGCGGGCCTTCGTCGAGGCCGAGCGCGCGTACGGTGAGGGCCGCTTCGAGCTGCTGAGTGCCAGGGAGGCCACAGACCGCGTCACTGTCGCCGGCACCCTCGGCGGCTCGTGGACCCCGTACGGCGCCCGCATCCAGCCCGCGAAGCTCGTGCGCGGCCTGGCCCGGGTCGTCCGGGACCTCGGGGTGGAGGTGTACGAGGGCACGGCGGTCACTGCGATCCTGCCCGGCACCGCCTACCGGAAGCCGCGTGCCGTCACCCCGTTCGGCACCGTCACCGCCGATCGTGTGCTGCGCGCCACCGAGGGGTTCACCGCCGGGCTGCGCGGGGAGCGGCGCACATGGCTGCCGATGAACTCGGCGATGGTCGCCACCGAGCCGCTGCCTGCCGAGTTCTGGGCGGACGCGGGCTGGCAGGGCCGGGAGGTGCTGGGGGACTTCGCCCACGCGTACATGTACGCGCAGCGCACCGCCGACGACCGGATCGCGCTCGGCGGGCGCGGCGTGCCGTACCGGTTCGGCTCGCGGACGGATTCGGACGGCAGCACCCAGGTGGAGACGGTGGTCCAACTGCGCGCGATCCTGGACCGGTTCTTCCCGGTTGCCGCGCAGGCCCGGATCGATCACGCCTGGGCGGGTGTGCTCGGCGTCCCCCGGGATTGGTGCGCCACCGTGGAGCTGGACCGGGTGAGCGGGCTCGGCTGGGCGGGCGGGTACGTCGGCAGCGGGGTGACCACGACCAATCTGGCCGGGCGGACCCTGTGCGACCTGGTGCTGCGGCGTGACACCGAGCTGACCCGGCTGCCCTGGGTGGGCCACACGGTGCGGCGTTGGGAGCCGGAGCCGCTGCGCTGGCTGGGGGTGCACGCGATGTATGCCGCGTACCACGCCGCCGACCGGCAGGAGGCGTCCGGCCGGGCGACCACCTCGCCGATCGCCCGGGTCGCGGACCTGGTCTCCGGGCGGTAGCGGCGCGGGGGTCCGGACGCTACCGGCGCTGGGCCCCGGACGGTAGCGGCGCTGGGGTCCGGGCGCTGACGGCGCTGGGCCCCGGACGGTCCACGGTCGTTCGGACGCGCCGTCCAGCGGAATCGGCCCGTCCGCCGACGGTTTCATGCCCGTCCACCTGGCGGATCGGGCGGCAGAGCGGGATGTGAGGAGCGTCGTCGCCCCTCCGAGGCGAGGGGGTGGGGAGGCTATTAGCAGATCCGTGACGCCAGGTAGTTGATCTTGGGCGTCGCGTCGGCGATACCACTCGAATTGCGGACAGCGTTCGGCTGACAGGGCATATTGTGTACCCCGGCAAACTACTCCGATGGAAGTCAGTTTCCCGTCGCGGTCCGAAAACCATCTGCCGACCCCCGTCGACTGGGATAGCGTCGAAGGCGTCGGGGGGTCGACACCGATCCGGTGTATTCGAACGCTAGCTACCGGGCCGTAGAGGCCGATTGAGTCCTGGAGAAAAACGTGCGAAATTTCCCTTCGGAAAACCAGCCGGAGACACTCGACGATCTGCAGCTCGCGGTGGACTCGCTGGCCGCGTTTCCGTCCCGGAATGTGGCGGGCGGGTCGGTCGTGACCGAGCGGCTCGCGGCGGTAGCCGAGTTGTGCCGCTCGGTCGACGCGGTGCTCGACAGCCTGGTCGTCCAGGCTGCCGCGGAGGCCGCCGAGGAGGGGTGGACCGCGGCCCGGATGGCGGTCGAACACTCCGGGTACTATGCCAGGTTGCAGCGCGCGCTGCTCCCCGCCGGGGCCGGTGCCGGGCCGGCGCAGCAGTGAGCGCGGTGCACCTGGGCGCGCACGTGCTGGCCTGCCCCACCCGGTGGAGCGACGTCGACGAGAACGGGCACATCAACAACGCCCGGCTGGTCGGCTACATCCAGGAGGGGATTTACGACCTGTTCTGCCACCACGCGACCGCCGTCCGGGAATCGCTGTTCCCGTCCGGCTTCATTATCGCGCGGCACGAGATCGATTATCTGGAGCAGTTGCACCACCGCCCCGAGCCATTGTCGGTGCGGCTCACCGTGGAACGGCTCGGACGGAGTTCCGCGCATGTCGAGGTGAATGTCTGCCGGGACCCGCTCACCTTTATGCGGGCGCGGACCGTGGTGGTCGCGCGGGACCGCGAAACCGGCCGCTCGCGCACCCTGAACCCGGACGAGCGACGCTTTCTCTCGGCGTTTATGCCGGACACGGCGCGTGCCGAGGCCGCCCTGGCCACCCCGACGGCGACGGCGCCGGCGCAGCGGGTGTCGCCCGGGGCCGCCGCCGGCGCGGTCTCCTCCTCGCGCCGGCCGCGCAGGCGCTGCCGCGCCTCGGCGGGCTGAGAGCGGCCCCGGGCGCGGCGCGATCCCCGGGGCCGACGCCCCGGGCCGGCGGCGTGATCGACAACGGCGTCGATCCGCCAGACCGGATTTCCGGCGCCCGGCCGGTTGCCTGGTCGAGCCTGCGGGCAGTGGGCCGGTTCCCGAGGGCAAGGGGCCGGTTCCCGAGGGCAGCGGGCCGAGTTACGCTGAGCAGCACGGGCACCGGTACGTCCCACGGCGGTCACCAGCTGCGACCTCCCTCCCCGGCCCGGGGCGCAGAGCGCCGTCGGTCCTGCCGGATCCCGCCGACCGGAAGGAGGACGCGATGACCATCTCCTGGGAGGACTTCCTCGCCCGCGTCGTGGAGCGCGGCGAGTACCGGGGTGAGGCCGAGGCGGACCACGCCGCCCGGGTGGTGCTCGCCCTGCTCGGCGAGCACCTGGTGGGGTCCGAGCGGCTCGAACTCGCCGACGCGCTGCCCGTGACGTACGCCTCCCTGCTGCGCGACGCCAAGCCCGCGGCCGAGCCGCTGACCGCCGAGCGCTTCGTCCAGGGCGTGGTCGGGTGGATCGACGGGGCGACCACCACGACGGCGCAGTGGGACATCGGGGCGGTGCTGAGCACGCTGGCCGACCTGGTTCCGGGGGAGCTGATCGACCAGGTGATCGAGCAGCTCCCGGAGGGCTACGACCTGCTGTTCGGGCATCCCACACCGGCGTGAGCGGTCCGGCCGGCCCGCAACCTACCGCTGTCGGCCGCTACCGGCCGCAACCTGCCGCAGCCGACCGCTACCGGCCGCTATCCCGTGGTAGCCCGGAACAGCTCCGCGCCCGGGCCGGTCAGCCCGACCGGTCCGGCGCCCGGGCGCAGGTAGGCGGACGCCCCAGCAGGAAGGGCGAGTTCGGCTCCGTCGGGAGCGTGCAGCCGGGCATGCCCCGAGACGCAGAGCAGGATCTGCGGGGTGGGCAGTTCGATGCGGGTCGCGGTGGTGCCGGGGCGCAGCCGGGAGAGCATGAACTCCTCGGCGGGCGAAGGGAATTCCTCCTCGATGCCGCCATCGGCGGGGCGCGGTGCGAGGATGTCGGGCACCCCGGTGCGGAAGGACGTGACCGCCAGCAGTCCGTCGACGTCCACGTGCTTGGGGGTGAGCCCGCAGCGCAGCACGTTGTCCGAGTTGGCCATCAACTCGACTCCCAGGCCCCGGAGATAGGCGTGCGGCACCCCGGCGTCCAGGTAGAGCGCCTGCCCGCAGGCGAGCCGGACGTGGTTGAGCAGCAGCGCGGCGATCAGGCCGGGGTCGCCGGGGTACTGCCCGGCGACCCGGGCGTAGCCGGCGCAGGCCTCCGCGTACGGTCCCCCGGAGGCCGCGACCCGCTCCAAGGCCCTCGCGGTGAGCGAGAGTTGGGCGGCCGAGGGGCGGGCGGACGCCAGCGCGCTCCGCAGCAGCTCCGGCAGCACCTCGGAGGAAGGCCGTGCGCGTAGCGCCGCAGCCCACGGTGCCAGCAGCGGCACGTCGAGCGCGTCCAGCAGTCCGGCCGTGTCGGCAGCCGGACGGAAGCCGCAGAGCGCCTCGAACTCTCCGAGCGCGCAGAGCAGTTCGGGCTTGTGTCCACGGTCCTTGAACACCCGCTCCGGCGCGTCCGGCGGGACACCCCGGGCCTCCTCGGCCGCGTACCCGGCCTCGGCCTGCGCACGGTTCGGGTGGACCTGCAGGGAGAGCGCCCGGTCGGCGGCCAGCACCTTGAACAGGAACGGCAGCTCCGGGCCGAACCGCCGTACGGTGTCCGGCCCGAGCATGCCGTCCGGGTGCGCGCGGATCAGTTCGTCCAGCGGCTGCGGGCCGTCCGGTCCCAGGACGGACGACGGTGCCGACGGGTGCGCGCCCAGCCACAGTTCGGCCTGCGGGGTGCCGTCGGGCTCGGTGCCGGTGAGCGCGGGGATGGCGGTGGGCGAGCCCCAGGCGTACCGGCGGACCGGGTTGTGAAGCAGGGCGAAGGGAGGCCGCGTGAACGGAGGCAGTGTGGAGGGCGGCATGCGGGGGGCTCCGGGACGGTTCAGCGGCAGAGCGCGGCCGCGCCGATCAGCCCGGCGTCGGTGCCGAGTTCGGCGCGGCGCACGTCGAGGCCGCGGATGTAGGAGAGGGCCGCGTAGCGGTCCAGGTGGCGGGCGAGCGGGGCGAACAGCACGTCCCCGGCGGTGGCCACGCCGCCGCCGACGACGACGCGGTCGAGGTCGACCAGGGCGGCCGTGGCGGCGATGCCGGCGGCCAGGGCCTGGGCGGAGCGGTCGAAGGAGGCGAGCGCGACCGGGTCGCCCGCGGTGGCGGAGGCGGCGACGGCGCGGGCCGTCCGGTCGTCGCCCGGCGGCCGCCAGCCTTCGGCGAGCGCTCGGCGGGCGATCGCGGTGCCGCTGGCGAGGCCCTCCAGGCAGCCGCGCGAGCCGCACGGGCAGGGCTCGCCGTCCAGGTCGACGGTGATGTGGCCGAGGTGCCCGGCGTTGCCGCTGGGGCCGGGCCGCACCACGCCGTCGAGCACCAGCCCGGCGCCGACGCCGGTCGACACCACCAGGCAGAGCGCGTTGGCGGCGCCCCGGGCCGCGCCCTGCCAGTGCTCGGCGGCGGCCATCGCGACGCCGTCACCGGCGAGGCGCACGGGCAGTGCGCGCGCTGCCACCGCCGGGTGCGCGGCGACCTCGGCGACCAGCGGGAAACCGCGCCAGCCGGGGATGTTGACCGGGCTGACGGTGCCGGCGGCGAGGTCGACCGGACCGGCGCTGCCGATCCCGACGGCGGTCACGGCGGCCCAGTCGGCCGTCCCGGCGAGCTGGTCCAGCACCTTGTGCACGATGGCGAGCACGGCCGCGCCCGGTTCCGTCGCCGGGGTGGGCAGCTGGAGCCGGTGCCGCAGCCGTCCGTCGCCGTCGACCAGTGCTCCGGCGATCTTGGTGCCGCCGATGTCGACGGCGGCGAACAGCGGGGTGAGCGGCACGGTGGACTCCAGGAGGGTCGGGAGGGGCGGCGCCCCGGCCGGTGGGAGCCGGGGCGCCGCACAGCGTAGAGCAGCCGCACAGCCCGGAGCAGCCGGACGGCGCAGAGCAGCCGCACTGCGCAGCGCAGGGGCTAGCCGGCCGCCCGGAGCCGCAGGGTGACCAGCTCGAACGGGCGCAGCGCGAGCCGCACCGCGCCGTCCTCGACCGCCACCTCGCCGCGGGTGCCGTCCCAGGGCCGCTCCAGCAGGTCGCAGGGGACGGCGTCGGCCAGCGGGAGGGAGGTGGTCAGCCGGCCCCGGGCGCGGCCGCCGCCCGCCTCGTAGACCCGGACGATCAGGTCCCCGCTGCGGTCGTCGGCGAGCTTGACCGCGCTCACCACGAGCGCGT
The DNA here is from genome assembly GCF_055575795.1 of Kitasatospora sp. NPDC034023. Lineage (NCBI taxonomy): Bacteria > Bacillati > Actinomycetota > Actinomycetes > Kitasatosporales > Streptomycetaceae > Kitasatospora > Kitasatospora sp. NPDC034023. Next base: position 29,966 of record NZ_JBVIRY010000009.1, read on the forward strand.
CGTTGTCCAGCTCCACCAGCGGTGCGACCCGCTCGGCGCTGCCGGTGACCCGCCGCTCGGGCAGGCCGATCCGGTACCCCTCGCGGACGGCGTCGCCGATCGCCGCGCCCGGGACCAGGGCGTGCCGGAAGCGGTGCAGGCCCTGGTCGGTCTTCGGGTCGGGGAAGCGCGGGGCGCGCAGCAGCGAGAAGCGGACCGTGGTGGTGGTGCCGCCGTCGCCGGAGCGCACCGTGCGGGTGACGTCGTGGCCGTAGGTCGAGGCGGTGACCAGGGCGACGCCCCAGCCGGGCTCGTCGAGGTGGACGAAGCGGTGGTTGCAGGCCTCGAACTTGGCGGCGTCCCAACTGGTGTTGGTGTGGGTGGGCCGGTAGAGGTGGCCGAACTGGGTCTCGGCGGCGTAGCGCTCGGTGTGGATGTCCAGCGGGAACGCGGCCTTGAGGAACTTCTCGGTCTCGTGCCAGTCGACCAGGGTCTCGATGTCGAGGCGCTGCTCGCCCGCGCGCAGGGTCAGATCCTGGACGGCGGTGGACGAGCCGAAGGAACGCACGACCCGGACGGAGACCCGCTCGGCCGTCTCCGAGAGGACGGTGAGCGAGTCCACGCCGGTCAGGTCGGTGACGGTGTTGCGGTAGAACTGGTCGACGTCCCAGGCGTCCCACATGTTGGGGAAGTCGGGGTGCAACTGGAGCAGGTTGGCGCGGGTGCCGGGGGCGACGGACTCCCGACCGCTCGCCACCTCGACCACCGAGGCCACCAGGCCGTCCGCGTCCACCACGACGTCCAGCAGGCCGTTGCGCAGGAGGTAGCCGCCCTCGGGCCGCTCGACCACCGTGCAGCCGTCCACCGGCGGAGCCACCACGCCGGCCCCGCCCGCCGCGACGGTGGAGCGCGCGTGCGGCGCCGCGTTGAACACCAGCTCGCGTCCACCCGAGGGATCCCCGGCGAGGGCCCGCTGGGCCCGTCCGATCAGCTCCCCCAGCTCCCCGGCCAGCGCCGCGTACGTGGCCTCGGCCTCGCGGTGCACCCAGGCGATGGACGAGCCGGGCAGGATGTCGTGGAACTGGTGCAGCAGCACGGTCTTCCAGATCCGGTCCAGCTGCTCGTACGGGTACGCCGCTCCGGTGCGCAACGTGGCGGTGGTGCACCAGAGTTCGGCCTCGCGCAGCAGGTTCTCGCTGCGCCGGTTGCCCTGCTTGGTCTTGGCCTGGCTGGTCAGGGTGGCCCGGTGCAGCTCCAGGTAGAGCTCGCCGACCCAGACCGGCGGGTTCGGGTACTCGGCCTCGGCCTTGGCGAAGAACTCGGCGGGCTTCTCCCAGCGGACGGTGGCCGAGCCCTCCAGGTCCTTCATCCGGGCCGCCTTGGCGACCATCTCGCGGGTCGTGCCGCCGCCGCCGTCGCCCCAGCCGGTCGGTGCGAGCGAGTGCCTGGCCACCCCCTTGTCCTTGAAGTTCCTTGCCGCGTGGGCGATTTCGCTTCCCTTCATGGAGCAGTTGTAGGTGTCCACGGGCGGGAAGTGGGTGAAGATCCGGGTCCCGTCGATGCCCTCCCACAGAAAGGTGTGGTGCGGGAACTTGTTGACCTGGCTCCACGAGATCTTCTGCGTCAGCAGCCACTTGGAGCCGGCGTTGCGGATGATCTGCGGCAGGCCGCCGGTGAAGCCGAAGGTGTCCGGCAGCCAGGCCTCGTGGTTCTCCACCCCGAACTCGTCCAGGAAGAACCGCTTGCCGTGCACGAACTGCCGGGCCATCGCCTCCGAACCGGGCATGTTGGTGTCCGACTCCACCCACATGCCGCCGGCCGGGACGAACCGGCCCTCGGCCACCGCCTTCCGGACCCGCGCGTACACCTCGGGTCGGTGCTCCTTGATCCAGGCGAACTGCTGCGCCTGCGACATGGTGTAGAGGAAGTCCGGCTCGTCCTCCAGCAGCGCGGTCATGTTGGCGGTGGTGCGGGCCACCTTGCGGACGGTCTCGCGCAGCGGCCACAGCCAGGCCGAGTCGATGTGCGCGTGGCCGATCGCGCTGATCCGGTGCGCGGACGGCGCGGCGGGCGCGGCCAGCACCCCTTCGAGCTGTGAACGGGCAGCCGCCGCCGTGCCGTTGACGTCCTGCAGGTCGACGGCGTCCAGGGCCCGGTCGATGGCGCGCAGCAGGTCCCAGCGGCGGGCGCTCTCCACCGGCAGCTCAGCCATCAGTTCGCCGAGCACCTCCAGGTCCAGCACCAGCTGCCAGACCGTCTCGTCGAAGACGGCGAGGTCCATCCGGGCCAGCTTGTACTGCGGCCGGTCGCCCGCCGTCTCCTGGTCGCCCAACTCGGTGGGCAGAAAGGGGTGGTAGTCCAGGATGACCGGGTTGGAAGCGGCCTCGACGTGCAGCAGCACCGGCTCGCCGCCGGCCGCCGGGGCGGCGATCCGCACCCACTGGTTCTGCGGGTTGAGGCCCTTCACCGGGGTGCCGTCGGGGCGGTAGACCAGGCCCTCGCACTGGAAGCCGGGCATGTTGGCGTCGAAGCCGAGGTCGATCAGCGCCTCGACGGTCCGGCCCGCCCAGGCCTCGGGCACCGTACCGGTCACGGTGATCCAGCTGGTGCCCCAGGGCGCGCCCCAGGCGTCGCCGACCGCGATCGGCGTGCGCGGCGCGGCCAGGCCCTCGGCGACCGGGACGGGCTCACCTGGCGCCGTCCAGATGCCGACCTCCAGCGGGACGGACTCGGGGTACACGGCCGGGCGGATGCGCTCGTCCAGGACGCGCTTGAGGCGGGACTCGACCAGGGTGCGGTCATCGTGCATGTCAGCGGGCTCCGTTGCGTGGCTGAGGGGTGCGTGGCAGTGATGCGTGGCTGCGTGATGCGTGACTGAGGGCTGCGTGACTGCGTGGTGCGTGGCTGAGGGTCGGACGGGAACGGGCTAGAGGGAAGATACGTCGTCGGGGTGGACCACCTCGGTGATACCGCGCGCGGCCAGGTGCTCGCGGTCCCCGGCGCGTTCGGCGAGGACGGCGGTCGGGCGGGCGCCCGCCTCGGCGAGGCGCATGAACGCCTCGTACACCGGGCCGCCGGGGCCGCAGGCCGAGCGTTTCGGGGAGGTGACCTCGTCGCCGGTGGTGACCACCACGGCGGTGCTGCGCAGCTTCGGGGGCTGCCAGGAGCGGCGGGCCTCGGCGGCGGCCTCGGCGAGCCGGGAGCCGGCCGGTTTGACCGTCCGGTCGGTGGTCAACAGTCCCAGGCTGTACTCGAGTTCGGGGAAGTCGGCGAGCGAGCGGTTCACGTCGTGCGAGCACCACCAGGTGACGCCCCACAGGTCCGGGCAGTCCAGGACGGCCTCGACGGTGGCGCCGGTGAAGCGCGCCGCGTCCTCGGGGCCGATGTGCGGGGCGGGCGCGCCGACCTCCTGCAGCCAGACCGGGCGGGCCGGGTCGTCCGCCCAGGCCTTGGACAGTTCGACCAGGTACGCGGCGTGCTGGGCGGTGGCGGTGGAGTGGGCGCCGTAGCGCTGGGCGGTGCCGTTGAACACCCAGGAGTGCACGGCGGTGGCGGCGCCGATCCGGGCCGAGTGCCAGGGCGTGAACGGGTGGTCGTCCAGGTACCAGGCGGCGTCGTACGAGGCGTGCAGGTGCAGCCGGCCGGGGGCGCCGGTCTCGCAGGCGTCGAGCATCCGGCGCAGCCAGGCCTCGGCCTCGGCGGGGGTGGCCCGGTCCGGGTCGGGGTGCGGGTCGCCGGAGAACTGGTTGATCTCGTTGCCGAGCGTCATCCCGAGGAAGTTGGGCCGTTCGCGCAGCGCCTCGGCGAGGGTGCGCAGGTAGGCGGCCTGGCCGTCGCCGACCTCGGGGTCGGTGAAGAGGTTGCGCCGGTGCCAGGTCCGGGTCCAGGCCGGCAGGAAGTCGAAGCTGGACAGGTGGCCCTGCAGGCCGTCCACCGCGACGTCCAGCCCGCGTTCGCCGGCCGCGTCCACCAGGGCGGTCAGCTGGTCGACGGCGCGCGGGCGGATCAGGGTGCGGTTGGGCTGGAACAGTGGCCACAGCGGGAAGACCCGGACGTGGTCCAGGCCGAGGGCGGCGATGGAGTCGAAGTCGGCGCGCACGGCGTCGAGGTCGAAGTCGAGCCAGTGGTGGAACCAGCCGACACTGGGGGTGTAGTTGACGCCGAAGCGGGGGGCGGTGGTCATCGGAGAGCTTCCTCGACTGGGTTCGGGGCGTACGGACGGTGGCGCTAGCCCTTGACGGCTCCCTCCTCGACGCCCTTGAAGAAGAAGCGCTGGCAGACGCCGAACACCACGACGATCGGCAGGAAGGCGATCATGGTGCCGGCCGCGATCAGCCGGGGGTTGGCGGAGAAGGTGCCGTTGAGGTACTGCAGCCCGACGGTGAGGGTGTACTTCTGCGGGTCGTTGAGCACGATCAGCGGCCAGAGGAAGTCGTCCCAGGCGCCGATGAAGGTGAAGATCACGATCACGCTGATCATGCCGCGCACGTTCGGCAGGCCGATGTGCCACAGCCGCTGCCAGACGTTGGCGCCGTCCACCAGCGCGGCCTGGTCCAGCTCGAGCGGGACGGCCGCGAAGGCGGTGCGCATCAGCAGCACGTTGAGCATCGCGATCGAGCCCGGCAGCGCGACGCCCGCCAGGGTGTCGGCCAGGCCGAGGCCGCGCACCAGCACGTACTGGGAGACGATGGTGACCTCGCCCGGCAGGACGAGCGTGGCGAGGAAGAGGCCGAGGACGAGCTTGGCGCCGCGGAAGCGCAGCCGGGCGAACGCGTAGCCGGCCAGGGTGCAGCCGACCACGTTGCCGGTGATGCAGACCGCGGCGACGATCACCGAGTTGAGCGCGTAGGTCCACACCGGGATGGTGTCGGCGACCTTGCCGTAGTTGCCGAGGGTGGGCTGCTCGGGCAGGAAGGTCGGGGTGCGGGTGAAGACGTCCTCGGCGGGGCCCTTGAGGGAGGTGGACAGCTGCCACAGGAACGGGCCGATGACCAGGAGCAGGACGAGCACCAGGAGCAGGTAGCGGGCGACGGTCCGGGCGGGGGAGGGGGTGTCGAAGCCCCGGGAGCCCTTGGCGGCCTTCATCGGGCGGGTGGTCACGGGTTCAGGCCGCCTTCCGGTTCAGGCGCATCAGGAACAGCATCGGGGCGAGGGTGACGACGAACAGCAGCAGGCTGAGCGCCGAGGCGTAGCCGAGGTGGCCGTTGAAGCCGCGGCTGTACATCTGGATCAGCATCACCACCGACATGTCCCGTCCGCCGGGGCCGCCCTGGCCGTTGGAGAGCACGTACAGCTCGGAGAAGACGCGCAGCGAGCTCACCGAGATCAGCGCGGAGATCAGGACCATGGTCGGCCGCACCCCGGGCAGGGTGACGTGCCAGAACCGGCTGACCGGCCCGGCGCCGTCCACGGCCGCCGCCTCGTGCAGCTCGCGCGGGACGTTGGCGAGGGCGGACAGGTAGATGACCATGTAGTAGCCGAGGCCCTTCCAGACGGTCAGGGCGATCGCGCTGAACAGCAGCAGCCAGCGGTCGGTCAGGAAGTCGACCGGGGAGTCGGCCAGTCCGGTCTGCTGGAGCACGCCGTTGACCAGCCCGCGATCGTTCAGCACCCAGCCCCAGATCAGCGCCACCACGACGGCGGAGGCGATCACCGGGGTGTAGAAGGCGGTCCGGAAGAAGGTGATGCCGGGGATCCTGCGCTGGACGAGCAGCGCGAGCAGCAGCGGCAGGATGGTCAGCAGGGGCAGGCAGACCAGCATGAAGACGATGCTGTTGAGCAGGGCGTCGGCGAGCTGCTCGTCGTCCAGCAGGCGGCCGTAGTTCTCCAGGCCGGTGAACTGCCCGCCGCCCAGCGGCTTGGCGTTGGTGAAGGACAGGATCACCGTGTTGACGGCCGGCCAGAGGTTGAAGACGGCCAGCCAGACTATCGCGGGCCCGGCGAGCAGCCAGGGGGTGAACCAACGCCGGTGGGTCATGCGGTTTGCCTTCCTGGAGCCTGGGCCTGCGGGCGGTGCGGGTCATTCCCGGGAGCGGCGGGTTGGGGGGGCGGGAGGGTACCCGGAACCCGCCGCTCGGCCGGTACGGTCGGGGCTGTTGGTCGGGGCTGTTGGTGGGTGACGCTGGTCGGGGCTGTGGTCGGCGACGTTGCGCGGGGCTGCTGGTCGGGGTCAGCCCTTGAGCAGCTTGTTGCACTGCTCGACGGCGGTGTCCAGCGCCTGCTTGGAGCTCGCGTCGCCGCTGATCGCGAGCGCGATCTGCTGGTTGACGATGGTGCTCATCGCGTCGTCGACCTGGACGGGCTGGATCAGCTTGGCCTTGGCGAGCGAGTTGAACGCGATCACCTTGGCGTCGCCCGCGTTGGTGCCGTCGCTCTTGCTGAAGAAGGGGTCGTCCGACGAGGCCTTGGTGGACGGGAAGATGCTGGTCAGGTGGGCGAAGGCGGCCTGGTTCTCGGCGCTGGTGACCCAGCGGGCGAGGGCGACCGCGGCGGCCGGGTTCTTGGTGCTCTTCGGGATGGACACGCCCTGGACGTACAGCGGCGGGGTGGCCAGTGCGGCGGACGGGACGACCTTCGGGGCGAGCGTCGGGTTGTCGGTGGCGAGGCTGGTGATGTAGTTGGCGCCGGCGGTGGTCCAGGCGGCGGTGCCGGCGTTGAACAGCTTGGTGTTGCCGGCGTAGGTGTTGGTCAGCACGTCCTTGGGGAGCAGGCCCTCCTTGAAGGCGTCGCGGTACCTGTCGAGCAGCGCGGCGGCCTCGGGGGTGTTGAAGGTGAAGGTCCTGCCGTCGTCGGACATGAGTTTCACGCCGGCGTTGTAGAGGTCGCCGAGGCCCGGCTTGCGGCTCATCAGGTAGGTCTGGCCGCCGGACTTCTCCTTCATCACCCGGGCCTGGGCGATCAGTTCGTCCAGACTGGTCGGGGGCTTCTTCGGGTCCAGGCCGTTCTTCGTGAGGAGTTCCGAACTCCAGTAGTTCACATCGGTGTTGAGGTACCAGGGGTAGCCGAAGGTGCCCGGGTGGCCGGCGAAGCGGTAGGCATCGACGCCGCCGGCGACGTACTCGTCGGCGAGCTTCGGGTCGGCCTTGGCGACGTCCAGCAGGAGGTCCTTCCGCGCGAGCGGGAGGGCGAAGTCGGGCGGCAGGTTCACCACGTCGGGCAGGGTGCCGGCGGCGGCCTGGCTGAGCACCTTGTCGGAGTAACCCTCGCCGGGCTGGTCGAGCCAGTCGACCTCGACGCCGGGGTACTTCTTCTTGAAACCGTCGATCACGCCCTGCATGTAGTCGGTGAACTTCGGCTTGAGCGCCCAGGTCTGCAGCGAGACCTTGCCCTTGACCTCGCCGGTGGCGGCCGCACTCGCCACGCTGTCGCTGTCCTTGGTGTCACCGGAGCCGAGTCCGCAGCCGGTGAGTGCGGCCGCGGTGAGGGCCGTAGTCGTCAGTGCCGCCCAGATTCTTCGCATGAGGGTCTCCCGGTCCTGGGGGTGGGTGGGGGATCGTGCTGAGCTCGGGGTGCTTCCCGGGGATGTTCCGGGGGTTCTCCGTCAACGGGGGTTTCTGTCAACGGGAGTTCCGTCGACAGGGGGTTGTGGCGAATCCCGGAACCTGACTCACTAACCAACTAAACCGGTCTAGCTATGCCAGGGACTATGCTCCCGCCTAAACTTGGCTGTCAAGAGAGGAGTCGGGTCCTGTGGGCAGACCGACGATCGCCGACATCGCCCGCCAGGCCGGTGTCTCCAAGGGCGCGGTGTCCTTCGCGCTCAACGGCCGCCCGGGCGTGAGCGAGGCGACCCGGGCCCGGATCCTGCGGGTCGCGGAGGAGATGAACTGGCGCCCGCACAGCGCCGCACGCGCCCTCGGCGGTGCCCGGGCCGACGCCGTCGGCCTGGTGATCGCCCGCCCCGCCCGCACCATCGGCGTCGAGCCGTTCTTCAGCCAGCTGCTCTCCGGCCTCCAGGCCGTGCTCTCGGCCAGCTCCGTCGCGCTGCACCTGATGGTCGTCGAGGACACCGCCGCCGAGATCGAGGTCTACCGCCGCTGGGCCTCCGAGCACCGCGTCGACGGCTTCATCGTGGTCGACCTGCAGGTCAAGGACCCGCGACTGCCGGTACTGGACGAGCTCGGGCTGCCCGCCGTCGTCCTCGGCGGGCCCGGCAAGGGCGGCAACCAGCTGCGGATCTGGGCCGACGACCGGGAGGCGATGCTCTCGATCGTCGACTACCTGGCCGCCATCGGGCACCGCCGGATCGCCCACCTCGCCGGGCTGCCGCACTTCCAGCACACCCAGCGGCGGATCCGTGCGCTGCGCGACGCCTCGCGCCGGCTCGGCCTGGAGGAAGCCGTGTCGGTGCCCACCGACTTCAGCGACGCCGAGGGCGCCGCCGCCACCCGCACGCTGCTCTCCCGGGCCAGGCGTCCCACCGCGATCGTCTACGACAGCGACGTGATGGCCGTCGCCGGGCTCGGCGTGGCGGGCGAGATGGGTGTCGCGGTGCCCGGCGAGCTGTCCATCGTCTCCTTCGACGACTCGGTGCTCGCCCGGATCGTCCACCCGCCGCTGACCGCGCTCAGCCGGGACACCTTCGCGCTCGGCGAGCAGGTCGCCCGCAGCCTGCTGGCCGCCCTCGACGAGGCCGGGCCCGGGCGGGACCTGCAGATGCCGACGCCACGGCTGACCGTACGGGAGTCCACCTCGCCGCCCGGTCGTGCCGGCGAGTCCGCGGCGGGTTCCCTCGTCGAGTCCGCGGCCGGTTCGTCCGGCGAGTCCGAGGCCGCTTCCCTCGTCGAGTCCGAGGCCGGTTCCGTCGGCGATTCGCTCCCCGGAGTGGTTGCTGCGCGAGTCGTTGACAGCGGTTCTGAACCGGTTTAGCCTCGCAGCGCCGAGCGGCTCCCGCCCGGCGCGCTCCGCCGCACGCTGCCGCACTTCGTCCGGCTCCCGCTGCGCCCGTACGTCGAGCAACCGCCGCAGCGGCGACGACCCCCACCCGTTCCGGCGCCACGCGTTCCGCCGCCACCAGCTCCGGCGCCACCTGCTCCGGCTCTACCCGTTCCGGCGCCACCCGTTCCAGCACTGGCACGCCCGCATGCACCCGGCCCCCGTACGCGACGGCGGGCCCGCCCCCACCTCCTCCGCTCGATCGGAGCCACCGCATGTCACGACGCCTCCCCCTGCTGCTCAGCGCCGCCCTCGCGACGGCCGCGCTGACCGCCACCCCCTCGGCCTGGGCCGAGCCGAGACCGGTCGCGGCACCCGTCGGCACGGCCGGTTCGGCACCCGCCGGAACGCCAGGCTCGGCACCCGCCGCCACCGCCGGCCCGGGCAGCCAGCCCTTTGCCTCGTACTGGTACCCCAGCACCATCCTGAACTGGGACCCGGCCACCGACCCGGACGCCCGCTTCAACCGCTCCCGCGTCCCGCTGCAACCGCGCACCAGTGACCCGGCGCTCAAGGCGAACCCCAACGCCCGTACCGGCGAAGGGAAGATCGCCTCCCTGGTCTCCTTCGGCCCCACCTCCAACAACCCCTCCCAGGGCTCCGCCGACCCCAACTACTACGCCTTCGGCTACTGGCAGTACGTCGACAAGCTGGTGTTCTGGGGCGGCTCGGCCGGCGAGGGCCTGATCCTCGCCCCCAACCCGACCGTCATCGACGCCGCCCACCGCAACGGCGTCAAGGTCTACGGCACCGTCTTCTTCCCGCCCGGCGCGTACGGCGGCCAGATCCAGTGGGTGCGCGACTTCGTCCAGAAGTCCGGCAGCCGCTACCCCGTCGCCGACAAGCTCGCCCAGGCCGCGCAGTACTACGGCTTCGACGGCTGGTTCATCAACCAGGAGACCGGCGGCGGCGATTCGGCTCTCGCCGGCGAGCTGCAGAACCTGATGCAGTACACCAAGGCGCAGAGCGGCACCGAGTTCATGTGGTACGACGCGATGACCACCTCCGGTGCGGTCGACTGGCAGAACGCCCTGACCTCTGCCAACTCCCCGTTCCTGCAGGATGGTTCGAAGCGCACCTCGGACTCGATGTTCCTGAACTTCGACTGGTCCGCGAGCGGCCTGAACTCCTCCCGGACGCTGGCCCGGCAGCTCGGCCGCAGCGAGTACGACCTCTACTCCGGCATCGACACCGAGGCCAACGGCTACAACACGAGCGTGGACTGGAACACCCTCTTCCCGTCCGGCACACCGCACACCACCTCGCTCGGCCTCTACCGCCCGGAGTGGACCTGGAAGTCCGCCACCGACCGCGCCGACTTCTACGACAAGGACGCCCGCTACTGGGTCGGCGCCAACAACGACCCGTCCCGAACGGACCTTTCGTCGAGCTGGCCCGGCCTGGCCGGCTACGTCGCCGAATCCTCGCCGATCACCGCCAAGCCCTTCGTCACCAACTTCGACACCGGGCAGGGCGACTTCTACAACGCGGGCGGCACCCGGGTCGCCACCGGCGGCTGGAACAACCTCTCGCTCCAGGACGTCCCGCCCACCTACCGCTGGATGGTCGACTCCACCGGCAGCAGGCTGACCCCGTCCGTCGACTTCACCGACGCCTACCAGGGCGGCTCCTCGCTGCGGCTGACCGGCACCCTGGACGCCGCCAACACCGTCCGGCTGTACCAGGCCAAGCTGCCGGTCGCGGCGACCACCAAGCTGGACCTGGTGGTGAAGACCCCGGCCGCCGGGCCCACCAAGCTCAAGGCCGCCGTCACCTTCACCGACGCACCGAACAGCTTCACCACGATCGACGTCGGCGCGGACTCCGGGACCGGGTGGGAGCGCCACACCCTCGACCTCTCCCCGTACGCGGGCCGCACCATCGCCCAGATCGCGCTCCGGGTCGAGGGATCCGACCCCGCGTACGACCTTCGGGTCGGCCAAGTCGCCGTCTACGACGGCACGGTGGAGACCCCGGCGGCGCCGAGCGGCCTCACCGTCCTCGGCGCGAGCGACGTGACGCCGGGCTCCAGCCAGTCGCTGCGGCTGTCCTGGGCGGCGGCGCCCGGCAGCAACGTCCACCACTACGAGGTGTACCGGCGCAACGCGGACGGCACCCGGACCTTCCTCGGCGCCACGCCCAACGACGCGTACTTCGTCGGGCGCCTCGACCGGGCCGGCGGCGAAGCCGCCACCACACTGGACGTCGAGGCCGTGTCCACTACGTACGGGCGCTCGAACGCCGCGTCGGCGACGGTGAGTTGGACCAGCACGCCGCCGACCTCCACCAACCTGGCACGGAACCGCCCGGCCACCGCCTCCGGCCAGTGCAACGCCAACGAGACGCCGGCCAAGGCCGTCAACGGCAGTGTCAGCGGCGGCAACAGCGACAAGTGGTGCACTCTGAGCTCCGCCAAGTGGCTGGAGGTGGACCTCGGTTCGGCGAAGCACCTGTCCAAGTTCGTCGTCAAGCACGCGTCGGCGGGCGGCGAGAGCAGCTCGTACAACACCCGCGACTTCACCATCCAGGTCCGGTCCGGCACCAGCGATCCCTGGACGACGGTCGCCGCCGTCACGGGCAACACGGCCGGCACCACCACCCACCCGGTGACCACCACCGCCCGCTACGTCCGCCTGGTGGTCACCAAGCCCACCCAGACCACCGACCAGGCCGCCCGCATCTACGAGTTCGAGGCCTGGGGCGCGTAGTCCCGCGCCGCTCGCACCTGAGGAAAGGAAGCCCCCGTGCCGGTCACCATCACCGCCGTCGAGAGCACCGACCTGTTCGTCGGACCGGAGGACGCCCCGCGCCAGATCCTGCGTGTGACGACCGAGGGCCCGGCCGCCCGGATCACCGTCAGCGGCCCGGGCGTCCACGGCGAGGCGACCGGCACGGGACTGGTCGAAGTCCCCCTGGAGATCACCGCCGATGCCCGGCCGGGCGATCGGATCCCGGTCACCGTCCGGTCCGAAGACGCGGTCACGGAAGGGCGGTTGGACATCGCCGAGCCCGGCTGGACGATGTTCCTGGTCTCGCACTTCCACTACGACCCGGTCTGGTGGAACACCCAGGCCGCCTACACCTCCCCCTGGGAACTGCTCTCCGCCGACGCCACCACCCGGCCGCTCTGGGAGCGCAACGGCTTCGCGCTCGTCGACGCACACCTGGACCTCGCCCTGCGGGACCCGGTGTACAAGTTCGTGCTCGCCGAAGTCGACTACCTGAAGCCCTACTTCGACCAGCACCCGGAACGGCGTGAGACGCTGCGACTACTGCTGGAACGCAGCCAGGTCGAACTCGTCGGCGGCACCTACAACGAGCCGAACACCAACCTCACCGGCGCCGAGACCACCATCCGCAACATCGTCCACGGCATCGGCTACCAGCGCGACATCCTCGGCGGGGACCCCCGAACCGCCTGGCAACTCGACGTGTTCGGACACGACCCGCAGTTCCCCGGCCACCTCGCCGCAGCCGGTCTCACCGGCAGCGCCTGGGCACGCGGCCCGTTCCACCAGTGGGGCCCGATCCAGAAGAACTTCCGCGAGGCCAAGGACGACGCCCGGGTGATGCAGTTCCCGAGCGAGTTCGAATGGATCGCCCCCGGCGGCGAGGGTGTGCTCACCCACTACATGCCGCACCACTACTCGGCCGGCTGGTGGATGGACTCCTCGCCCGACCTCGCCACCGCCGAGGAAGCCGTCCACGAGCTGTACCGCAAGCTCAAGCCGGTCGGCGCGACGAAGAACCTGCTGCTGCCGGTCGGGACGGACTACACTCCGCCCAACAAGTGGGTCACCGAGATCCACCGCTCCTGGGCCGCCAAATACCTCTGGCCCCGGTTCGTCTGCGCCACCCCGCGCGACTTCCTCGACGCCGTCCGGGCCGAACTCGCCGCCACCGGACGGCGACCCAGCCCGCAAACCCGCGACATGAACCCGGTGTACACCGGCAAGGACGTCTCGTACATCGACACCAAGCAAGCCCAACGGGCCGGCGAGGTCGCGGCGGTGGACGCCGAGAAGCTCGCCACGCTCGCCGTCGTCCACGGACTCGGCCGCTACCCGGCCGCCGCGCTGGACAAGGTCTGGCGCCAACTCGCCTACGGCGCCCACCACGACGCGATCACCGGCTCCGAGTCCGACCAGGTGTACCTGGACCTGCTCGGCGGCTGGCGGGAGGCGTACGACCTGGCGAGCGGTGTACGGGACGCGGCGCTGGACGCGCTCACGGGCCGGATCTCCACGGCGGGGGCCGGTTCGGCGGTCGTGGTGACCAACACGCTGTCCTTCGACCGGACCGATCTCGTCTCGGTCGAACTGCCTTCCGGCGTACGGTCGGTGCGGGTGCTGGACGACCGGGGCGAGGCGGTGCCGAGCTTCGTCGACCGGGGGACGCTACGGTTCCTCGCCGAGGACGTGCCCGCCCTCGGCTGGCGCACCTGGCGACTGGCGGAAGGCACCGCCGAGGAGCCGTGGACGGCGACCGAAGGCCTGGGCATCGCCAACGGACGCTACCGGGTCACCGCCGACCCGGCACGCGGCGGCGGCCTCACCTCGGTCTGGGACCTGCGGCACGAAAGGGAGTTGCTCCAGGACGGCCGGATCGGCAACGAACTGCGCGTCTACGAGGAGTACCCGCAGCACCCCGACTTCGGCGAGGGCCCCTGGCATCTGGTGCCCAGCGGCCCGGTGGTCGGCTCCGGTGACGGCGCCGCGTCGGTCCGCCGGGAGACCGGGCCGCTCGGCGAACGCCTGGTGATCGAGGGCACGGTCTCCGCTCTTCGATACGAGCAGACCGTCACCCTGTGGCGCGGCCTCGACCGGGTCGACTGCCGCACCCGGATCGTGGACTACTCCGGCGCCGACCGGCTGCTGCGGCTGCGCTTCCCCGTGGACGTCCCCGGCGGGCTGCCCGTCAGCGAGGTCGCGGGGGCGGTCGTCGGGCGCGGCTTCGCCATGCCCGACGTGGACTCGGCGGAGGCGCCGTGGACCCTGGACAACCCGGCGAACACCTGGTTCGGGCTCGGCGCCACAGCGCGTGTCGACCTCGCGGACCCGGCCGGTACGGTCATCGGCTCCCGGGCCCTGGGTGTGGCGGAAGTCGTCGTGCCCACCTTGGACGACGCCGCCGACGCCCGCCCCCTGGTCGTCGCGCTCGCCCGGGTTGGTGTGACGGCCACCACCTCGGGCGCCGACTGGGCGCGGTACGGCTGGCTGGACGTGGACTCCAACCTGCCGGACTTCCGCATCGTCGTCGGCTCGCCCGAAGTCAACGACGCCGCACGCGAGTTGATGGCACAGGTGGGCGAGGAGTACGCGGCCGCCCTGAAGGCACACGGCGCGGTGTGGGTGCCGGCGCTGACCCCGCTCGCCGAGGTCTGGCGGCCGGACGCCGACCTGCGCGACCTGCGGGCCCTGCCCGCGCTGGTCGTCACCGACCTCGCGGCGCTGGCCGAGGACCTCGCCGACGCCCGGATCACCGCCGTCTGCCCGGCCGCTGTCTCCGATCAACTCGCGGACCACACCGTGGCATTGCTCAGCTTCGGCCTGCCCGGCTTCGCCGTCGACACCACGGGCGCACTGCACCTGTCCCTGATGCGGTCGTGCACCGGCTGGCCCTCGGGCATCTGGATCGACCCGCCCCGGCGCACCCTGCCCGACGGTGCATCCTTCCAACTCCAGCACTGGACCCACGAGTTCCGCTACGCGCTGGTCGGCGGGAACGGCGACTGGCGGGAGCAGACGCTGCCCGCGCACGGCCAGGAGTTCAACCACCCGCTGTACGCCCGCGTCACGGCCGCGCAGGAGGGCCCACTGCCGGCCACCCTGTCCTGGCTACGCGTCGAACCGCAGCGCGAGGTCCTGCTCGGCGCGCTCAAGCCGGCCGGGAACCCGATCGCGAAGGGATCGGCGGCGGAAAGCGGACCCGAACTGGCCGTCCGGCTGGTCGAGTCCACGGGCCTCGGGCGAACCGCCGCACTCGCGGGCGCGCTCGGGCTGGGCGACGTACGGCCCGCCGACCTGCTGGAACGGCCGCTCGCTTCCGCCACGTCGGGCCTGGACCTCGCGGGTTCGCAGATCGCCACCCTGCTGGCCGCCCCCGAGGTCTCCGCCTCGGCGGACGGCCCGGTCCTCGGCCCGGTCGCCGAACCCGCCCAGCCCGTCCACGCCCGCTACTGGCTGCACAACCGAGGCCCGGCACCGCTCGGCTACCTGCCGGTATCCGTCGGCGCCTCGCCCGGACTGCTGCGGACAGCAGGAGAGCCGGTGACGCTCTCGGTCGCCCTCTCCTCGCAGCTGCGGGACGCGGCGGTCGAGGGCACGGCCGTCGTCCTGCCGCCCGAAGGCTGGGCCACCAGCCTCGGCAGCCGCCCGTACCGACTGGAGGCGGGCGGCCACCTGCGCTTCCCGGTCACCCTCACCCCGCCCGCCGACGCCGAAGCCGGGCTGTACTTCGCGGCCGTCCGGATCGACCACGACGGCCAGCAGATCGAGGACGTGGTGACGATCGCCGTCGGCGACCTCCCCGCTCTCCTGCCCGTCCCCGGCGACACGCCCGAAGACTGGACCGCCGCCCAGGGCACCAAGGCGGCCTCGGGTCGGGACACCGGACTGAACGTGGAGGTCCCGCACCAGACCCTGCGCCTGAACCCGGGCGGCCACGCCACCCTCGGCCTCACGCTCACCAACCGCACGCGCGGTGAGATCAGGGGCGAGCTGCAACTGGTCTCGCCATGGGGCACCTGGGAGGCCATCGCCGACCCCGTACGCGGCTTCACCGTCCCGGCCGGTACGTCCACGGTGGTCGACTTCGCCATTGCCGTCCCCGAATCCGCGGACCCCGGCTCGTACTGGGCCCTCGCCAAGGTGATGTGGTTCGGCCGCTGCCAGTACGCACCGACCGTCGCCCTGGTGGTGGAAGCATGACCCTCGGCCTGCTCGACGGTCGGCCCCTCGCGCGCACCGGCCTCGATCAGCGGCTCGCCGTCCTCCGGAACGGCCCGCGCGCCACCGCCCTGCCGCAACCCGGAAGTTCGGAGGACCGGCAGCTGACCCGATGGGTCGCCCAGGTGCTGCTCACGGAGGCACTGTGCGAGGCGGTGGCCGCCGAACGCAACCTGCCCGTCGCCCTGTCCGGCCCCGCCCAGCTCGACCAACAAGCCGCCGTCGAACTCGGCTCCATCACGGCGGCCGCCTACGAGGGCAGCGCAGCCGTCCGGGCCGCCTATGTCTGGGTGACAGCCGACATCGAGCCCTCGGCCGAGGACATTGCCCACTACCGCACCATGACCACCCGAGCGCCAGTGGAACGCTGGCACCTCTCCCTCCCCGACGGCGAGTTGGAGGCCAACCCCGACACCCTGCCGACAGCTCTCGCCGAAGCCCTCCGCGCGGCCCCGGTCGGCGAGTGGGTCACCGCAGGCCCCTGGGCGGCTGCCCTCCTCTCCACCGTCATGCCATCGGAGACGCCCGACCCCACCCCCGCCCTCCGCGACGCCGCCCGCCGGGCCGCCTTCGTCCGCTGGCTCGACCGGGAACGCGCCCGACGCCTCACGCTCGTCGAAGGCCTCGAACACCCCGGCGACCCCGCCCAACCCGACAACCACCACCGTCACTGAGCGCGCCCCCGGGGAGGCGGCGACGCCGCCCCGGCCCGGGCGAGCCGACGGAAAACGGCGTGCGGTCGGTGGGGTGGCGCAGCTAGCTTGCCGAGGTAACACAAACCGGTCCGCATGGAGGAGAAGTGACGGTTCATCGGCCCGCAACTCCGCAGCAACTGCCGTCCGAATATCAAGAGTTCATCGATCGCGCCACCGCCGACGACGACGTGGTCGGGCTGATCCTCAAGGGGTCGCACGCGCACGAGGACATGCCCACCGAGCATTCCGACCACGACGTGTACGTCGTCCTCGCGGACCGGGCCACGACCGGACTGGCGGCCCTGGACGGCTATCGCTCCGCCGCGCTGGACGTGGTGGTGACCACGCTGGACGGGTTGCGCGCGTTCGGCGGCCTGGAGCGGTACGCCCTCGCCCGGGCCCGCGTCGTGCTGGACCGGACCGGCGGCGAGCTCGCTGCGATCATCGCGGCGAAGGGCCGGCTCGGTACGGAGGAGGCGCGTGCCGTCGCCGCCGCCCGGCTGGACGCCTACGTCAACTGGCTGTACCGCTCGGTCAAGAACGCCCGCGACGGCCTCGCCCTGCCGTCCCTCCTCGATGCTGCCGAGAGCATCGGCCACCTGCTGGAACTCCTGTTCGCGCTGGACCGGCGGCCACGCCCCTACAACAAGTACCTGTCCTGGGAACTGGAGCGGCACCCGCTGCCGGGCTGGGAGGGCCGCGTGCTGCTCGACACGATCGAGCGGATCCAGCGGACGGGCGACGTGTCCGCCCAACAGGGGCTGTTCGCGCAGGTCGAGGTGAGGGCCCGGGAAGCGGGCCACGCGGCGACGCTGGACGCGTGGGGCGACGACCTGGCGCTGCTCCGGCCGTCCACGGGGCCCACCGCCCGGTCCCACACCGCCGTCACCCTGCCCGTCACCGTGCGGAACCTGCGCCACGAGGACCTGCCGGCCTGCACCTGGTCCGGCTCGGCCACCCATCTGCGCTGCGTGGAACACGAGTTGGTGCGCGCGGCGGCCGGCGAGGTGGACTACCTGGCGGTCTGCACACCCGCCGACCTGCCGGTGGCGATCGGCGGCATCGACTACCAGGTCGCCGACGGCGCCGGCACCGTGTGGCAGCTCGGCGTCCACCCGGCACTCCAGTCCTGCGGCCTGGGCACACTGCTGATCCGCGCGGCCGAACAGCGGATCAGGGAGCGCGGCCTGACCCGCAGCGAACTCGCCGTCGAGGAGGACAACCCCCGGGCCCGCGCCCTGTACGAACGCCTCGGCTACGTCGCGTACGGCCGCGAACCCGACTCCTGGGACGAGGAGGCGCCGGACGGCACGATCCGCCGCTACGAGACGATGTGCGTCCTCATGCGACGGGAGCTGTGATCCCGCGAACCGGCGATCGGACAACCACCACCGCCACGGAGGCACGATCCCGTCGGCCCGCCGCGCTCGACCCATCGAACGCGGCGGGCCCTGGGCTACGGGGACTGGTCCTCGCGGCGACGGCGGTGCTCCCGCTCGACACGGTCGAGAGGTGCCCGAAGGGCGGGCGAGGTCAGGTGCAGGGCACGGTTGTCGCGGCCGTCGAGCATGTGGTTCAGCCAGCGTTCGTACCAGGCCAGGAAGTCGGTGGCCGAGGAGACGTTGGGGCCCCAGAATCCGTCGGCGTTTCCGGTGACGACCCGGCCGGTCAGCGGGCCGGTGATGCCGAGGAGCAGCAGGTCGCTGCACCCGGCTTCGATGATGTTCAGGAACAGGTCGCCTGGGCGTGCCGGAGGGTCTGCGCAGGTGAATCCCCGAGGCGATCCGGCCTTCTCCAGGGGATTCATCGTGAACAGCCGGCACGACCGCAGCGGCAGGAGACCGTAGGAGGGCGCGGCGCCGCTGCCGCCGATGGTGGTCAGGAAGTTACGGTAGGCGATGGGTAGCCGGATGCCGTGGTCGGCCTCGAACTCGGCCACACTGGCGGTGGGCAGTGGGGGAGCGAGGCGGAAACCGTGCTTCTCCTCGCCGAAGGAGTGGCTCCGGAGCGGGGCGTAGGGCACCTTGGCCAGCTTGCGTCGTATGCGGGTGACGCGGGAGTCCATGCGGATTCTTCTCTCTGGATCTCCCGCAATCTACCTGGTCGGGGAGACCCTCAGGTCGTGTAGTCCGCGTTGATCTTCACGTAGCCCTCGGTGAGGTCGCAGCCGTACACGGTGAACGTGCCGTCGGCGATGCCCAGGTCGACGCGGATGATCACCTCGTCGCCGCTCAGGTACCGGCCCGCCTGTTCGAGGAGTGCGTCGCTCGGCTCGTCGGGGTACATGGTGAGGTCGCCGAATCGGATGTGGACGGTGGCGGGGTCGATGTCGGTGTCGTCTTCGAGTTTGCCAATGGCCATGGCGATGCGGCCCCAGTTCGGGTCGGAGCCGTGGACGGCCGTCTTGACGAGCGGGGAGTTGACGACGGTCTTGCCGACGCGCTTGGCCTGCGCCGTGTCGCGGGCGCCGGTCACCTGGACCTCGATCAGTTTCGACGCGCCTTCGCCGTCCGAGGCGATGTCGCGGACGAGGTGCAGCGCACACTCGTACAGTGCCTGTTCGAAGGCAGCCGGGTCGACCGGGCCGGCGAGCCCGTTGGCGAAGATCGCGGCGGTGTCGCTGGTGGAGGTGTCGGTGTCGATGCTCAGCGCATTGAACGTCTTGTCCATCACGCGGCGGAAGAGGGCGTCGAGCTCGGCGGTGGGGATGTCCGCGTCGGTGAAGAAGAACGTCAGCAGGGTCGCCATGTTGGGTTCGATCATGCCGACGCCCTTGGCGATGCCGACGAGTACGGCGTCGCCGCAGCGCACGTGGACGTGCTTGGGGCGGGTGTCCGTCGTCATGATCGCCTTGGCGGCCGCCCGGTAGTCGGTCTCGGGGAACGGCCAGGTCATGGCGTCGAGTCCGGCACGGATGCTTTCCATGGGGTACGGGCGCCCGATCATGCCCGTGGAGCCGATGACGAGTTCGTCCGGCGAGACGCCGGCGATCTCGGCGACCCGGCGGCGTACTTCGGCGGCGTTCTCCGCCCCGGCCCGCCCGGTGGCGACGTTGGCGTTGCGGGCCAGGACGACCATTCCGCGGCTGTGGTGGAGTGCGGCTGCCTCGCGGCTGAGGATGACGCTCGGGCCGGCGAACCGCGACCGGGTGAAGACGGCCGCCGATCGGCACGGCACTTCGGAGATGACCGCCGCGAAGTCGTCCTCGACGTCCTTGAGGCCGAGGTTCGCCGTGACGGCCCGGAAGCCGCGGGGTGCCACAGGCTGCATGGCTGATTCCTCCCTGGGTGATCGCGAATAGATTTGCAAAGTATTGAATACATCAGC
Organism: Kitasatospora sp. NPDC034023; assembly: GCF_055575795.1. Lineage (NCBI taxonomy): Bacteria > Bacillati > Actinomycetota > Actinomycetes > Kitasatosporales > Streptomycetaceae > Kitasatospora > Kitasatospora sp. NPDC034023. The sequence continues at coordinate 49,848 of NZ_JBVIRY010000009.1, forward strand.
CATCAAGGTGTGGTCAATTCAGCCGCCGAGGTCGGTGCATGGTGCATGAATATGCAGGCGATGCGGTGAGGTGAGTCGTTACTTGACCAGCCGGAAGCCCGGCCGCCAGGCCCAGGCCCGCAGGAACTCGGCCGTCACCAGCGCGGTGTCCCACCCGTCGTCGGCGATCCCCAGCAGCCCGGGGAGCCCGGCGATCACCGCCTCCTGCCCGGGCGCCAGCTCGGCCTTGCCGACACCGCCGGTGACGTCCAGGACGGCGGCGGTCAGCAGGGCCGTCGCGATGTGGTCGATCGGGCGATTGCAGGCGGCGCTGACGTTGACGGCCTGCACCGGTCGGAACCCCAGGAGGGCCTCGATCTCGTCCTCCTCCTCGTGCTCGGCTTCGAAGACGGACTCGTCACCGACCCCCGCTCCCATCAGGTAGACGTCGAACGGCCGACGCCAGTCCTCGCGCTGCGGGTTGAACCCCACCAGCGCCGCGAGCCGATCGTCCGCCGGCTGCCCACCGAGCAGCGGCAGCGGGTTCGGCTGTCGCCAGTCCGCGTCCCGGGTGTCCTCGACACCCAGCCGTTCCGCGGGCACGTTGACGTCGTAGCAACCGGGGCGCTTCTCCTCGAAGCGGCAGGAGAGCCCCACCACCAGCTCACGGAACTCCCGCAGCACAGTGGGGGAGAGGGGCTCCGCGAGATCGATCACCAACGTCGGTCCGGACATGCCGGGAGCCTAGTCACCGGCTTGATGCCCCGCGTGAACGACCTCACCCGTTGTCCGGTCGCCGCGAGGCCGCCAGAGAGGCCGCCTGGGTGTCCGTCTGGCCGGGGGGTACGGTGCTCCGTGGATCCAACGGGCTGGTCGGGGCGCGCATGTCGTTCAGGAGGTGACGCGACAAAGAGCGCCCAGACATTCAGGATCACGGCCAGGACTGTCGGGATCCCAATCCGGATCCGGCGCTGTATCTGCTCCTGTCTTCTGGCCTCGTTAAGGGCGGCGCCTGCTTCCATGCCGCCCTGGCTGACCAGTTTCCTGCCTCTTGGTCACATCCGCGTCCCGGACTCGGTCGTCACCGAATTCGGCGCGTTCGCGCAGAAATTGCTGCTCTGGGGCCGTTGGAAGGAGGAGCCGGCAGTGGGCTGAGTTCCCCTATTGCTCTGCGTCCGGGCCGGGGGTGTCGGTCCGCTGCCAGATCAGCTTGATCACGAAGTTGCCCTCGGCCGCCGTCTTGGCGATGACCGCGCCCGCCTCGGCGTTGATCTTCACACCGAGTTCCACCTCCACGCTGCTCGGCGGACTGGGCAGCGTGGTCAGCCGGTCCAGCAGGGCTGCGGCCGCGCCCCGGACCTGGTCGAAGCTCTCGGTGAGGGTCCGGGTGGCGGTCCCGACGATCTCGCCCGGCCGGGCGGCGCGCACGATGCCCGAGGCGGCGGTGTCGACCTCCAGTACCACCTGCCCAGCGGTGTCCGAGCCGCCCAGGGGTACCCGGATGAGCTGGGTCGCGTCAGCCATGCTTCTCCTTCTTCCACGTGCACAACGATCCCCGGTAGGCACCGGGAGGCAGCTTCTTCGAGGCGGTGGACGGCAGTGTCTCGTCACCCATGACCCGGCACAGCTCGGACAGCCAGTGCTCGGCCTCGGCGACGGAGGGAACCTTTTCGGTGTTCTGGCGCCGAGCGGGAAGTCTGCGCACCGGATCACCGCCCGTCGGGCCCACGACGGCGATCACCCCCATGTCGGCCATGATCACGGACAGCGCCTCGTCCGAGCCGAGGAGGTCCGCCGTCCACTCGCCGGGCAGCGGGACGAAGGGGACGTCACCGGACAGCTCCCCATCTGGCGTCCCGAAGACCACTATGCGCGAACTCCTGGCCGGCACCGCGACGCCGGTCACCGTCACCTGCTGAGCGGTCGTGCTGTCACTCAGGACCTTGCCGCTCGGAAGTTCCTGGACCACCAGCCGGTGGCTCACCGCCAGGTCGGTCTGCCGTGTCTCGACGACCGCCAGCCGACTCAGGTCCGGGCTCACGTCCACATGGAGCGTCATCGTGTCCGTGCCGCTCCAGTGGAACAGCTCCCGCGCGACCGGGACTTCGCCGCGCAGGTCCCACAGTTTCACCGACGCGGTGCCCGATCCGCTCAGCGCGGAGGCGTCCATGAGGGTGAGCATGCTGTCCCCGCCGGGACCCAGCCAGATTTGGTCGACGGGCTCCGCGACGGTGGGCATCACCTTCCTGATCCGACCGTCGGCCGTGTCCCAGAGGACGAGCCGGCCTCCCCTGCCGTAGAGGCCCGTCTGCCCCAGCAGCGCCGATCCGTCGGGGGCGAAGGAGAGCCGCGCGTACTGCGTCGGCATGGCCGCCCCCGGCAGGTCGGAGAGGTCGGGGAGCTTGGGCAGTTCCAGGCCGGGAACGCTCGGCAGGGAGTTCGGGTCCGGGAACGGGTCGCCCTCCCGGGGGCGATCCAGCTCCCGGACCTTCCCGGTCCGTACGTCGTACAGGGCCGCCGGCAGCCCGCGGGGGTCCGGCAGCGCCGTCGGAGCCTCCTCGACAGACACGGGAATGGTCGGCCGTCCCATGGCCACCAGGGAACCGTCCGGGCTCACCGCCGTGACACCCGCCGGCTGATCGGTCGGATCCCGGTGCACCCCGGAAGCGTCGACACGGACGACCACGATCGTGCCGTCGGCGGCCCGCGCCGCGATCACCCGGCCTTCGGAGTCGGCGATCGCCGAAGCGGTCGGCTTCCCCAGCGGGTCGGTCAGGAGCGAGTCGACGCTGCCGTACCGGGGGGCGATCAGGTCGGCGAAGCCGTACCGGGCGTACATCTCGCCGAGCCGCGTTCGGGTCTGCTCGGTGTCCTGGGTGCGGTAGGCCCGCAGCGCCAGCAGCAACGCGGTGTACGAGAAGCCCGTGTCCTGCGCGTCGCGCATCTGCTCGGCGTCCCGCGACTGCTGGACCAGCACCTGCGAGGCGGTGGTGGCCGCGTCCTGGCTGATGTCGTTCCGCCACGCCCAGGCGCCCAGGCCCGTGACGAGACTGAGCGCGACGGCGAGCGAGATGAGGGTGCGCCGGCGGCGGCGTGAGCCGCGGGCACTTGCTTCGACGAACTCCACTTCGTCGGGGCGCAGTTCGTCCCGACGACGGGTGAGCCAGTCCCGGGCGTCACGCAGCTCGGCCCCCCGCAGCAGGCGACGGCCGGAGCGATCGTCCCCCTTCCAGAGCGCGACCCGCCGCCGCAGGTCCTCCTGCCAGACCCGGAAGTCGCGGTCCGCGGCGAAGAAGTCGCGCAGCCGGCCCCAGTGCGTCAGCAGCACCTCGTGGGCCAGTTCGATGGTCTCCTCGGGCGGCCCGTCGGCCGGACGGAACTCCTCACCGGGAACGATCAGCCGAGTGGTCAGCAGGCGCTGGGCGATCCGCCACTGCCCGGCACTCAGCTCGGAGCGGGCGACGGTGCGGCGGGTGGGTGCCGTGCCGTCGCCGCCGGGGTGGACGAGCTGGACGAGCAGCCCGCGGGCCGCCAGGTGCTCCTCCTCGGTCAGGCTGCCGGTCCAGATCTGCTCCGCGTGGGTCACCAGCGCGTCGCTGACCCTGCCGAGTGCCTCGTACGCGGCATGGCCGATGACGCCCCGGTGCTGGCGCTCCCAGAGCTTGGTGAGGGCGAACTCCAGCAACGGCAGGCGGCCCGGATCGCTCCCGAGGTCACCCAGGATCCGGTCCACCAGCCCCGGCTCGTACGCCACGCCGGTGTGCTCCAGGGGCCGGACGACGGCCGCGCGGAGCTCGACGTCGGTCATGGCACCCACCGTGACCAGGCGCTCCCCGCTGAGCAACGGGGCCAGCCCCGGGTGGGTGAGGGCGGCGGTAAGGAAGTCGCTGCGCAGGGTCGTCACCACGCGCAGCCGGGCCCCGGGAAGCAGGGCGGCGCCGAGCGCGGACGCCAGGGCGTCCACGTCCGCGCGCTCCGTGCCGATGAGGACCTCCTCGAACTGGTCGGCGACCAGCAGCAGCCGGTCCTTGCGCTGCCGGGCGAGTATCCGGTCGACGATCGCCGGCAGCTGGCCGTCACGCAACAGATCGGTGAGCCCGGGGAGTTCGGCCAGGCGGGCGGTCTCGGTCAGGTCGGGTTCGAGCCGGGGGAGCAGCGCCAGCGCCAGGGCGGCGAGCGGGCTGCGGCCCAGCTGCCCCGGGCGGAAAACGACGATCTCCAGATCCTCGCGGTCCCGCAGCCTCGGCAGCACACCGGCGTACAGCAACGACGACTTTCCGCAGCCCGACGGGCCGACCAGGTTGATCGTCGGTGCCCAGCCGAGCAGGTCGGCGATCCGGCGGGCGGGCTCCTCCCTGCCGTGGAACAGACCGGCGTGGCGCTCCTCGAAGGGTTCCAGCGACCGGAACGGGCAGGCAGGCAGCGCTGCTTCGCCGAGAGCAGGCCAGCTCCCGCGCAGGGTCTCGGTCGGGATCAGGTACGCCGTGCGCACGTCCGGTCTGCTGTCGGCCGCCACGACCATCCCGACCACGCCGCCCTCGGTGACGTCCCACACCGGCGCACCGGAGAACCCGGACTCCACCCGGTGCTCGCTGGCCGGGTCGGTGTCGTACTGGAACCACCCGGCGCCGGTGCGGCCGCGCAACCAGCCGACGCTCCAGGCGCCGTCGTCATGGGTGTCCGGGAATCCGAAGGTGCGCACTCGGCGGTCCGGACCTGCCACGTGCTCCACCAGCCTGCCCACAGTCGCCTTGGCGGGCGCGGGGGAGAGGAGCCGCAGAACCGCGACGTCCCCGGACCCGTCCGGCCGGATCGGGGTCCACGAGCCGATCTCCACCGCGATCCGCCGGCCGGGCGCGGCCAGCGGGAAGTCGATCTCCAATCGCCCGACCGGCGGATCCGCCGCATCGGACGGTACGCCGAGTGCCTTGGCGACCACGTGCGCACAGGTGATCACCTCGCGCTGCCCGGCGAGGAACCCGGCCCCCTCCGGTCGGCCGTCCGGGCCGAGGATCCTCACGACCGAGGCGTCACTCGGTGCCGCGCTGCCTGATCCCATCAGCCTCACCCCCCGACCGGAAATTCTTACAGAACGTCAGATCAGTTGTCAGTATGAGGTGTTGACCGAGTTTTGACACTTGCTTTGTGCGCAAGGGGAGGGCCATGGGTCCGCGGGCCGGGGCGTCCGCCGGAGACTGGGCGAAACCGGGCGGACGGAGACCAGTACCGTGCGAGCCAATGTGACATCGAACCTGCGCGTGCCGGAGGTGGCCTCGGTCGAGCGGCACGGCTCGCAGGTGGTGGTCACCGGCACCGGCAACCTGGTGTACGCGGTCGCCTCGGCCCTGGCCCGCCACCGGATCGTGGCGGTGGACCTGCGGGCCGAACCGGCCGGGCTGGAGGACGCGTTCCTCGCGCTGACCGGGCGCCGGTTCGACCACCCCGGCCGATGACCCATGAGCACCTCGAACCGACTGAAGGAGCTGTTCGTCAGCGAGGCCAGCGTGAAGACGCACCTGCTGCGCATCTACGACAAGCTCGGGGTGCGCGACCGGGCGGGGGCGGTCGGCGAGGCGTTCCGGCGCGGTCTGGTGACCTGAGCCGGGACGCCTGCGGTGGTCCTCACCGGTGGCCTTCGCCCGCGGACAGGATCCGGCGCAGGGCGCTGAGCAGCTGCGCGCCGTCGGCGGCGGTGGGCCGGTGCGGGGCCCGCCAGGCGATGTGGCCGTCTGGGCGGACGAGGATCGCTTCGGTCGGCGAGTCGTTCCCGAGGAGCGCCGTCGGCAGCGGACGGACGGCGACGGGCAGGCCGGCCGCCGCGGCGGTGTCCGCCTGCCACTGCAAGGCAGTCTCCGTGGGGGTGCCAGCAGGGTGAAGCCTGGCCCGACCAGGTCCAGGGTAGACGCGGGCCCGGGCGGGCCGGCGGGCCGCAGGTGGGGGAGCCGGGTGCCGGGCACGCCGTCCGGGTGCTCGCGCTCGGGGTCCAGCGGAGGGCGGGCGAGGGCCTGTGGGTCGACTGCCGAGTCGACTGTCGGGTCGGCTGTCGGATCGGCTGTCGGGTCGCTCGGGACCGCCGTCGAGCGGTAGGCCGCTGTCAGCAGCAGCTCGTCCGCGCACGGTAGTCGGTGGGGGTGACGCCGACGCGGGCGGTGAAGTGGCGGCGGAGGTTGGAGGCGCTGCCGAGGCCGCTGCGCTCGCCGATCCGGGGCCGGGGGTTCAGGGGGGACGCGTCAGCGTCGGTGCTGCGTGAGTGCTGCGTCGGTGCTGCGTCAGCGTGCTGCGTCAGTGCTGCAGGATCTCGGCCAGGTAGCCGCCGCAGCCGTTGGTGGTGTACATCGAGGAGACCCACCACCCGGCCGGGAGCGCCGAGTTGGCGCACACGTTGATGCCGTTGAAGAGGTTGTTGGTGATGTTCTCGCCCAGGTGCCCGCCGCAGCCGTTGGTCTGGTACTCGGAGGTGATCACCCAGCCGGGCGGGATCGGCGAGTCACCACAGGTGTTGATGCCCGGGAACGGCACGTTGATGACCTCGCCCAGGTGCCCGCCGCAGCTGTTGGTCTGGTACTCGGAGGTGATCACCCAGCCCGCCGGGACGGTGGAGTCGGCGCAGACGTTGATGCCGGGGAAGAGCTCGTTGCTGATGTACCCGCCCATGCGGCCGCCGCAGCTGTTCGTCTGCTGCTCGGAGAGGATCACGTAGCCCGGCGGGATGGGGGAGTCCATACAGATGCCCATGCGCGAGGCGGCGATGCTGATCACGGCGACGAGGTGGCCGCCGCAGCCGTTGCCGGTCGACTCCGAGGTGATCACGTAACCGGCCGGGATCGGGGAGTCGCCGCAGATGTTGACGCCGTTGTACGGCGGCTGGACGGTGAGTTCCAGGTAGCCGCCGCAGCTGTTGCTCGTGCGCTCGGCGGTGATCACCTGGCCGGGCGGGACGGGCGAGTTGCCGCAGATCGTGGCGGCCGAGGCGGGAGCGGCGAACGCCACGAGCCCGCCCGCGAGGACGGCCAGTACGGCGACGACGCGCCCGAGCCAGTGTGCGATGGGTTTCATGCGGTCTCCCGGAGGGGTGGACGGTTTCCCGGAGGGTGGACGGGTTCCCGAAGGGGTGGACGGTTGGTCAGCCGGGTCAGCCGGGTCAGCCGGGTCAGCCGGGTCAGCCGGGTCAGCCGGGTCGGCTGGTTCGGGTGGACGGGGTTGGTGGTGCACCTGTGAGTCCGGCGGTCCCGGTGCGCCCACCACACTGGCGGGCCGGTCGGTCGTGGCCAACACCATCGGGACTCGGACAAACAATTACGGAAAACGATCAACTCCTGGTCGCCAAGCGAGACGGTGCGGACAATCTCGTTCGGACAATCAATCGGCGCGAAGTCGCAGCACGGGGGAGGGCGCGGGTGGGCCGCAGACAACGGAGCCTGGACCCCGACGCGGGGCCGGTCGCGGAGTTCGCCCTGCGGCTGCGCACCCTGCGCGAGCGGGCCGGCACCCCGACCTTCGCCGCCATGAGCCGACGGGTCCACCGCTCGACGACGGTCCTCTCGGAGGCCGCCGGTGGGGTCGATCTGCCGACCTGGGCCACGGTCGAGGCGTTCCTGGAAGCCTGCGGCGAGACCGACACCGGGCCGTGGCGCGAGCACTGGGAGCGCGCCCGCGACGCACTGGGGGAGCCCGTGCCCCCGTCCGACAGCCCTCCGGACGGACCGCCCGACAGCCCGGCAAGCAGCCGGCCCGACAGCCCTCCGGACGGCCCGCCCGACAGCCCGCCCGACGGTCCGGCCACCGTACGGCCGTACCGATCCGCGCGCCCTGCCCCGTTACCGTCCGCCCCGCGCTGGTGGTCCTCGCGCCCCGCCACCGCGGCCGCCGCACTCGTCGTCGGCCTCACCGCCGGTCTGCTGGCGGGCTTCCAGCTCCCGCGCGGCACCCCGTCGGCCACGGCCGACCCGCAGTCCACGCCGTCCCGGGCGCTGCCGACCGTCGTGGTCGTCCCGCCGCCGGTACCCCCGCCCTGGCCGGCCGCCGGCTCCGGCTGCGACGCCCGCACCCACTGGGTCTACCAGTACGACCACGCCTACCAGGGCCAGGTCTACGCCCTGCTCGCCCGCCCCGACGGCAAGCCCGCCGACACCGCCGTCACCCTCACCTGGGGCGCCTGGCGCTGGCAGCATCCGGTGACCGTCCAACCCGGCACCCCGGCCCAGACCACCGGCGGCACCCTCCTCCTCTACACCAAACTCGACACCAGCCTGCGCGACCCCCTCGTCACCGTCGACACCGCCGACCCCGTCTGCGCTGCCTTCGGCACCGCCGGGCCGACCTCCGTCGCCCCTCTCAGCACCGTCGACGCCAACCAGGGCTGGACCGGCGCCGAACCCACTGCCGACACCCCGGACGACCCGTCAGCCACCCCCGGGTAGGCGCGTCTCGAACTCCCGATCCGCACTCGCTCAGGCGATCGACCTCCGGGCGTCGTCCCCGTGGTGCGGGGCAGGCCCGTGGGGTGCGCGGATCGTTCTGGTGCGCCGGGGGCGGTGTGCGCTGCCGTGCGCCCGGCGGCGCCGTTGACGGTGCCCGTTCAGGTGCGTCAGGCTCGGCGGACCGTCGGGGGCGGGTGGCGTGTGGGTTCTGCCGTGCGTCCTGAGGCCGCCTCCGGCTCGGATGTTCACCGTGAACGCCCTGTCTGGAGGTACCGCCATGTCCATTCGCCGCCTCGCCGTCCCCGGAGCCGCCGTCGCCGCTCTGACGCTCGGCTCGCTGCTGTTCCCGGTCGCGGGCGCCCATGCCGCTCCGGCCGCCGACTCCTGCACCCAGAACTGGAGCGTCAGCTCCGCCGAGGGCTACGCGAACGGGAAGTGGTGCAACTACAACACCAAGGTCGTCGGGACGGTGCACGACACCAAGGCGGACGGCCGCTGTCCGTTCGTGCGCGGCAACCTGTCCAACGGAGGTGTCGTGGACAGCGATTGGGCGGGCGGCAAGGGCAAGTCCCGGGCCATCACCCTCTATGCCCCCTCGGGCACGCACTTCACCAGCGTCACGATGCGCTACATCGGCTGCTGACACTGGAACTGGCGGACGCAACGGGCCGCCGCGCCGGTTCCGTTGAACACCGTCAGTTCCACCAGAACGACCAGCAGTTCTCGATGACGAGCTCCTGTGCGTAGTCGGTCAGGCTCTCGGTGCCCCGGAAGACGTTGTCGGGGTAGAACGCGACGTGCTCGGCCGCGGCCGGCAGGGCCTCGTCCAGGTCGGCCGGCTGGGCCGTTGTGCTCAATCGCAGGCCGTCGAAGCCGACTTGGACGAGGCGGGTGCCGTACCGCTGCTCAGCCACATGACCGGGGCGCTGTCGTCGCCGCAGGCCGGGCGGCAGTGGGGCGCGGTCGATCATGTGTCCGCGCTGGCGGCAGGGTCGGACAGTGCGCGCACGGAGGCATGCGGCTGTTCGGGGCAGCCGATCCGTAGCACGGCCCGCTCGATAGTCGGGAGATCCTCTTCTATGACTTACCAAATCCCTTGCAGCACACTTGTGTTGGCGATTTCGCCGTTGCTAGCTTCGCCGTGTGACCCTGCCCTACCGGTCCATTCTCGCGGAATTCCTGACGCCATCCGATCAGGCCGCCGGCTGGCGCGTACGCCACCTCGAGCCGTGGTGGACCGTGACCCCGCCGGGCCACCTGCCGCGCCGGCAGGGCTGGAAGCTCCACGTGTCGGCGACCCTGGCCTCGGCGCCGCAGGTGTTGGAGCGGGCCGGTCGGGTGCTCGTCGCGCGCGGGTGCGCCTTCAAGTTCGCGGCCGGGCCGCGGGTCACGGCCGAACTGACCGGCACCCGGGCGCCTCGCGGGCAGTCCGGCAAGTTCCTCACCGCCTACCCTGCCGATGACGACCAACTCCGACTCATCGCCGAGGAGTTGCACGAGGCGACCGTCGGCCTGCCAGGCCCCGCGATCCTGTCCGACCGCCGCTACCGGCCGGACAGCGTGGTGCATTACCGCTACGGGTGCTTCGTCCGCTCCCGGGTGCTCAACGACGAGGGGTTCTACGAGGGCCGGCTGGTGGCGCCGGACGGGAGCCTCAGCACCGACCAGCGCAACCCCTGGTTCTCGCCGCCCCCTTGGGCCGAGGACCCGTTCGCCCGGCCGGAACCGGCGCCCGCCGTGCAGCCCGCCGTGCAGCCGGTCGTGCAGCCCGCCGTGCAGCCGGCCGAGGAGTCGGCGACGGCTGCGGAGTCCGCGACGGCCGCGCGGGCGACGCGGTCGGCCGCGCCCCGCCGCCGGGGCGAGCCGGTCCTGCTGGACGGGCGGTACCTGGTCAAGGAGGCGATCCGGCACTCCAACCGCGGCGGGGTCTACCGCGCCGAGGACACCCGCAGCGGCGAGACGGTCCTGCTCAAGGAGGCCCGGCCGCACGTCGGCGCCGACCCGGACGGCCGGGACGCCCGCGACCGGCTGCGCCACGAGGCGGCGATCCTGGACGAACTCGCGCCCCGGGGCATCACCCCCCGAGTGCGGGAGCTGTTCGAGTCCGGCGGGCACCTCTTCCTGGTCGAGGACCTGGTCCCCGGCCGGAACCTGCAGCAGTGGACCGCCGAGCACCTGGAGCGGGGCGACGGCCGGATCCCCGTCGCGGCGGCCCTCGGGCTCGCCCGCGCGCTCGTCCGGCTGATCGGGGAGGTGCACGCCGCCGGGCTGGTCCTGCGTGACTTCAAGCCCGGCAACGTCCTCGTGACCCCGGAGGAGCGGCCGGTCCTGGTCGACCTGGAGCTCGCCGTCCGGTTCGGCTCCGACACCCACCCGGCGGGCACCCGCGGCTTCACCGACCCCGCGTACCTCGACCCCGCGCACCTCGGTGCCGCGGCACGACGGGGCGGTGGTCCCGCGCTCCGCCCGGCGCCCGCGCCCGGCCCCGAGGCGGACTGCTTCAGTCTCGGCGCGACCCTGCTGCACGTCACCAGCGGCATCAGCCCCGTACTCGCCGACGACGGCACACCGGCCCGGCCGCCCGGCGAACGGCTCGCCGCCCTGGTCGCTGCCGCCCTGGTCGGCGCCGCCCCGGACCTGCCCGCGCTGCACGCCCTCGCGCCCCTGGTCACCGGGCTCACGGCGGAGGCGCCACAGCGCTGGACACTGCCCCGCGCGGAGTCCTACCTGCACACCGGGCTGCACCCGGCCGGCCGCGAGCACCTCACCGAACCGCCGACCGCCACGCGGCTGATCGAGGACGGCCTCGCCCACCTCGCCGCCACCATGACCCCCTCCGCCGAGTACCTCTGGCCGGCCCCGCGCTCCCTGCCGGATGGCGACCCCTGCAACGTGCAACTCGGCGCGGCCGGGGTGCTCGCCGTGCTCGCCCGGGCCGTCCGCTGCGGATACGAGGGCGCCCGGCCCACGCTGCGCACGGCGGCCGACTGGCTGGACGGGCGGCTCACCGAGCCCGGCCGGGTCCTGCCCGGTCTCCACTTCGGCCGCTCCGGCACCGCCTGGGCCCTGCACGACGCGGCCACGGCCCTGGACGACCGGCGCCTCGCCGACCGCGCCCTCGCCTACGCCCTGCGCATCCCGCTCGACTCCGGCAGCACCGACGTGTGCCACGGCCTCGCCGGTGCCGGGCTCGCGCAACTCCACCTGTGGCGCCGCACCGGCGACCGGCGCTTCGCCGACCGGGCCCAGGAGTGCGCGGACGGGCTGCTGCACCTGCTGAAATCCCGCACCGGGGTGGACTGGCCGCTCGGCCCGGAGTTCCGCGCCGAACTGGCCGGCTCCACCCACTACGGCTTCGCCCACGGCGTCGCGGGCAACGCGGCCTTCCTGCTGGCCGCCGGCCGCGACCTGCGGCAGCCCGAGCTGACCGACATCGCGCTCGGCGGCGGCGAGGCCCTGTGCGCGCTCACCGACTGGCGCGACGGCGCCGCGTACTGGCCCAAGGGCCCCGGCCGCACCGACCGTCCGGGCCTGAACTACTGGTGCCACGGCTCCTCGGGCATCGGTACCTTCCTGCTGAGGCTGTGGCAGGAGACCGGCGACCAGCGCCACCTCGCCCACGCTCAGGGCGCCGCCCTCGCCGTGCACCGCGACCGCCACCGCCGCGGCCCCGGCACCTGCCACGGCCTGGCGGGCAACGCCGAGCTGCTCCTCGACCTGGATGCCGCCACCGGAGACGACCGCCACCGGGCCCGGGCCGACGACCTCGTCCACGGCATCGCCCTGCGCGCCGCACGTCGCGACGGCCGGTACCTGATCCCCGACGACACCCTCCGCGAGGTCACCGCCGCCTACAACGTGGGCTACGGCGGAGTGCTCGACCTCCTGCTCCGCCGCCGCCACGGCGGCCCCCGATCGTGGCTGGTCGACCGGCCGGCCGCGGACCCGCACCACCACCCGAGCCCCGGAAAGGGGGAATGACGATGGAGAGCACCGTCCTGGAACTGCAGGAACTGCCCGAGACCGAGGAGCAGCCGCTGGAGCCGATGATGTGCTGCGACACCGGCCACCGCAGCTACCTGCCCACCGAGATCTGTCTGAGCCCGGTCGACTGACGGTCGACCCCCGTGGTGCTGTGAGAACCGCCGACGGCGCCTCACAGCACCCACCACACACCGGGGGGACCGAGCACGGGGACTGAACGCAGGACCGAACGCAGGGACCGAACACAGGGGACTGAACACAGGAGGACCGAGCACAGGGGGACCGATGACCGGCGACGGCTGCGACACCCCCTGGCCCGTCCTGCTCGACGGCCCCACGGCGGACACGGCCCGGCAACTGGTCGACACCATCGCCGGCCGACCGCGCGCGACACCCCGGGCGGTCCGGCCCGACCTCGCGGCCGGCGGCGCGGGCCTCGCCCTCGCCTACCACCAGCTCGACCTCTGCCGCCCCGGCGAAGGCTGGCACGCGATGGCCGCCGGCCACCTGGAGGCGGCGGTCCGGGGCGCGGAACGGATGCGTGGACGGGCCCCGGGACTGCTCGGCGGCCTCGGCGGACTCGCCTTCGCGGCGGGTCGGCTCGGGTACCCGGACCTGTTCGGACCCGAGCGGTCGGGTGGTCCGGACACGCTCGGCGTGGACTGGCGCACCGTCGACCGGTACACCGTTGACCTGCGCACCGTCGACCTGCACACCCTTGACCGTCGTCGCGCACTCGACCTGGGCTCCGGCCTGACCGGACTCGGCGCCGTCCTCCTCGACCACCCGGAAGACCCGGCCGCCGTCGCCCGGCTGGAGACGGTCCTGACCGCGCTCGGCCGTCAGGTGGCGGCGTTCCCGGGCGAGTCACCGGGGATGGCGCACGGTCCGGCCGGTCCGCTGGCCCTGCTCGCGCTGGCGCTGTCGGCGGGCGTCGAGGTGCCGGGGCAGGTCGCGGCGGTCCACCGGGCGGTGGACCGCCTCCTGGTGCACCGCCGGGACGACGACTGGGGCCCGGACTGGGCCTTGGCCGAAGGCTCGGACCAGGCCACGCACCGGGCCTCGCAGCACGGCTCGGACCAGGCCTCGGACCACGGCTCGGACCAGGCCTGGCACCACGGCTCGGGCTCATCAGGCTCCGACCGGCGGCCTCTGCCCGCCTCCTGGTGCCACGGCGGTCCGGGCATCGCCCGAGCGCTCTGGCTGGCCGGCACCGCCCTCGACGACGCGCCCCTGCGCGACCTCGGCCGCGAGACCCTGCTGGCCGCGCTGCGCCGCCCGCCCGAGCTGCGCCGGATCGACCTGCGGCCGGGGCTCTGTCACGGCCTGGCCGGCCTGCTGCTGATCACCCTCCGCTTCGCCCGGGACACCGCGGACCCGGCCTTCCGGCCGGCGGTCCGCGAGGTGGCGGCCCGCCTGATCGACCTCTCGGCCGACCGGTACGGATCGGGCGGCTCGGCCGCCCCCGGGTTGCTCGACGGTGCCGCGGGCGTACTGCTGGCCCTGCTGGCGGCGTCGACGCCCGTGCCGCCGGGTTGGGACCGGGCCCTGCTGCTCTCCTGACCGACGAGCGGCAGGGCCCCGCCCGTCAGAGCCGCTCGGGCACCGGGTTGCCGACGGCCTCGATGGCGCGGCGGACCGGGACCTTGACGAGCACCGCGAAGCCGATCACGAAGAACACCAGCAGCGAGATGATCGCCGACCGGTAGCTGCCGGTGAGCTGGTACGCGAGGCCGAACACCAGCGGTCCCATCCAGCTGGTGCCGCGGTCGCTGACCTTGTAGACGCTGAAGTACTCGGCCTCCCGCCCGGCCGGGATGAGGTGGGAGAAGAGCGAGCGGGAGAGTGCCTGGCTGCCGCCGAGCACCAGGCCGATCATGCAGGCCAGGGCGTAGAACCAGGCGGGCTGGTGGGCGGGCATGAAGTACCCGAGGGCGAGGGTGACGACCCAGCCGACGAGGGAGCCGAGGATGGTCCGCTTGGCGCCGTACCGCTGGGCGATCCGGCCGAGCAGCAGGGCGCCGCAGATCGCCACGACCTGGACCAGGAGCACGGCGGTGACCAGCGAGGTCTGTTCCATGCCGAGTTCCTCGCTGCCGTAGAGCGAGGCCTGGGAGACGACGGTCTGGATGCCGTCGTTGTAGCAGAGGAAGGCGGCGAGGTAGAGCAGCGTGAGCGGGTGCTTGCGCATGCCCTTGAGGGTGCGGCCGAGTTCGCGCAGACTGCCCGCGGCGGGCTCGTCGGCCTTCTCGGCGGCCCTGGCCGCGGCCCGTTCGGGTGTCACCCCGGCCCGGGAGGGCAGCCGCAGCAGCGGGACGATCGTGAACAGCGCCCACCACAGCCCGGCCGAGGCCAGGCAGATCCGCACGGCGGTGCCGGAGGACAGGCCGAGCGCGTCGTGGCCCTCGAACAGCGCCAGGTTGGCGATCAGCAGCAGCCCGCCGCCCGCGTAGCCGTACGCCCAACCCTTGGAGGAGACCGCGTCGCGCTCGTTCGGGGCGGCGAGGCCGGGGAGGTAGGCGTAGGACAGTGCGACCGACACCGCGTACGCGATGTTGGCGACGACCAGCAGCGCGCCGCCGAGCAGGTAGCGGTCGCCGTCGAGGAAGAACATGCCCATGGTGGTGAGCGCGCCGACGTACGCGAAGCCGCACATCAGCTCCTTGTGCCGCCCGGTGCGGTCCGCGACCGTGCCGGTGAGCAGCATCACCGCGACCGAGAGCAGCACGGAGAAGGAGACCGTGTACGGGAAGTACGAGCCCGCGCGTATCGACAGGCCGAGCGGGTGCACGTCGCCGGACGCGTCGGCGGCGTTCTTGGCCACCGTGGTGAGGTACGGCCCGAGGAACACCGTCAGGACGGTCGCCGAGAAGGCGGCGTTGGCCCAGTCGTTGATGTACCAGCCGAACTGCATCCGCCGCAGGGCCTGTCCGGCGGTGGCGGTGGCGGTGGCGGTGGCGGTGGCGGCGGTGGCGGCCGTGGCGGCGGTGGCGGTTGCCGGGGAATCGGCCTGGCCGGCTGCCGGGGCACCTGCCTGGCCGGTCGCCGGGGCGGTCGGTGGATCGTCCGGCGGGTGCGTCGCGGAGTTCGTGGTGCTCATGGGGTCCCCATCACCGTGCTGGAGCCGGTACTGCCGTCCGTCCAGCAGCCGCGCTCGCCGAGGACGTCCCGCAGGACGTCGATGCGATCGGCCATGATGCCATCCACACCGAGGTCGAGGAGAGCCCTGATCCGTGTGGGATCGTCCACAGTCCAGACGTGGACCTGCAGGCCGAGGCGGTGGGCGGCCCGGACGAAGGCCCGGTCGACCACCCGCACGCCCCGGTGCCGCTCGGGCACCTGCGCGCACACTCCGGCGAACGGCGCCCCGCGCCCCCGCACCAGCGGCCCGGCGAGCGAGCGCAGCCGCAGCCGGGCCACCTCGCGCGGGCCGAGCGAGGTGGCCAGCCGGGGGCCGGCGGCGGCGCGGACGGCGGCCAGCCGGCTGTCGGAGAAGCCGCCGACGCAGACCCGGTCCCAGGCGTCGGTCCGGCGGACCGCCTCGACCAGCGGCGCGATGGCCGGCACCGCCTTGACGTCGATGTTGAAGCGGGCCTCGGGGAACGCACCGAGCAGGTCCTCCAGCAGTGGCACCGGCTCGGTCCCCCCGATCCGGGCCTGCCTGACGCTCTCCCAGGGCAGCTCCGCCACCGCCCCCGTGCGGTCGGTGACCCGGTCGAGCCGGGAGTCGTGGAACGCCACCAGGACGCCGTCCCGGGTGGCGTGCACATCCGTCTCCAGGTAGCGGTACCCGAGCGCGACGGCGGCCTCGAAGGCCGCCAGCGAGTTCTCGGGATGCCCGAGGTCGCCGCCCCGGTGTGCGAAGGCCAGCGGCCCCGGATGGTCGAGGAAGGCGTGCATGTCGTGCTCCGAGCTGCTGGAAGAGGAGGCCGCGCCGCCCGCTCCACCGCCGTCCCGGGCCGCGCGCGTTACAGTATTACGCACCCTGTCAAGCAGTAATGCCCGCCCGCTCCTGCCCGCCTCGGAGCGGCGCTCGAGGCGCTTTACGGACAGTTCGCGGCCTGACCGATCCCTTGCTGGCCCGCCAATATGGTGCTGGACATGACAGGGTGTCGGATGGGGCCGCCTTCGACGTCGGAGGTCGTGCAGGAATCAACATTTCGGGCGTATTTCAAGCCCTTCGATCGGCCGGATGTCTTTATCTTGTGACCCCTGCCACAGTTCGACGTGCAGTCATGCTTTCCGCGGCGAAGTGTTTGTGGCCGAAACAATGCGCAGTGGCTTGATCTCGCCTGACTATTCGTCAGAAGTTCGGATTTGATGGCAGTGTGTGTTTAGCCGTACCACCTTCTGACCTGGTGCACATCGATCGTGTACACGATGACGAATGGCTGAACTGTGCGCATGACCCGTTCGGATCGCAACGAAGCGACCACGCGGACCCGCCTCGCTGGCGAAAAGCTCACCATCCAGGAGTTCTCCCAGCTCGCCGGCAACGTCGGCGGCTACCCCTATGTGAAGATCGTTTTCGACCGCACCGACGAGGTGCTCCACTTCATCGACAGCGCGGACGGAACTCTCCACGTCCGCTACATCGCGTGCGAGATACTCGGCATGTCGATCGACGAACTCGCCCGCGGGCTTGATTCGTTCAATGACGATGTCTACCGGAATCCGGGCCGCCGTTTCTATCTCGGCACCCTCGCCCTGCACACCCGCAGCGGAACGCAGGAGAGCAGTACGCAGCAGAGCAGTACGCAGGAGAACAGCCGAGCAGTCGGCCCCTTCCTGTCCCTGGAGACCGTCGACGTCGACACCATGTCCCAGGACATGCTGCGCTTCTTCTACCACCGGGTGCGCGACCACATCGACCCGTCGCTGCCGCTGCTCCTCAAGCCCGCCAACCACCGGCAGGAGGGCTACGTCGCCGGGATCCCGGAGACCGAGATACCGCGCGTCCTGTCCCACGAGCTCTACTCCACGGCCGCGTTCGTGCCGCTGAACACCGGGGAGGCCCACGGGCGGCTGCGGGTGTTCCGCTCGGAGGAGGAGTACCGGGCCGACGCCGAGCCGCTGCGGTGGCACGACATCGTGGTGATGCCCCGGGTCCCGGAGGACGTCCCCCGGGTGTCCGGCATCATCCACACCGAGCACACCACCCCGCTCTCCCACATCAACGTGATGGCCACCGGGTGGCGGATCCCCAATTCGGTCGGCATCGGAGCGGCCGACCGGATCGAACGGGCCGGGCTCGCCGGCGAATGGGTCCGCTACCGGGTCGACGCCGACGGCACCGACCTCCACCTCGAACCCGCGCCACCGCGCCCCGACGGCGACCGGCCGACGCCGGCGCCGCAGGCCGAACGCGTCACCGTGGACCGGCCCGACCTCACGCCCACCCCCATCACCCCGCTGACCGAACTGCGCGCGGGCGACCACGTCCGGTTCGGCACCAAGGCCGCCAACCTCGGCGAACTCACCCACCTGCTGCAGCACGGCTCACCGCGCTGGCTCGGCTTCTACCGCGTGCCGCGCCCGCCCCGGGACAACCTGCTGCGCTACCTCGCCCGGCAACTCGGCCTCCCGGAGGACGCGGACGACACCGAACTGACCGAGTCGGCGCTACGCCTGGTCAAGGAGCACGCCCAGGTGCCGCGCGGCATCGTGCTGCCGTTCTCCCTCCAGCAGCGCTTCCTCGACTCCTCGACGGAGCTCCGGAACGCCCTCGACCGGCTCGACTCCGCGCTCCGGCACGGTACTTCGGCGGCCGACGAGCTGTGCCTCGAGGCGCAGCGGCTGATCCGCACCACCCCGCTGCCCGACCCGATCCGCACCGAGATCGACCGGGCGCTCGACCGGCACCTGTACGGCGCATCCGAGCTCGTCGTCCGCAGTTCCTCCAACGCCGAGGACCTGTCCGGCTTCTCCGCCGCCGGACTCTACGAGTCGGTCGCGCACGTCAGCGGCACGGACGCGGTCCTCGACGCGGTCCGGGAGGTGTGGGCCTCGCTGGTGTCGCCGCGCGCCGTACGGCTGCGGCACCAGGCGGGCATCCCGCTGGACCACTGCCGGATGGCGGTGGTCGTCCAGGAGCAGGTCGGCGCCACCGTCGGCGGCGTCCTCGTCACCTGCAACCCGCTGAGCCCGCGGGACTTCCGCAGCGTCTACCTCAACATCTCGCCGCGCTCGGTGACCGAGGTGGTCACCGGCGAGGGCGCCCCGCTCCAGTACCTCTGCAACACCATGGAGGGCGGCAGCCGTACGGTCTCGCTGGGCACCGCCGCCACCGACCTGGACGCCGCGACCAAGGACCTCGTGGGCCGGCTCGCCCTGATCAGCCGGCTGCTGCAGTCGCACTTCTCGCCCGACGAGAGCTACGCCGACCCGGTCGACATCGAGTGGGCGATCGAGGGCGACCAGATCAACCTGCTGCAGCTGCGCCCCTTCCACACCGCCGGCTGACACCGCCGGCTTGACACCGGCCGCGAACGACGCGGCCGCGAACGACGCCGCCGTGTGCGGCGCGGCCGTGCGCGACCACGCGCGACGCCACGGCCGCGCCGCGCGACGGCGCCGGCCGAGCGCGCCCCGGGCCGGACACCGCCCCGGGCCGAGTGAACTTCCCTCAGGAGAAAGCACGTTGAACCGGATCCTGTACGTCTACGTCAAGGGCGGAGCCCCGCTCGAGTACGCCTTCCCGCGCATCGCCGCCTGCGGGGAACTGCACGTCCTCGCGCTGGCGCCGCTGCCCACCACCGCCGAGGAGGTGTGGCGGCCCAGCTGTACCGGCATCGAAACGGTGGCCGAGGCGCCGCGCGGCGACGAACTGGTCGAACTGATCGTGGAGCACGCGAAGGCCATCGGGGCCGACGCGGTGCTCACGCTCTCGGAGTTCGCGGTGCTGGCCGTCGCGCACGCCGCCAGACGGCTCGGCCTGGCCGGCGCGGGCGAGGGGATCGTCCGCGCCCGGGACAAGCGGCTGATGCGGGAGGCGTGGGCCGCCGCCGGGGTGCCGATCCCCGGGTTCCGCCGGGTCGACAGCCTCGCGGACCTGGACGCCGCGCTCGCCGAGTTCACGCCCCCGCTGCTGCTCAAGCCGGCCTGGGGCGCCGGCTCGGTCGCCCAGATCGTGCTGGAGTCGGCCGCGGACGCCGCCCCCGCGTGGGGCGAGATCGAGCGCGGACTCCAGGCCGGCAGCCGAGTCGGCATGAACGAGCTCTACGCCCCGGACACCGACCGGGACCGGCTGGTCGAGGAGATCGCCCAGGGCTCCACCGACGGCTGGTACGAGAAGCCCGGCTACGGCGACTACGTGAGCGTGGAGGGGATCGTCGCGGACGGCGTCTACCGTCCGCTGGCCATCACCGCCAAACTGCCGACCGTCCCCTCCTTCGTCGAGGTGGCCAGCACCTCGCCCTCCGTCATGGCGGTACCGCTGCAGCGCCGGATCGAGGAGGTCTCGCGGCAGGCCGTCGACGCGCTCGGGCTGGAGAACTGCGGCACCCACACCGAGCTCAAGCTGATGAAGGACGGCGAGCTGGTGGTCATCGAGACCGCGGCCCGCTTCGGCGGACTGCTGACGACCCGGCAGGTCCACGAGGTGTTCGGGTTCGACCCGATCGGCATGCTGGTCCGGCAGCTGCTGGGCGAGCGGGTCGACTACCCCGAGGCCATGCCCACCGACGGGATCCGGGCCGCCGCCTCGGTGGCCGTCGTCCCGGCCGACGCGTCCGGAGTGCCCTGGCGCACCCGGCCGGTCTGGAACCCGCAGGCCGTGGACTGGCAGAGCCTGCTGTCCCCGGGCAGCACCATCGAAGCCGTCCCCGCCTTCGCCATGCCGGCCGGACAGCCGGTACCCGCCTTCGACCCCTTCGCGGGGTCGCGCAACTGGCTCGGGGTCTACCTGCTCAGCGCCGTCGACGCCGACACCCTGCAGCGCGACTGCAACGCGGTGCTGAACGGCATGGAAGCCGCCCTGCACCGCGCCGCCGGCTGATCCCGATCGTCACTTACCGAGGTTCTTCGATGCGTGTACTGTTCGCCGGCGCACCCGGCGTCGGCCATCTCTTCCCGCTGGTCCCGCTGGCCCGGGCGATGCGCGAACTCGGCCACGAGGTCGCGGTGGCCTCGATGGACGGCGGCGAGCCGGTCGCCGCGTCCGGGCTGCCGTACCTGCCACTCGCCCCGGGCGTGGACTGGCGCCGGGAGATCCGGGAGGCCGGCCGCACCCGGCGGCCCGACCTGATGCGGCGGGTCGTCGAGACCAACGCGGCCGACCGCGAGGCCTTCGTCCCGCTGGCCGCCCACGTCAACAGCACGGTGGCCGACGCCACCGTCGAACTCGCCGCGCAGTGGCGGCCGGACCTGGTGGTCTACGAGTACCTGTTCCCGGTGGCCCTCCTCGCGGCGACCACCCTGGGCGTGCCCGCCGTCCAACACGACCTGGGCTTCGTCCGCACCCCCAGGCTGCGCGAACTGATGCTCGCGGAGATGACGGACACCTTCACCCGGCACGGAGCTGACCCGCTGCCCCAGCCGGCCGCCACCCTCGACCTCGCCCCGCCGAGCACGGCCGGCGACGAACGGTACGGCTGCACGCTGCGGCCCGTCGCCTACAACGGTGAAGGCGCCCTCCCCGAAACCCTGGCCGCACCCGCCCACCGCCCGCGCGTCGCCGTCACGCTCGGCACCGTACCGCCCAAGACCGACGGCCTGACCAGGATCGAGCGGGTGATCGCGGCTGCCGCCGACGTCGACGCCGACTTCGTCCTGGCCACCGGCGAACTCGACCTCGCCGCCCTCGGCACCCTGCCCGACAACGTCCACCCGTACGGCTGGGTGCCCTGGCGGGCCCTGCTCGACACCTGCGCCGCCGCGATCCACCACGGCGGCAGCGGCACCGCACTCGCCGCCCTCGACGCGGGCATCCCGCAACTCGCCCTGCCCGACGGCTCCGACCGCTACATCAACGCCCACGCGGTCCGCGACCGCGGCGCCGGCCTCAGCGCGGGCGCCGAGGAGATCGGCCCGGCCCTGCTGAACCGCCTCCTCACCGACACCGCCCTGGCCGGGACGGCCCGCGAGGTCAGCGCCGAAATCGCGGCGATGCCGAGCCCGGCCGCGGTGGCGCAACGGCTCGCGGGCATCGCGGGCACCGCGGGCGTGGCGGGCGTCGCGGGCTGAGAGCACCCGGCGGGGTCCTCCCTGCGAGGACCCCGCCACCCGCTACGTCCCGCTCAGCCCGCTGCCGGCACGGGAACTCCGCTTCCTGGGAGGTCGGGTGACGTCCCCTCGGGGCGTCACCCGAGCACGCGCACTCGAGAACGGACGGGGGCCCTCAGGACTGGTCCCAGGCCTCGATCGTCAACAGCCGGTCGGCCGGGCACGCGGCGATCCGCTCCGGATGCGTCTCCACGGTGAGGACCCGGGAGAACGGCCCGGTACCGGCGCCGGGCACCGTGCCGGCGGTGAGCAGGGGCAGGACGTGTTCGGCGCGGGCGCTGTAGCGGTTCGGGTAGCCGCCGCGCAGCAGCTGCTCGGCCTGGCCCGCGGCCACCAGCTCCTGGACCCAGTCGAGCCCTGCCACCCCGATCTCCCACTTCGCGAGGAGGGCCGCACCGCGCTCCTCACGGGCGGCGTGGTCGTATTCCTGAGGCCCCAGTTCCGTGATGCCGATCCACCAGCCGAGCATGGTCCGTTTCCTCCCCCGTCGACGGCACTGCTGCGGAAGCCTACCGGCGCAGCCGCTGGGCTCGTCAGGCGACCAGGTCGGGCAGCCGGGCCTCCCACGGGTGGTGCGGCGCTCCTTCCGGCAGGTCGCGGCCGAGGGTGAGGAGTGCCTCCGGCGGAATTCCGTAGGTCAGGACCCGGTCGGCGTCCCTGGTGTGCTGGACGGCGGCGTCCAGCACACCAGGGAAGCGCGTCTGGGTGCAGGTGCGCCGTTGGACGGCGGTGACCCAGGCCAGGGCCATGCCGATGCCCGCATAGGCGCGGGCGCGTCCGTCGGGCCAGGTCGGGTCGAGGGCGTGGCCGTGCTCGTCGGCGCACCAGGCGTGGCGGGAGACGGTGCCGTCGTCCTCGATCACGTAGCCCTCGACGTACGCCAGGGCGGGTGATCTACCGGCGATGCGCGACGCGTTGGGGAAGCAGGCGCCGCCGTTGCCTCGGCGGGGCATGCCGGTCGGCCAGGGGGACGGGGTCTGGAGGCGCCCCTGGGCGAGGACCACGGCCTCGGCGGTCAGCGCGCCGCGCGAGGCCCTCGCCCGCAGCGCGCCGACAAGGACCTGCTCGTGGCGGGAGGTTCCGGCGTTCACGGTGGAGGACACGCTGGTCAGTCTTCTCAACACCCATGGGCGGCGCGAGAAGTACTACGCCATCCGATGCCCGGGCCGCCCTACACCTCGCCGAGGAACCCGGGGTCGCACGGCCCCAGGCGGCGCGCGAAGTCGGCCGCCACCCCGAGGACTTCGCGCATCGGAACCGCTCGCCGGGACGTGGCGGACGGGTCCGTCTGCGCCTCCTCCGACCACAGGAACGGGAACACCGCGATCCCCTGGGACAGGGCGAGTTCCTCGGCCTCCGCGCGCCAGCCGGGCCAGCGCAGGGCGTCGTAGAAGGCCTCCGGGTGGCCCGAGAGGAGCCAGGAGACCCACGCGGAGTGGCCCATGTCCAGGGCCTCCCACTCCAGCGTGTCCGGGGCGAAGTAGGTCATCTGCCCCGGCAGCCCCGGGCGGCCCGCGGCGGCCGGATCGTGGCCGTTGAGCGCGAAGACGCCGCCCACGACGTCATGACCGACGACCAGGCCGGCGGCCGGCTGCCAGGCCGGGTCGAACGCGGCGGGGAAGCGGTTGACCCGTCCCAGGCTCGGCAGGCCGCCGTCCGCGGCCGGGCCGCCGCCGAAGACACGCACCCAGCCGTGGTCCAGGAGCAGCCCGCCGGTGTTCAGTACCAGGGCGCCGAGCGTGGAGCGTGCCGTGACCTGCAACTGCAGCAGACAGCGGCGCCCCTCCTCGCGGTCGGCGGGCAGCACCCGGGCGGACACCTGGCCCGCCGCGAGCACCCCCGCCAGCTCCGGCCACGCCGGATCGTCCACTTCGGTCAGTTCGTCGATCGCGCGCATCCGAGGATGATCGCACCGCCGCCGGTCGCCCCGCCGGGCAGGGTCACGGATGGCGGGTTCGCCCCGGCGGCCGACGGTGACCTCGGGCGGGGTGGCGTGTGGGCGGGGTGCCAACTGCCCTCCCTTCAGGGGCTTCCGGCTTCCGCTGACGACGCCCTGTCAGCGCCCCGCCGGTGGCGTGCCGGTGCTGTGAGCGGGCTGTCCGTGTCCTGTGGGTGGCCCGCCACAGGCTGGTTCACGGCAGCATCACCGACCCACGGGAGGTCCACCGTGCCGAACAGCACCGTGTCGAGCGACACCGTGTCGAGCGACACCGCTTCGAACAGCACCGTGTCGAGCAACAGCGCGTTGAGCAACACCGTGTCGAACAGCAGCGCGCGCCGGGCCTCGGTCCTGGTCTCCGGCGGCGGGATCGCCGGTACCGCCCTCGCCTACTGGCTGGAGCGCTACGGCTTCCGCGTCACCCTCGTCGAGCGCGCCCCGGCGCTGCGCGGCGGCGGCCAGGCGGTGGACATCCGCGGCAACGCCCTGGAGGTCGTCGAGCGGATGGGCCTGCTGAAGGAGGTCCGGGCCCGGACGACCGGTCTGCGCGGGATGTCGGTGGTCGACGGGGACGGGCGCGAGCTGAGCCGTACCACCGAGTGGACGGCCAGTGGCGGCCCGGTCGGCGGCCCCGACGTGGAGATCCTGCGGGACGAACTCGCGGAGCTGATCGCGGGAGCGGCCGGACCGGGCGTCGAGTACCGGTTCGACGACTCGATCGACACCCTCGTGCAGTACGGGGACGGCGTCCAGGTCCGGTTCCGCAGCGGCACCGAGCAGTCCTTCGACCTGGTCGTGGGCGCCGACGGCCTGCACTCGAACACCCGCCGTCTCGTCTTCGGCCCCGAAGCCGACTACCTGCACCCCATCGGCACGTACGTCGCCGGCTGGAGCGTTCCCAACCACCTCGGCCTCGACCGCTGGGAGGTCATCCAGCAGTCCGACACCGGCTGGGACTGCCTGGTGATGACCGTCCGAGACAACACCGAGCTGCGGGTCTTCGCCGGCTTCGCCTCCGACGAACCGCTCGACCGCATGCTGCCGCGCGACCGCGCCGCGCAGCGCCGGGTGGTCGCCGAGCGCTGCGCCCACCTGGGCTGGGAGATGCCGCGATTCCTCCGGGGGATGTGGGAGACGGAGGCCTTCCACTACGACGTCGTCGCCCAGATCCGGATGGACCGCTGGTCCAACGACCGTGTCGCCCTGCTCGGCGACGCAGGCTACTGCTGCTCCCCGTTCACCGGCCAGGGCACCAGCGTGGCCCTGACCGCCGCCTACGTCCTGGCCGGGGAACTGCACACGGCGGACGGCGACCACCGGACCGCCTACCCCGCCTACGAGCGGCGGCTGCGCGACCACGTGGCGGCCAACCAGGCCATCCTCGAACTGACCGCCACCCTCTACGGAGGCGACGGCGCGTCCGCCGTGGGCGGGCCGGGTTTCGACCGGCCCGGGCCGGAGATGGACGCGGCCTTCCGTGCCGCCACGGTCTTCGACCTGCCCGACTACTGAGGGACCATGAGGGGAGGAGGGCCACTGCGTGCGGAGAGGCCACGAACAGGGACGGCCAACCGAACGGGGACGGGCAACCGCTCAGCCTCCGAACGGGTCCTCCAGCACCGGGACGCACGGCGACAGCAGCGGCTCGGTGTGCTCGGTGACCCGGCCGCGGACCATCCTGAGGACACGGATGTCGTTCTCGTGAGCGCGGTCCTCGTCGTCGCGCACGTGCAGCAGGCCGTACGACCCGGGCGCGCGCTCGCCGACCTCGCGGAAGAGGTCGAGGATGTCCGGGTTCCGGTGGTTCGGTTGGCCGCCGAGGTGGAGGAAGAGCACGCCGTTCATCCACCGCAGGTCGAGGAGGTACGGGTCGGCGAGTTCGTCGATCCGGCGCTGGATGCCGTCGGCGATCTCCCGCAGGCGGGCGTCGACGAGAGTGATGTCGTCGTCCTCGGCTTCGGCCGTTTCCAGGACGTTGATCCACCCGTGGTACTCGAACATGGTGCGGCAGTCTATTCGCCGCCGACCGCCGGCAGCCCGCCGCGGTCGAGCAGCGCATGGAGGCGTTCGGCGGACAGGGCCGGGTTGGCGGACGCGCCCTCGACGAGGTCCGGGTCGGCCGACTCCGACGCCTCCGGAAGCGAATCGCCCAGGATCGATGCGTCCGGGATCGATGCGTCCAGGAACGACGCGTTCAGGATCGACTCGACCAGGTCGAGGGGCAGGAGCGGGTTCGCCGCCGCGGCCCGTCGGACGCGCGGATCCGGGTCGGCCAGGTGCCGGACGGGCGGCTGCGCGAGGCCGGTGTCGGCGGCGGCCAGGGCGCGGACCTCGGCGTCCTCGTGGTCGAGGAGGTGCGTGAGCCCGGTGCGGGGGAGCCGGGACAGGGTGAGCAGGTAGGGGCGCTGCCGGGGTGTGGCGATGAAGGCGTCGAGGACGGTCGCGGGCGGGGCCAGCGGGTGGTTGTAGGCCAGGAGGTGGCGCACGTCCGGGTCGGCGTCCTCGGCCAGACGGTGCACCAGCTCCTGCGGCAGCCGCGCGCAGGTCGCGGCGACCCGCCGGAGGACCGGTTCCGGGGAGACCGCGCACGCCTCGTACCAGCTCGTCTCCGGCTCCTGGAACATCTCGCGGACCGGGCCGACCTGCTCGGCCGGCCGGCCGATGACCCGGTCGATGGCGCGTCGCTCCGGCCAGGTGCGGGGGAGCGGGTGCAGCACGGCCCGGATCCGTACGGTGTCCTCCGGATCCTGCGCCAACTCGGCGAGCAGCGCCGGGTCCGTGTCGGCCCGGGCGGCGACACGCGCGCGCACCTCCGGATCGGGTTCGCGGGCGAGGCGGGGGAGGAACTCGACGGGCGTGTAGGGGTTCTGGGCCAGCGACTGCAGGTCACGGCCCGCCGCGAGGCACCGTTGCGCCATCGCGGGGGAGACGGCGTAGTTGAAGAGGATCATGTTCCGGCCATGGCAGTCGCGGTCCGGCAGGTCCGCTTCCATCGCCTCCGGGTCCAGATTCCGGCTGCTCAGGCGCGCGGCCTCGGCCACGGCGGGCACCGGGTCGGCCAGCAGCGCGTCGCGCTGCTCGGTGGTGAGCGACAGCCACAGGCCGACGGCCTTCGCCCGCAGCTCGGGGTTCGGGTGACGAATCAGCCCGCGCCGGAAGGACTGCGGGATCTGCTCGGAGCACACCAGCTCGGTGGCGATCTCGGCGGCGGTCAGCAGCTGGTCCGGGCGGTCGTCGTCCCGCGCGGTCATCAGGGCTTCCAACACGTCGTCGGGCAGTGCCTCGAGGGCGCCGAACCGTGGACGCGGTCCGCCTGCCAGCCTTTCGCGGACCAGCGCGTCGGGATCGTCGACGAGCCGGCCGCGCTGCGCGGGCGCCACGTACCGGTTGCGGGCGAACGCGACGCGCACCGCCCGCTGGGGGTGCACGAGCACCGCCTCGACGACCTCCGCCGGAAGGGCGCGTCCCTCGCACAGGACCGTCCACGCCGAGCGCGCCGACGGGTCCAGCAGGCGCAGCAGGACTCCGGACGGCGCACCCGGGTTGGCCGCGACGCCGCGCAGCCGGGCCTCGGCGAGAGGAGAGGCTGCAGGAGCGGGGTCCGTACGGGGGGAGGAGGGCATGGGGGGCATTCTGTCAGCGATCAGCACCGACTCACACTGGAGAGTGACCCGATGACGGACCCGATGACGGACCCGAGCCGGAACCCGGACTCGGGAGAACTCTGACTGACCTCCCGCTGACCTCCCGCTGACGTCTCGCCCGGCCTCCGGCTGACCTCCCCCTGCGGGCGGGGTGCCCGGTCTTCCGCATCGTCGGCAGCTGACACGCCGCGCGCCCTTCCCGGGGCGGGCTCGTTACCCATGTGAGGCCCCCTCGACGACGAGCACCGGAGGTTCCCCATGACGGGCGAGCACGATCACGAGCACGAGTGCGAGTGCGGACACGACCACGAGCCGTTGCCCCCGTACCGCAGCTACAGCTGGGACGCGGAGAACGGCGCTGTCCACCTGGCCTTCTACCCGGGCGAGGAGGAGGCCGACGAGGAGCGCAAGGCCCGGTTCCGCGAAATGGGCGCCCGGATGCTGGCCGAACTGATGGCGGAGCAGGAGGCGGAGCACACACCGCCGCGGCCCGCCCTGACGCTGATCCGCGGCGAGGACCCGTCCTGAACACAGCCCGCTGCCGCCCCCTCGACACCCTCGCCCGTAACCGGCCGCTTCGGGGGTGTGAGGGAGTCAGGCCGTCGGCACCAGGTAGCGGAGCTTGCCGCCGTCCGTGCCGGTGAGGCGGCCCCCGTTGGCCTCGATCACGTGCCGGGACGCGGGGTTCGCCTCGTCGCAGGTCAGCAGCGCCTCCGTGATGCCGAGTGCGGCGGCGACCGGCAGGGCTGCGGCGAGCATCGCGGTTGCGTGCCCCTTGCGCCGGGCGCCCGGCCGCACGTCGTAGCCGATGTGGCCGCCGACCCGCGCCAGGTTCGGGGTCAGCCGGTGCCGGATCGCGATCCTGCCCAGTAGCTCGTCGGCGTCGGCCCACCACAGCGTCGTCATCGGCACACCCGCGTCCCGGCGTGCGCCGGCCTCGGTGCGTTCGGCGAGCACCCGGGCGACGTAGGTGCCGAAAGCGGTGGTGTCGGTCAACGCCGACGGGTCGACATCGGTGACGAACCACGGGAGGGGGTGGCCGCGATCCGCGCGGTACTCGGCCACCGCCGCGAGGAACGACGCCCGCAACCGGACGGTGGGATCGATCAGCTCGGGCGCTCCCCGAGCCCCTCGCACGGCCATCAGCCTTCCTCCCGGGCCCCGTCGGCCGACTTCCACTCCTCGAACACCCGGAGGCGCAGCCGGGAGCCGCTGAAGTCCGCGAACCAGAGGAGCCACGTGTTCCGCGCGGTCAGGGCGGTGCGGGCCGTCCGGTACCAGTCCTCGCGGTCGAGGAGCGAGAGGTGGGCGGCGAGGATCGCGTCGCGCTCTGCCTCGGTGCAGCCGGAGTACTCGGCGGATTCGGCGGCCAGGTGCAGTGCCGGCGCGGCGACGAGGCAGTAGCGCTCGACGGTCGGCGGCAGGTCGCGGGCGTGGCGGGCGTGGGCTGCCAGGACGGTGGCGGCACGGGGGTAGCGCCGCAGGGTCATTCCCATGCCCGAGCTCCTTGAGAGGGTCCGGCCCCCGCCGGCCGCGTGGCCGCGGTCGGCGGGGGCAGTCGTCAGCCCTTGCCGCCGGCCTTCAGGACCTGGGCCGCCGCCACGCCGGCCGCGCTGTTGCCGTGGCCGCCGCCTTCGACCTCGGCGGCGACGGCGAGGTCGCCGCGGTAGGCGATGAACCAGCTGTTGGTGGCCTGGCTGCCGGCTTCGACGGTGCCGGTCTTGGCGCCGATCTGGCCGGACAGGCCGGACATCGGGCCGCGGGCGGTGCCCTGGGTGGCGGTCTTGGCCATCATCGTGCGCAGGTCGCGGGCGACGTCGGCGGGCAGCTTCCCGGGCGCCGTGGCGCGCTTGGCGTCCTCCCGCAGGACGGGCTGGCGGAACGTTCCGCTCTGCACGGTGGCGGCGACCGAGGCCATCAGCAGCGAGTTGACCTGGATCTGGCCCTGGCCGATGTACTCGGCGGCGGCCTCGTCCTTGCTGCCCGGCAGCGGGATGGTGGCGTCCCGGCTCGGGATGCCGATGTGCCATTCCAGGCCGAGGCCGAACTGGTCGCGGGCGACCTTGGTGAGCGTGCCGGGCTGCAGCTTCTCCAGGCCCTTGTCGATGAAGCCGGTGTTGCAGGAGTGGGTGAAGTCGTCGGTGAGCGTGTACGAGGGGAAGTCGCCGGGCTCGTCGTTGTGCCAGGCACGCGGGGAGTAGGTGGTGTCCTTGCACGGCGCCGGGGTGTCCGGGGACACCCCGGCCTCCAGCAGTGCGGCCGAGGTGATGACCTTCATCGTGGAGCCGGGCGGCTGGCCGCCCGCGACGGCGCGGTTGAACCCGCTCGGCGAGTAGGCCATCGCGAGGATGTGGCCGGTGCTCGGCTGGACGGCCACCAGCGAGGCCGGTTTGCCGCCCGCCGACTGCTGCTTGACGGCCTCCTCGGCGACCTGCTGGAGGTCGGCGTCGAGGGTGAGCTTGACCTGCGGCGCGCTCGGCGGGGTCAGCACGAACAGCTGCTCGGGATCCTTCCCGGAGCCGCCCGAGAGCACGACGGCCCGTCCGGTGACGGCGGTCGCGCCGTCGGCGGGCGCGATCTGGGGCAGCACGGCGTTCAGCGACGGGAAGCCCTCGAGCGGCTTGCCGTTGCGGTCGGTCGGCTTGGACACCGGGTCGGGCAGCGGCTTCACGGCGATCGTCCGGCCCGGGCCGAGGTGGGGGTGGATCACGGTCGGCGCCCAGTGGACGACGGCCCGGCCGTCCTGGGCGCGGACGACGCTGAGCGCGCTGTCGTACTCCCAGGCGCCCGTCGCGCCCTCGAACTCGGCCTTCACCCGGAAGCCGAGCGACGGCCCGCTCGGGGCGCCGGACGACGCCGGGCCTGCGCCGGACGGCGCCGCGCCCGTTCCGGTCAGTGCGAGTGAGCGGGCCGGCACGTTCTCGTGGAACACGGTCAGCGCGGCGCGGGCGGTGTCCGGCTGGTCGGTGAGGGCGGAGGCGGCCGTCATGTCCCCGCGGCCCCAGGCTGCCAGGAAGTCCTTCGCCACCGTCTCGGCCTGCGCGGCGGTCGGCGGCTCCTGCGGGGCCTTCGCCGCGCTGTCTGACCCCTGTTGGCCGCTTCCACCCGAGGACGCGCCGCCAGTCACGGCGTTCATCACGTTGTAGGCGCCGTACCCGCCGACCGCGAGCAGCGCGGCGAACACCCCGCCCGCCGCCACCAGCACGGCCCGCCGCGCGCCCGAGCGGCGCGGGGCTTCGTCCTCGTCCTCGTCCGCGCTCTCGAACCCGACCTGGTTCTCGTCGAGTTCGTCGTACCCGTCGTACCCGCCATACCCGTGGTACGCGGCGTGCCCGCCATACCCGTCGTACGCGGCGTGCCCGTCGTGCCGGTCGTGCCCGTCGGGCTCCTGTTCCTCGCGCATGTCTTCGTCCCCCCTGTGGACTTCGTGGTGCTTCGCGGTGCTTCGTGTCGCGCGGACCCGCCCCCTCCGGCTTCCGGTCCGCGGCCCGGCCGGCCGGTTCGTGCATCCGTTCGGGCGCGGACCAGCCTAAGCGGATCGGGGTGATCGGTCGACAGCGGGACGACCCGCCGGGCGCGGGTGCCTGGCGGGTCGTCCGGTACGGCGCTGGGGTGTCAGGCCCAGGGGTCGGTGAAGGAGCGGCCCGGGACGGGCTTGGCGATGAGGGCGATGGCGGTGAAGAAGTTGACCTGGCCGATGGCGATCATCAGGGTGGCGAGGGACTTCTCGTCGTAGTGCTCGGAGGCCTCGGCGTACAGCGCGTCGGAGACGCGTTCGCCGTGCGGGTTGGGCTGGAGGGCGGCCTCGGCGAGGGCGAGCGCGGCGCGCTCGGGGGCGGTGAAGTACGGCGAGTCCTGCCAGGAGGCCACCGAGGTGATCCGCTCCTCGCTCTCGCCGGCCTTGCGGAGGAAGCCGGTGTGCAGGACGGTCAGGTAGGTGTTCCCGGCGATCTGGCCGGCGCGCAGCTGGACCAGGCTGATGGTGGCGCGGGGCACCGAGCGGTTGCCGGTGGCCTTGAACAACGCGGCCGAGACCTCGGCGAGTTCGGGGATGAGCTGGACCGGGTCCTGGGCCATGCGGGGGCGCTGCGGGATCTCGGTGGTGATCGATCGGGTGGTCGACATCGTGTTCCTCTCGGGAGCGGCGGGATCATCGTGATCGGTGCCGGCAGGGTGATCAGCGTCAGCAGGGTGATCGGCGCGATCGGGGTGATCGGTGCGATCAGCGGTGCTGTCACTGTCCCGACGGATCTCGACGCGGCGTTGTGACACCGAGGCCCGCGCACACTCCCGGGGCGGTCAGCGCAGGACCGCGGGCGTCGGCCCGGCCGGTCGTACGGTGATGCTGTAGGCGGCGCCCGTCGGTTTGGCGCGGAACTCCAACTCGCCCATCGGCAGCAGGAGTTCCAGCAGGGCGGTGGTCTCCCGGAGGGCGAACTGGGTGCCCAGGCAGGCGCGGGCGCCGAGGCCGAAGGGGAGGTAGGCGCCGAGGTGGCCGGGGCGGTCCGAGCCCGGGGCGAAGCGGGTCGGGTCGAAGCGCTCGGGGTCGGGCCACAGGGCCGGGTCGCGGTGGGTGAGGTACGGGCAGACCAGCACGTCCGTTCCGGCGGCGATGTGGTGGCCGGCGATGACGTCGTCCTCGACGGCGTGCCGGGGGAGCAGCCAGGCGGACGGGTAGAGCCGCAGCGTCTCGCTCACCAGGGCCTGCGGGTCGGCTGTCCGGGCCTCGGGGTGGTGGTCGAGGAGCAGGAAGAGCCAGGTCAGGGTGGTGGCCGTGGTCTCGTGTCCGGCGACGAGCAGCGTGACGAGCTCGTCGCGGATCAACCGGTCGGTGTACTCGGGGAATTGCCCGCCCGCGTCCAGCAGGACCCGGAGCACGCCCGGCTCCTCCGCCGGACCGGCCGACCGCGCCGCCTCGATCGCGGCGTGCGCCACGGCGTCGACCAGCGCCAGGTCCTCGGCGACCGCGTCCCGGGCGTCCGCCGCGTCGGTCGGCAGTTTCGGCATGGCGGCCACCACCCGCTCCACCGCGCGGAGTCCGCGGTCCGTGCGATCGTCCAGCGGCAGCCCGGTGAGCGCCCGCCAGACCGTGTCCAGGGCGAAGCGGCGCATCTCCTCGCCCACGTCGAAGGTCTCCCCGCTGCGCCGGTACCCCTCCCAGCGCTCGGCGGTCCGGCGCGCCGCCGCCGCGATCCGCTGCTCGTACCTGCGCATCCCGGTGCCGGTGAACTGCGATTGCAGCAAGCGCCGTTGGCGCTTCCAGGCGTCCCCGGTGGCGGACAGCACGCCGTCCCCGACGAGCATCCGGGCGCGGTGCGAGCGCTTGACGTACCGGTCCGGGTGGCGGCCCAGGACGTGCTGCACCGCCGCCGGGTCGGTGACCAGGACGGTGGGCGTCGGGCCGAGCCGGAACGCGGCGACGCCGCCGACGCCGCGCTGCACCCGGGCCAGCAACTCGACGAGTTCGACCTCCTCGGCCCGCCACTGCTCGACGGCCTCGGGGGCCAGCTCCGGTACCGGGCGGGTGTCCGTGCTCACGGGTGGGTTCCTTCCGGGTTGCTGCGGCCTGCCGTCCTGCCACTCTGCTGACGGCCTGCTGACGGTTCGTCGGTTCAGACTCTATGCCAGGCCGAGGGCCGACCGGGTTGCGCCGACCGGGTGGCGGGCCGGGCCGGGGCCCGCGTGGCGGACCGCCCCGCCGTATGCGAACGGGTACCGTGCGGCGGGGCCAACCGGCCCTGCTCGCTGCGCGGATGGGAGAACGCATGCCCGGGACCCGGCACATCGGAGGCGGCAGGAGCGGTCGAGCGGCCCGGTGGCTGGCGGCCGTCCTGTTCGTACCGGCCCTGGTGGCCTGCGGCGGTGGTGGCGGCGACTCCGGCTCGGCGACCCAAGCCGGACAGAACGGCCAGACCACCGCTCAGGGGCAGCCGGACGACCAGCGGACCAGGGACACCGGGAACCAGGGCGGGTTCCGGACGGCCGGCGAGCCGTCGGCGAACGTCCAGGGCACGGACAACACCGCCCGGATCACGCTGTCCTTCACGGCGAAGACCAGCTTCCAGGCGACGGTCAGCAAGGTGGCGGACTGCGGCAGTTCGCGGTACGCCACCCATCCTGACTCGCAGCCGGTCCCGGTGACCGACGGTGTGGGCAAGGACGTCACGTTCACCCTTCCGGCCTGGCAGCCGGGCACGAAGAAGCGCACGATCTGCCTCACGGTGACGGTCGACGGCGCCAGCGAGCGGATCCAGGCCATGGGCACCGTGGCGATCATCACCCCCGACAACGGCGGCACCCCCGACAACGGTGGTACCCCGGACAACGGTGGTACCCCGGACAACGGTGGTACCCCGGACAACGGTGGTGCCTCCACAGGCGCCGGGAGCAACCCCTGAGCCCTGCCGAGGAGGAGGCCCCGGCTGAGCCGAAGCAGCCGGAGGTCAAGCAGCCGGAGGTCAAGCCCTGGACCGACTGGATCGCCAAGCTCGCCACCTGGGTCGCCCCGACCACCCTCCTCACCGCGCTGCTCTTCTTCTTCGGCTACGCCTACACCAGTTCGCTCTACAGCTACTTTGGCATCGACGCCGGCACGATCGGCTTCGCCACCCAGGACCTGCTGCTGCGCAGTTCCCCCGCGCTCTACGTCCCGGCCGGGGTGGCGCTGTGCGGTGCGCTGCTCGGTGCGCTGGGCTACCACCTCGCGACCAGGGCGGTCGGCGGCGAGGGGGGCAGGGACGGGAGCGGCGTCCGAGCCCTCCGGTGGGTCTGCCTGGCCGTCACCGCGCTGGTCGTCCCGCTGCTGCTGTTCGGCCTCCTGGCCGGTTTCGAGGTGATCGACGCCGGCCCCATGGGCACCCCGCTGCTGATCGGCGGCGCGCTGCTGCTCGGGGTGCTGGCCCGGCTGATGTACGTGCGCGGCACCGGCGCGGACTACCCGCTGACCGGGGAGCGCGCGGCGCTGGGCATCAGCGTGGCGATCATCGTGCTCTGCTCGTACTGGGCGGTCGACGGCTACGCCCAGCAGAAGGGGACGGCGGACGCCGAGCAGCTCGCCCAGCACCTCTACCGGCGTCCGGCGGTCGTCCTCGACACCTCGGAGCGCCTGCACCTGGGGTGGGCGGGGGTGCGGGAGACGGTGCTGCCCGACGTGGAGCAGGGGGCACGGTTCCGGTACCGCTACGAGGGCCTGCGGCTGCTGGCCCACTCCGGCGGCCGGATGTTCCTGATCCCGCGCGACTGGACCTGGGAGACCGGCAACGGGCTGATCCTGCCCTTCGACTCCTCCGTCCGGGTCGCCTTTCATCCCGGCTGAGGGCCCGGCCCCGCCCTCCCCGCACACGGCTGCGCCGCGGTCCGTCCCCCTCGACGGACCGCGGCGCAGCGGCTTCACAGGGCGTCAGGTGACGACGGCCTCAGGGCGCCGCCCCGGTCACACCGGCTGCCACAGGGCCGGGACGATCGGCGGCTCCCAGCCGACCTGGGCGGTGTGGCCCTGGAGGCAGACGTAGGTGACCCCGTTGTAGGTCACGGTGTCGCCCGCCTTGTACGTGGTGCCGGGCGTCCAGGTGCCGCCGGGGTTGGGGTTCCCGTTGCCCACGACCAGGGAGAAGCTGGTGCTGTGGTTGGCGGTGCCGGTCCCGGTGAGGGTGATGCTGTAGGTGCCGGCCGGGGTGGCGGTGGTGGTCGCGAGGGTGACCGTCGCGGAGCCGCCGGACTGCACCGAGGACGGGCTGAAGGCGACGGTGACGCCGGCCGGGGCGCCCGAGGCGGTCAGGTTGACGGTCTGGGCCGAGCCGGAGGTGGTGGCGGTGGCGACCGTCGCCGTGGCGCTGTCACCGGGCTTGACGGTGGCGGTGGCCGGGTTCACCGCGAGGGAGAAGTCGTTGGCGGGCGTGCTGCCGCCGACCGAGGTCTTCCAGATGGTGTAGGCCACGCCGTCGGCGCTGCGGTTGAGCACCGTCGCGTCGACGTTGCTCGTGGTGTCGCAGGACTGGTGGTAGCAGGAGTCGTACGAACGGCCGCCCGTTCCGCCCCACTTGGCGGCCTGTGCCGAGGTCTTGACGGCGTCGGCGCCGGCCGCGTAGCCGGAGGTGGGGACGCCGGCCTGCTGGAAGGAGTAGTCGTCCGAGCGGCCCTGGCCCTCGACGTTCTCCTCGGGCTGGAGGTTGAGCGAGTCCCAGTAGGCCTTCATCGGCGCGGAGGCCGAGGAGGAGATGTTGTTGATGAAGTAGCCGGCGTTGGGGGAGCCGACCATGTCGAAGTTGTAGTAGGCCTTGATCGCGGAGCGCTGGCTCGAGCCGAGCTGGCCGACGTAGTACTGGGAGCCCTGGAGGCCCTGCTCCTCGCCGGTCCACCAGGCGAACCGGACGTGCCGGGTCAGCGACGGGTTCTGCTGGGCGAGCACCAGGGCGTTCTCCAGCAGGGTGGCCGAGCCGGAGCCGTTGTCGTTGATGCCGGGGCCGGCGCCGACGCTGTCCAGGTGGGCGCCGAACATGGTGACCTGGTCGGCGGGGCCGCCGGGCCAGTCGGCGATCAGGTTGTCGGACCGGTAGGTGCAGGAGGTGCACGTCTGCTCGCTGACGGTGTATCCGGCGGCCTGCAGTTTGGCCTTGAGGTACGCCACCGACTGGCTGTGCCCGGCGGTGCCCGCCCGACGGTTGCCGCCGTTCTGGTTGGCGATGCTGTTCAGCTGCGACAGGTGGGCCTGGACCTTGGCGACGTCGATGTCGGGTGCGGGCCCGCCGGGGGTGCCTCCGCCGCCGACGGTCAGGGTGTACTGGGCGGTGTGGGTGGCCGGGCCGGCGGTGCCGGTGACGGTGATCACGTACGTCCCGGCCGGGGCGCCCGAGGAGGCCGACAGGGTCAGCGTGGCGGACGAACCGGTCTGCACGGACGAGGGGCTGACCGTCGCGGTGACCCCGGCGGGGGCGCCGGAGACGCTCAGGTTGACGGACTGCGCGGTGCCCGAGGTGAGGGCGGTGCCGACCGTCGCCGTGGTCGTGGAGCCGGGCTGGACCGAGCCGGACGCCGGGCCGAGCGACAGCGAGAAGTCGTTGGTGCCGGACGGCGTGCAGGTCGGGTCACCGCTCTGCGCGGGCACGCTGACCGCGTCCCAGGCGGCTTTGGCCCGGTTGAAGAAGGTACAGGACGGGTCCAGGTTCTTCGCCGCCGTCAGGGTGGCGGTGCGGTAGCGCTTGTAGGTCATGCCGCTGGTCTTGAGCAGCATGCCGCCGTAGAAGACCCGGCCGGCGTCCTTGATCCCGACGCCGGTGACCGTCGAGTTGTTGCAGGTCGGGCTGGTGGGCTTGCCGCCGCCCGGGTTGGAGCCCTCGGCCAGCAGGTAGAACCAGTGGTTCAGCGGACCGGCCGCCGCGTGCTCCTCGGTGTTCGGGATGGAGGAGGAGTAGCAGTTCGGGTCGTTGTTGACCTGCGAGGGGTTGGACATGTTGCGGATCGGCCCGCTGCCGACCAGGTTGATCATCTCGCCGACGGTGTAGTCCGGGCTGTCGTACGGCGCGGGCTCGTTGGCGTAGGCCTCGGTGAGGGCACCCATGATGTCGCCGGTGGCCTCGCCCAGGCCGGACTCGTTGTTGGCGCCGCCCGGGGTGTACTGGTCGATGCCGTGGCCGAACTCGTGGCCGACCACGTCGATGGAGGCGATCCACTCGTTGGCCTGGCTGTGGCCGATGGATATCGAGCTGCCGTCCCAGTAGGCGTTGACGTCGTTGAGGCCGACCTTCACCGGCCAGCTGCCGCCGTTGCCGTTGTGCCCGTTGCGACCCAGCCAGTCGCGGAGCATGTCCCATTCCTTCTGGGCCGCGAACATCGCGTCGCCGCAGCCGGTCTCCTTGGTGGACGGGCTGCCGTTGCCCCAGGAGTCGCCGGACTTGGAGAACACCTGGCCGGTGCTGTAGTCGGAGCAGGTCAGGCCGGGCCGGTTGGGGTCGCGCAGCGAGTACGAGCCGCCCGAGCCGGTGGTGCTGATGGTGACCGGGGCCGGGCCGTTCCACTTGCTGGTGACGGTGCCGGCGTGGACCTCGTCGTAGTGGTCGATGGCCTCGCCGGTCGCGGCGTCCACGAAGACGTGCAGCCGGCTCGGGGCGTTCCCCCGGTGGCCGCTCAGCACGGTCTCCCAGGCGAGCCGGCCGCCGCTGCCGTCCTTGACCCGGACGACCAGCCGGTTCGACGCCACGGCGTCCACGGCGGGCAGCTGGGTGCGGGCGGTCCTCTCCGCCTGGTCCGCGCCGATCCGCGGGGTGACGGAGCCGCCGACCGGGCCGGTGACGGCGGACTGCAGGCCGCGGACCTTGCCCTGCCCGTCGGCGAGCACCACCGCGTCGCCGCCGACCACCGGCAGGCCGCGGTAGCTGCGCTCGTACGCGACGGAGTAGAGGCCGCCGACCCAGGGGGTGACGGCCTTGCGTTCGTAGGTCTCGCCGGGGCCCTTGGCCAGGGCGTCCAGGCCGGCCGCGGCAGCGGCGTCGGCGGCGTTGACGGCGGCGGCCAGGGCGCTCGGCGGTGCCGGGGAGGGGGTGGGTGCGGCGGTGGCCGGCCCCGCGGTGGCGGCGATCAGGCCGGCCAGTACGGTCAGGGTGGTCGCCGTGGTGAGCAACCGGCCGGTGGAAACTCTGCGTTGCATCGAGGCTCCTCGCATGTGGGGGTCCTCGACCGCGGACGGCATGGGCTGGTGGTGCACCGCAGGCCGCGTCCGGGGGACGGCCGTGCGGGCCGTCCGCGCTCGGGTGCCCGAACCCTCACATGGCGTCATGCTCGGGTCAATGGATGGTGCGGGCGATGCATAGGGTTGGCAAATTCCGTCAAGCCCGCCGCTCGGCTTTGCGTCAAGCTGCGGTCTTCTTCGAGTGGTTGAGACCACGTCATGTACGGCGCGGGTGGCCATCGAGTACCGTCCTGGTCATCGGAGTCGCCGGAGTCGCCGGTGTCATCCGAGCCGTCGGAGCCGGCGGAGTCGTCGGAACCACTGGAATCGTCGGCGGGCCCCGCGATCGGCCGGGGACGGCGCCACGCCCCCGGGGAGGCAGCCGTGGAGCGGAACCGAGTGGCCCCTTCGGCGGGGATTCCGGCACCGCCGACCGGCCAGGGCCGAGGCGCCTGGCGGGAGTTCGGAGCCCGGCTGCGGCACTGGCGGCGCCGGGCCGGCCTCACCCAGGCGCAGCTCGGCGCCGGGATCGGCTACGACCACACCGCGGTCAGCAAGATCGAGCACGGGGCCCGCCGGGTCACCCCCAGGGTCGCCGACCGGATCGACGAACTCCTCGGCGCGGGCGGTGAGGTGAGCGCCGCCTGCCTGCGCGCCGAGACCTCCGAACTCTGCGCCCTCGACTCCTTCTCACCCGCCCTGCTGCGGCCCCCGCTGCCGGGCGTCGCCCCGGTCGGCCCGGCCCCCGCCGCGCCCGCCCCGGCGCGGCTGCCCGACTACGGCCTGCTCTGCCCGCTGCACGACGCAGAGGGCTGTGACGTCCCCGCGCCCGCCGAACTGGCCGCACTGCACGCCGAGTTCTGCGCCCCCGCGGCGCTCGCCGATCCGGCCGCCGCCCCGCCGCTGGACGCGGCCACCGCGCACGCCCTGACCGGACTGCTCGCCGCCCACCTGCGCTCCGGCGAGACCGGTGACCGGCCGGGCCTGGCCGGCGCCGTCGAACGCACCCTGCACGCCGTGCTCGCCCGACTCGCCGGCGCTCCCGCCGCGCAGCGCCGTCCGCTCGCCAGACTGGCCGCCGAGCACGCCCACGCGGCCGGCGCGCTGCGCATGCAGGACGGCCGCAACGCCACCGCGATGGCCTGCTACGACCGCGCGCTCATCTGGGCCGGGCTCGCCGGGGACCAGGCCACCCAGGTCGGCACGCTCAGCGACCTGAGCATCCTGGGCCGGCTGGACGGCGACCCGGAAGCCGCCCTCGGCTACGCCCGCGAGATCGACCGGGTCGCCCCCGGCCGGCCCTGGGCCGGCGCGATGGGCCGGATCAGCCGGGCCCGCGCGCACGCCCTGACCGGCGACGTCCCGGCGACCGTACGGCAGATCGGCCTGGCCCGGGCACAGCTGGACCACATCGGGGCCGAGGACGAGGTCGACGTGCCCTGGCTCTCCATCGCCTCGATGCGGATGCGGGTCGAGTCCGCCGCGGCCGCCGCGCTGCGCGACCTCGCGGCGGCGGGGGACGACCCCCGGCTGGCCCGCCGGGCGCTGAGCGCCACCGAGACCGCGCTGGGCCTGCTCGGCCCGACCCAACTCCCGGCCAGCCGACTGCTGTTCGTCGTCCGGGCGGCGGACTGCCTGGTCTGCGCGCACGATCCGCGCGCGGCCGTCGAACTCCTCGGCCCCGCCCTGGAGGCCACTGCGGCGGCCGCCCTCCCCGCGCTGGTCGCGCACGAGTTGCGCGGCCTGCGCGACCGCCTGGCGGCGTACGAACCGCGCGCCGCCAGGCGGCTGGCGGAGCTGGTACGGGCCTGAGGGCGGCGGGTGGCCGGCGCGGGCGGGCGTCACCGGCGGCTGTCACGGGCAGGGCGCTCGACGGCGCTCACCCGGCGGTGTGACGGTGCCGCACCCCGACAACTCCCGTTTCTGCCGCGCAATGCGCCCCCTTCACGCCGTCCGAGCGTCAACTTCGTGCGCGTATGGTCCGCCGATCGGGTCATTCATGGCGTTAACACGTCGAATGACTGCCCCGGCCATCGGGTCCCGCTAGAGTCTCTGACGTTTCCAGTCGTTAGTCCGCGAAGAACGGGGGGCGCGTGCTGCACGCCATTGCCCGCCGGCTCGCCCATCCGCTCCTGCTCCTGGGTGTGCTGTGCGTCGCCGTCGCGACCCTGCACTTCCACTGGGCGCCCGACCGGGTCTCCCCGCTCGTCCTGGTGGCCGTCATCGGATACCTGGCGGTGCTGGAGCGGCTGATCCCGTACCGGACCGACTGGCACCCGAACCGGCGTGAACTCGGCTGGTACAGCGTCTATTTCGTGCTGAGCATGATCGGCGGCGCACTGGCCCAGGGGTTCGTGACGGCGCTGGTCGAACTGCTCGGTCCGGCGCACCCGGCGCTGCCCTTCGCGGCGGAGATTCCACTCGCGCTGCTGGTCGGCTCGCTCGGCGACTACCTCGTGCACCGCTGGTCCCACCGCAACCGGTGGCTCTGGCGGCTGCACGGCGTGCACCACGTCCCGGAGAAGGTGAACGTCGCGAACAACGGCGTGAATCATTTCCTGGACGTCTTCGTCGCACAGTCCGTGGTCCAGATTTCGTTGGCGCTGATCGGATTCTCGGCGGATTCAGTGTTCGTGGTCGGAATATTCGTTCTGGCTCAGGGGTATTTCGTCCACGCGAACATCGACGTCCACCTCGGGTCGCTCGGCCACGTCCTGGCCGGCCCGGAACTCCACCGCCTGCACCACAGCACCGACCTCGCCGAAGCCGGCCACTACTCTTCCGACCTCTCGCTGTGGGACCACGTGTTCGGGAGCTTCACCTGGCGGCCCGGCCGAGTGCCCACCGCCGTCGGCCTCACCGACCCGACCGCGTTCCCCACGACCGGCGAGCTCGGCGCCAGCCTGTTGCACCCCTGGCGCCGGGCGAAGACCACCGAGCAGTCCGTCTGACTCCGGTCCGCGCAGCCGCCCCCTAGCCCGTGTCCCCGGCGTCACGCCATCACCCTCGGATTGGATCATGACTTCCTCGCCCTTCGCCGTGCCCCGCGAGTCCATCGCGATCACCGGTATCGGCTGCCGCCTGCCGGGACACGCCAACGACCACCGGACCTACTGGCGCAACCTGATCGAGGGTCGGGACTGTCTCACCGACACGCCCGCCGACCGGTACGACACCGGCACCCTGGGCAGCCGGGACCGGGCCAAGCCGGGGCGGCTGATCGGCGGCCGGGGCGGCTACATCGACGGCTTCGACACCTTCGACCCGGACTTCTTCGGGATCAGCCCGCGCGAGGCCGAGCACATGGACCCGCAGCAGCGCAAGCTCCTGGAGGTCAGCTGGGAGGCCCTGGAGGACGGCGGCCTGCGCCCCGGCGAGCTGGCCGGCCGGGACGTGGGCGTCTACATGGGC
This sequence comes from Kitasatospora sp. NPDC034023, assembly GCF_055575795.1. Taxonomy (NCBI): domain Bacteria; kingdom Bacillati; phylum Actinomycetota; class Actinomycetes; order Kitasatosporales; family Streptomycetaceae; genus Kitasatospora; species Kitasatospora sp. NPDC034023. The sequence goes on from NZ_JBVIRY010000009.1 coordinate 91,110, forward strand.
GCCTTCACCCTCGACTGGAAGATCCTGCAGTTCGCCGACCTCGACTTCGCCACCATCGCCGCGCACACCGCCACCGGCACCATGATGACGATGGTCTCCAACCGGATCTCGCACTGCTTCGACTTCCGCGGCCCCAGCGTCTCGATCGACACCGCCTGCAGCTCCTCGCTGGTCGCGGTCCACCTGGCCTGCCAGAGCCTGCTCCGCGGCGAAACCGAACTCGCCCTGGCCGGCGGCGCGTTGCTGCACATGGCGCCGCAGTACACGATCGCCGAGACCAAGGGCGGCTTCCTCTCCGCGGACGGCCGATCGCGCGCCTTCGACGCCTCCGCCGACGGCTACGTCCGGGCCGAGGGCGTCGGCGTGGTCGTGCTCAAGCGCCTCTCCGACGCGCAGCGCGACGGGGACTCGGTGCACGCCGTGATCCTCGGCAGCGGCGTCAACCAGGACGGCCGCACCAACGGCATCACCGTCCCCAGCGCCGACGCCCAGGTCACCCTGATCGAGCGGGTCTGCGCCGAGGCCGGGGTGCTGCCCGGCAGCCTGCAGTACGTCGAGGCGCACGGCACCTCCACCCCGGTCGGCGACCCGATCGAAGCCGCCGCGCTCGGCCGGGTGCTCGGCATCGGCCGCCGCTCCGGCGACCACTGCTACGTCGGCTCGGTCAAGACCAACATCGGGCACACCGAGGCCGCCGCCGGCGTCGCCGGGCTGATCAAGACCGCCCTCGCCCTCAAGCACCGCCGCATCCCGCCGCACCTCAACCTGGAGCGGCCCAACCCCGGCATCGACCTGGCCGCGCTGCCCTTCGAGATCCCGACCGAGCCGGTCGACTGGCCCGAGCACCGCGGCCCGGCCCGCGCGGGCGTCAACTCCTTCGGCTTCGGCGGCACCAACGCGCACGTCCTGCTGGAGGAGCCGCCCCGCCCCGGGCCCGCCGCGGCGGTCGCGGAGCCCGTCTTCACGGTCCTGCCGCTGAGCACCAAGGACACCGCCGGACTGCCCGAACTCGCCGCCGCCGTACGGCAGGAGCTCGCCACCGGGGCCTCGCTCACCGACCTCGGCCACACCCTGGCGCACCGCCGCCAGCACCTGCCCGAGCGGCTCGCGGTCACGTACTCGTCGCGGCAGGACCTGGACGAGGCGCTGGCCGCCTGCGAGCGCGGCGAGGAGCACCCGCGGGTGGTCCAGGGCCGGGCCCGGGAGCGCAGACAGCGCCGTCTGGCCTGGGTGTTCACCGGCATGGGCCCGCAGTGGTGGGGGATGGGCCGGGGCCTGTACGAGAGCGAGCCGGTGTACCGGGAGGCCGTGCGGGTCGTCGACCGGGAGATCCGCGAGCAGGCCGGCTGGTCACTGCTGACGGAACTGGACCGGGACGAGACGGACTCCCGGATGGCCGAGACCTGGGTGGCCCAGCCCGCCAACTTCGCCGTCCAGGTGGGACTTTCGGCGCTCTGGCGGAGCCACGGCCTGCGCCCCGACGCGGTGGTGGGCCACAGCACCGGCGAGGTCGCCGCGTTCCACGAGGCCGGGGTGTACGACCTCGCCGACGCCGTCCGGGTGGTGCTGGCCCGCAGCCGGCTCCAGCAGCGGCTGGCCGGCACCGGCAGCATGCTCGCGGTCGGTCTGCCGGAGGCGGAGGCGGAGCGCCGGATCCGGCCGTACCGCACCCGGATCTCGCTCGGGGCGGTCAACAGCCCGTCCGCGGTGACCCTGGCCGGGGACACCGAAGCCCTCGGCGAGCTGGCCGAGGAACTGAAGCAGCAGGGCGTCTTCGCCCGCCTGCTGGACGTCGAAGTCCCCTACCACAGCGTGCGGATGGACCCGATCCGGGACGAGCTGATCGCCGCGCTCGCCGCGATCAAGCCGCAGGAGGCGCGGCTGCCGCTCTACCTGACCGCGCGGGAAGGACTCGCCCGGGGGCCGGAGCTGGACGGCGGGTACTGGTGGGAGAACGTCCGCAACCCGGTGCGGTTCCGGGCCGCCGTCGAGCGGATGGCCGAGGACGGGCACGGACTGTTCCTGGAACTCGGCCCGCACCCCGTCCTCGGGCATGCGATCCGCGAGTGCGCCGAGCGGACGCACACCCTGCCGTCGATCCGCCGCCGCCAGGACGAGCCCGAGCGCTTCGCCCGCAGCCTGGCCGAACTGCACACCCTCGGCGTCGAATTGAGCTGGGACGCACTGCACCCGGCCGGCCGCCCGGTGCCGCTGCCCGCCTACCCCTGGCGGCGCGACCGGTACTGGATCGAGCCCAAGCCGGTCGAGCAGGTCCGGCTCGGCCGGGTCGACCACCCGCTCCTGGGCCGCCGCACCGCGAGCGCCCAGCCCGGCTGGACCACCGCGCTCGACCCCGAGCGGCTGCCGTACCTGACCGACCACCGGATCGAGGGCCAGGTGGTGTTCCCGGCCGCCGGGTACCTGGAGATGGCCGCGCAGGCCGTCCGCGCCCTGACCGGCCGCACCGAGGTGGTGCTGGCCGAGGTCGAGCTCAACCGGGCGCTCTTCCTCTCCGAGACCGAACCCGTCCCCGTCCAGCTCGGCTACGCGCCCGAGGACGCCCGCTTCACCGTCGCCGCCACCCCGGCCGGCGGCGAGCCGACCGTGCACGCCTGCGGCCGGGTCCGCACCGGCCAGCGGCGCTCGTACGGGCCCGCGCTGGACGTCTCGGCCCCGGACGCCCACGGGCAGCACCTCGACGGGCCGGACTGCTACCGGCTGCTGGCCGAGCGCGGCTACGACTACGGGCCCGCCTTCCGCGCCATCGAGGAGGTGTGGGCGGGCCCCGGCGAGGCGCTGGCCCGGATCCGGCCGACCGCCGGACTCGGCCCCGGCGCGGCCGACCACCACCTGCACCCGGTGCTGCTGGACGCCTGCTTCCAGACCCTGCTCACCACCACGCTGCACACGCCCGAGGGCGGCAGCGTCCGGCTGCCGGTCGCCATCGAGGAGGTCCGGCTCGACGAGATCGGCGACCGGCCGCTCTGGGCGCAGGCCACCGTCACCCGGGACAGCGGCGAGGAACTCGTCGGCGACATCGCCCTGCACGCCGAGGACGGCACCCCGCTCGGCCGGATCACCGGGTTCCGGGTCGCCGACGTCGCCCAGGCCCCGGCCTCGGTCGGCCTGGCCACCATCGACGGCTGGCTCACCGAGGTCGCCTGGGTGGAGGCGCCCGTGCCGACCGCCGAGGAGACCCCCGGCGACCTGCTGCTCTTCGCCGACGAAGGCGGCCTCGCCGAGCGGCTGGCCGCGCTCGCCGCCGAGCGCGGCGCCCGCTGCCACCTCGTCCGGCCCGCCGAGCAGTACCACCACGGCGACGGACACTCGACCGTCCGGCCCGACTCCGCCGAGGACGTCCGGCGGCTGCTCGCCTCCCTGGAACCCGGCTACGACACCGTCGTCCACCTCTGGAACCTCGACCTGCCCGCCCTCGACGCCACCACGGCCGACCGGCTCGACGGGCTCGCCACCCTCGGCGCCTACTCCGTGATCGCCCTCGCCCAGGCCCTGCCCGCCGCCCTCCCGGACGGGCGGCTGCACATCGTCACCCGGGGCACCCAGCCCGCCGCCCCCGGCGACCGGGTCGAACCGCTCGGCGCCCCCGCCTGGGGCATCGGACGCGTGCTGTGGCAGCAGGAACTCGTCACCCAGCGCGGCAGCCTGATCGACCTCGACCCGGCCGTCACCGCGACCGACCAGGCCGGGGCACTGCTCGCCGAACTCGCCGCCCGGGACGAGCAGGAGATCGCGCTGCGGGCCGGCCGCCGCCTGACCAGCCGACTGCGGCAGGCCGAGGGCCTCACCCGGCCGCTGCCGCCGGTCCTGCGCCCCGACGGCAGCTACCTCGTCACCGGCGCCTTCGGCGCCCTCGGCCGACTGCTCTGCCGCACCCTGGTCAAGCGCGGCGCCCGGCGGCTGATCCTGGTCGGCCGCACCGCCCTGCCCGAGCGCTCCCAGTGGGCTTCCACCGACCCGGGCAGCCCCGCCGGGGAGCGGATCGCCTTCCTGCGCGAACTCCAGGCGCTCGGCGCCGAACCGCTGCTCGCCCCGGTCGACGTCACCGACGAAACCGCGCTCGCCGCCTGGCTCGCCGACTACCGGGAGCACCAACGCCCGCCGATCCGGGGCGTGTTCCACCTCGCCGGCCAGGTCAGGGACACCCTGCTGGCACAGATGGACCGCATGGCCTTCGACGCCGGATACGCCCCCAAGGTGGCCGGCGGCCACCTGCTGCACCGGCTGCTGCGCGACGAACCGCTCGACCACTTCGTGCTGTTCGCCTCCGTCGCCTCGCTGCTCACCACCGCCGGCCAGACCAACTACGCGGCCGGCAACGCCTTCCTGGACGCCCTCGCCCACCACCGCCGGGCCGACGGCCTGCCCGCGCTCAGCCTGGACTGGGGCCCCTGGGCCACCGGCATGATCGAGGAACTGGGCCTGGTCGCCCACTACCGCGACGCCCGCGGCATGAGCTCGCTGCCCCCGGACGCCGGAACGGCCGTCCTGGAACGCGTCCTCGGCCAGGACCGCGCCCAGCTGCTGGTCGCCACCGTGGTCGACTGGCCGACCTTCCTCGCCTGGTACCCCGCGCCGCCGCCGCTGGTCGCCGACCTGGCGGCGAGCGCCGCCGAGCAGGCCCCGGCCGAGACCGGCGGCTTCCTGGACGCCTACCGGGCGGCCGACCCGCAGACCCGGCTCGAACTGGTCACCGAACGGCTCACCGCCGCCGCCGCGGCCGTGCTGCGGATCGGCTCCGAGCGGATCGGCACCGACACCAGGCTCGGCGCGCACGGCCTCGACTCGCTGCTCGCGATGGAGCTGCGCGCCCGGGTGCACGGCGAACTGGGCGTCGCCCTGCCGGTGGTGGCCCTGCTCAGCAACGGCTCCGTCGGCGACCTGGTCGACCTGCTCACCACGGGCCTGGCCGAGCGGCTCGACACCGACGGCGGCCCGGACCGGGCCGAGATCGAACTCCACACCGACGAGTCCCGCTACCCGCTCACCCACAACCAGCAGGCGCTCTGGTTCCTGCGCCAGCTGCACCCGGACGGCTTCGCGTACAACATCGGCGGCGCCGTCGAGGTGCGCGCGGTGCTCGACCCGGAGCTGGTGTTCGCCGCGTTCCGCCACCTGGTCGCCCGCCACCCCGCACTGCGCGCCAACGTCACGGCCGAGGAGGGCCGGCCCCTCCAGCGCATCCGTGAGGAGGCCGCGGCCGACACCGGGCTGTTCGACGTCGAGGGCCGCCCGTGGGAGGAGATCCACGAGCTGATCGTCCGCGAGTACCGGCGGCCGTACGACCTCGACGCGGACCCGCTGGTACGGCTGCGGCTGTTCCGGCGCGGGCCGGACCGCTGGGTGCTGATGAAGGCCGTCCACCACATCGTCTCGGACGCGATCTCCACCTTCACCTTCATCGAGGAGCTGTTCGAGGTCTACGAGGCGCTGCGCCAGGGGCGCACCCCCGAACTGCCCCCGGTCGCCGCCCGCTACCTGGACTTCCTCAACCAGCAGAACCGCTTCCTGGCCGGGCCCGGGGCGCAGCGGATGCTCGACTACTGGCGCGGGCACCTGCCCGCCGAGATGCCGGTGCTGGCGCTGCCCACCGACAAGCCCCGGCCGGCCGTGCAGACCCACAACGGCGCCTCCGAGTTCTTCCGGCTGGACACCGAACTCACCGACCGGGTCCACGAGTTGGCCCGTGCGCACAACGTCACCCCGTTCATGGTGCTGCTCGGCGCCTACTACCTGCTGCTGCACCGCTGGTCCGGGCAGCCGGACATCGTGGTCGGCAGCCCGGTCACCGGCCGCACCCAGGAGGAGTTCGCCTCCGTCTACGGCTACTTCGTCAACCCGCTGCCGCTGCACGTGAGCCTGGCCGGGGAACCGGCCGTGGCCGAGCTGCTGGCCCGGGTGCGGGAGAGCGTGCTCGGCGGACTGGACAACCAGGAGTACCCCTTCCCGCTGCTGGTCGAGCAGTTGGGGCTGCAGCACGACCCGAGCCGCTCCGCGGTGTTCCAGGCGATGTTCATCCTGCTCACCCACAAGGTCGCCGTGGAACGCTTCGGCTACCGCCTGGAGTACATCGAACTCCCGGAGGAAGAAGGGCAGTTCGACCTGACGCTGTCCGCCTACGAGGACCGCGCGGACGGCTGCTTCCACTGCGTCTTCAAGTACAACTCCGACCTCTTCGAGCCCGCCACCGTCCGGCGGCTCGCCGCGCACTACCGCAACCTGTTGGACGCCATGACCCGCGCCGCCGACGGCGAGCCGGTCGGCCGGCTGCGGATGCTGGACGCGGCCGAACGCCGGGAGATCCTCACCGGGTTCAGCGGCGCCGAACGCCGGATCGACCACGACACCCCGGTGCCGGAGCTGATCGCCAAGGCCGCCGCCGAGCACCCGGAGGCCGTCGCCGTGGTCGCGCCCGGCCGCGACGGGGTCCGGCGCCTCACCTACGGCGAACTCGACCGGCGCTCCCAGCGCACGGCCGTACGGCTGCGCGAACTGGGCGTCGGGGAGGGCTCGGTGGTGGCCGTCTGCCTGGACAAGTCACCCGAGCTGATCACCACCCTGCTGGGCATCTGGCGGGCCGGCGCCGCCTACCTCCCGCTCGACCCCGGGCACCCGGCGGACCGGCTGGCCTACCAGGTGGCCGACGCCGGGGCCGCCCTGGTCGTGGTCGACGAGCGGCGCCCGCCCGCCGCCGACCTGCCCGCCGAGCCGGTCACCCTGGAGGACCTGGACCGGCCCGCCGACGCCGCCGGGCCGCTGCCCGCCGCCGACCCGGACCGGGCCGCCTACGTGATCCACACCTCGGGCTCCACCGGCCGCCCGAAGGCGGTCCGGGTCGACCACCGCAACCTGGCCGCCGTCACCGCCGGCTGGCGCGCGGAGTACCGGCTGGACACCGAGGCCCGGGTCCACCTGCAGATGGCCGGGACCGCCTTCGACGTCTTCTCCGGCGACCTCGCCCGGGCGCTCGGCAGCGGCGGCACCCTCGTCCTGGTCGACCGCGAGCTGCTCTTCGACACCGCGCGGCTGCACCGGGTGATGCGCGAAGAAGCCGTGGACTGCGGCGAGTTCGTGCCCGCCGTGGCCCGCGCCCTGCTGACCCACTGCGAACGCGACGGCCTGCGGCTGGACTTCCTCAAACTGGTCATCGTCGGCTCCGACTCCTGGAAGGCCGCCGAGCACCGCCGGCTGCGCGCCCTGTGCGGCGAACGGACCCGGCTGGTCAACTCCTACGGCCTGACCGAGGCCACCGTCGACAGCACCTACTACGAGGGCGCGGCCGAGGAACTCGAACCCGGCCGGATGGTGCCGATCGGCCGGCCCTTCCCGAACAGCGCGCTGTACATCCTCGACCCGTACGGCGAGCCCGTCCCGGCCGGCGTGCCCGGCGAGCTGTGGATCGGCGGCGCGGGCGTCGCGGCCGGCTACCCCAACGACCCGGAGCAGAGCGCCCACCGCTTCGCCACCCTGGAGCTCGACGGCACGCCCGTACGGCTCTACCGCACCGGCGACCTCGGGCACTGGGACACCACCGGCACCGCGCACCTGCTCGGCCGGATCGACAACCAGGTCAAGGTCCGCGGCCACCGGATCGAGCCGGGCGAGATCGAGGCCCACCTCACCGCCCGCCCCGAACTCGCCCAGGCCTGCGTCGCGGTCCGCCAGGACGCCTCGGGCGAAGCCGTCCTGGCCGCCTACGTGGTCCCCGCCGAAGGCACCGTGCTGGACCGCCGTGAACTGCGCCGCCACCTGGCCGAGCACCTGCCCACCGTGATGATCCCCTCCTACCTCACCGAACTGCCCGCCCTGCCCCTCACCCCGAACGGCAAGGTCGACCTCGCCGCCCTTCCGGAGCCGAAGGCCGACACCGGCGGAGCCCAGCACGAACCCCCCGTCACCCTCTACGAGACCAGGGTCGCCGAGCACTGGCGCAACCTGCTCGGCCTGGACGAAGTCGGCCTGCAGCACGACTTCTTCGAACTCGGCGGCAGCTCGATCCGGCTCATCGAGCTGATCCACCACCTGCAGACCGAATTCAACATCGGGATCCCGGTCGGCCTGCTGTTCAAGGTCACCACCCTGCACGGCATGGCCCGCACCGTCGAGCAGATCATCACCGGCGAGGTGTCCGGCGGCCAGCCCTACCTCTGGTTCAACGCCACGGCGACCGAAGGCCGTACGGTCTTCTGCCTCCCGCCGGCCGGCGGCCACGGACTGGTCTACCGGCAGCTCGCCGCGCACCTGCCCGAGCACCGGATCGCCGCCTTCAACTACCTGACCGGCGACGACAAGACCGCCCGGTACGCCGACCTGGTCGAGGAACTGCACCCGGCCGGACCGTACGTCCTGCTCGGCTACTCCCTCGGCGGCAACCTCGCCTTCGAGGTCGCCAAGGAGCTGGAACGCCGGGGCCGCACGGTGGGCTCGGTGCTGCTGGTCGACGCCTACCGGGTCCTGGACGCCTTCGACCTCGGCGAGGAACACGTGGCCGTCTTCGAGCGCGAACTCCACGAGCACCTGCACCGCCACACCGGCTCGCGGATCGTCGCCCGGGAAACCCTCGAACAGGCCCGGGACTACCTGGAGTTCTCCAGCCGCACCCCCAACACGGGCACCGTACGCGCCCAACTCGACGTGGTCTGCGAACGCGAGCGGCTGAGCGTGCACGTCGGCGGCGAGGAAGGCTCCTGGCACGGTGCCTCCACCACCGGCACCGCCGTGTACGCCGGCCACGGCAGCCACGCCGAGATGCTCGACGGCGAGTACGCCGCCCGCAACGCCGAACTGGCGGGCGCCATCCTGGCCGGAGGCACCGCCGATGGCCGCGGCTGACCGCGGACCGGACTGGTCCACGAGGGAGCGGGCCCCCGGCGGCCCGCCCCGGGTCATCGTGATCGGGGCCGGCCTGGCCGGCCTCGCCACCGGCTGCTACGCGCAGATGAGCGGCCTGGAGACCCGGATCTTCGAGAAACACGTGCTACCCGGCGGTTGCTGCACCGCCTGGTCCCGGCACGGCTACCTGTTCGACTACTGCATCGACTGGCTGATCGGCACCGCCGAAGGCACCGGAGCGCACCAGGTCTGGCAGGAACTCGGCGCCCTGGACGGCAAATCGGTGACCCGCTTCGACATCTTCAACCGGGTCGTCGACGAACACGGCCGCGCCGTCACCTTCTACGGCGACCCGGACCGGCTGGAACAGCACCTGCTCGCCCTCGCCCCCGACGACGCCAAGCCGATCCGGGCCTTCTGCCGGGACCTGCGCCGCTTCGTCGCCGTCGACCTGCCCTGGGACCTCACCCCGCCGCCGCTGCGCACCACGGCGGAGCGGCTGCGCACCCTGCGCGCCGTCCTGCCCGCCTTCCGGCTGTTCTGGCGCACCGCGACCACCCCGATGAGCGGCTTCGCCGAGCGCTTCCAGGACCCGCTGCTGCGCCGGGCCTTCCCCACCATGTTCCTCCAGGAGCCCGCGGGCTTCCCGCTGCTGCCGTACCTGTACACACTGGCCGCCGCGCACAACGGCAACGCCGGTTTCCCGCAGGGCGGTTCGCTGGGGCTGGCCCGCTCGGTGGAGGAGCGGTACACCTCGCTCGGCGGGGTGATCGGCTACCGCTGCCGGGTGGAGCGGATCCTGATCGAGGACGGACGCGCCATCGGCATCGAACTCCGGGACGGATCACGGCACTTCGCCGACCACGTGGTCGCCGCCTGCGACGGTCCGACGGTACTCGACCGCTTGCTGGAGGGCCGCTACTCCAGCCCCGTCACCGACCGGCTGTACGGCGAACTGATCCACAAGCCGGGCAACCTGTACCCGGCCGTGGTCTCCGCCTTCGTCGGCATCGACGGCCCGCTGCCGGAGGGCGAACCGCACAGCACCACCTATCTGTTGACGCCCGAGGACAGCGCCCGGCTGCCCGGCTCGCTGCAGCACAGCCTGGTGGTGCAACTGCGCTCGGCCTACGCGGAGGGCTTCGCGCCGCCCGGCAAGTCGGTGCTGCACTGCACCTACTTCAGCGACTACCGCTCCTGGAAGGACCTGCGGGTCCGGGACCGCCGGGCGTACCGGGCGCGCAAGCAGGAGGTCGCCGCGTTCGTCCGCGTCTTCCTGGACCGGACCTACCCCGGGCTCGGCCCGCGGATCGAACTCGTCGACGTTGCCTCGCCGGTGACCGCCGAGCGGTTCACCGGCAACACCTACGGCAGCATCCTGGCCTGGCAGGCCTTCTCCGAGGCCGAGGACGTCGCCAACCGGCTGGTCAACCGGGACCGGATGCGGCTGCCCGGCCTCAGCGGCTTCTCCATGGCCGGGCAGTGGACCGCCCTGGGCGGGCTGATCCGGGCCGCCACCAGCGGACGGTACGCCGCGCAGTACCTCTGCCGGGAACTCGGCCGGCCGTTCCGGGCCTGGCCCAGCGACAACCGGGAACCCTGGCACGCGGGCAAGTGGGGCCACCTGCCGCAACTCGACCGGGCCACCGTGGGCGTACCGGCCGTGGGAGTGCCGGACGTGGGCGTCGCGGACGTGGAAGTGGGAGTGGCGGAGTGAGCGGGACGACCACCGGCGGGACGGCCACCGGCAGCAGGCAGACCGTGGTCATCATCGGCGGCGGCCTCGGCGGCCTGTCCACCGGCTGCTACGCGCAGATGAACGGCTACCGCACCCGGATCCTGGAGATGCACGAGATCCCCGGCGGCTGCTGCACCGGCTGGGACCGCGGCGAGTTCACCTTCGACTGCTGCGTCAGCTGGCTGCTGGGCAGCGGTCCGGGCAACGAGATGCACCGGATCTGGCTGGAGCTCGGCGCCCTGCAGGGCAAGCTGATGCGCAACTTCGACGTCTTCAACGTGGTGCGCACCCGGGACGGCCGGGCGGTCTACTTCTACTCCGACCCGGACCGGCTGGAGGCCCACCTGCTGGAGCTGGCCCCGGAGGACGCCCGGCAGATCCGGCAGTTCTGCGCCGGGCTGCGCAAGTTCCGCCTGGCGCTGGCCCGTTACCCCTTCCTCAAGCCGGTCGGGCTGATGGGCCGGCGGGAGCGGTGGCGGATGCTCGCCTCCTTCCTGCCGTACTTCAACGTGATCCGCCGCTCGATCACCGTGCTGATGAGCGACTACGCGGCGCGGTTCCGTAGCCCGCTGCTGCGCGAGGCGTTCAACTTCGTCCTGTACGAGAAGCACCCCAACTTCCCGGTGCTGCCGACCTACTTCCAACTCGCCTCGCACGCCGGGCAGTCGGCCGGCGTGCCGGAGGGCGGCTCGCTCGGCCTGGCGCACTCGATCGAGGAGCGCTACCGGCGGCTCGGCGGCGAGATCACGTACAACGCCAAGGTGACCGAGATCCTGGTCGAGCAGGACCGGGCGGTCGGGGTGCGGCTGAGCGACGGCCGGGAGGTGCGGGCGGACATCGTGGTGGCCGCCTGCGACGGCCGGACGACCATGCTGGACCTGCTCAAGGGCCGCTACCTGAACGACACCTACCGCCGGCTGTACACCAGGACCATCACCGAGCCCGGCATGGTCTTCCCCGGGTACCTCACCGTCTTCCTCGGCCTGCGCCGCCCCTTCCCGGCCGGCGACCCGTGCACCACCTACCTGCTGGAGGACGAGCTCGCCGCCCGGCTCACCGGCATCCGGCACCCCAGCATCAACGTCCAGTTCCGCAGCCGGCACTACCCGGAGCTGTCCCCGGCCGGGACCACCGTGGTGTACGCCAGCTACTTCTGCGACATCGCCCCCTGGCGGGAGCTGAGCACCGGCCCCGAGCAGTCGCCCCGGCTGCGGCGCGGCGAGGAGCTGCACACCCTGCCGGTCGGCCGGGGCCGGGAGTACCAGCGCGAGAAGCGCCGGGTGCGGGACGCCGTGATCGAGTTCCTGGACGGCCACCACCCGGGCCTGAAGGACACGGTGGCGGTCAAGGACGTCTCCACCCCGCTCACCCAGGTCCGCTACACGGGCAACTACGACGGCACGGTGCTGGGTTGGCAGCCCTTCGTGGAGAGCGGCGAGATCCTGGAGGAGGAGATCAAGCGCAACGGCCCCGGGCTGCCGGGCCTCGCGAACTTCTACCTCTCCGGTGTGTGGGCGACCACCGGCGGTCTGATCCGGGCGGCGGCGGCCGGCCGACACGTCGTCCAGTTCATCTGCCGGGACGACCGCAAGCCGTTCACCGCGGAGATCGACGACCACGCGCCGCCGCCCACCCTGCTCATCGAACCGGTCGGACCCGTCGACCGGCAGTTTGGAGTCACCTCGTGAGGATCGAGAAGTGGACCGTCCGGGAGCACGTGGACGGTGTGCCGGACATCGAGCGGATGTACCGCAAGGTCGTGGAGGAGCTGGACGTCCGGCTCGCCGCCGACGAGATGCTGCTGCGCACCCGGTACGTCTCGGTCGACCCGTACCTCCAGGGCATCGCGCTGGACACCCCGATCGGCGACCACATGGGCGCCGACTCGATCATGGAGGTGCTGGACGCCGGGCCGGCCGCGCGGTTCGCGGCCGGTGACCTGGTGCAGGGTTTCGGCGGCTGGCGCAGCCACCTGATCAGCAACGGCGCATCCAGGCTGTGGCAGACCGGCACCTTCCCGATGGTCTTCCCGGCCTTCCGCCGGCTGGACCCCGCCCACTACGACGAGGCGCTGCCGCTCTCCACCGCGCTCGGTGTCCTGGGCGGGCCGGGGATGACGGCCTGGGGCACGGTCGAGAAGTTCCTCGATGTCCGCGCCGGTGCGACCGTGCTGGTCAGCGGGGCCTCCGGGGCGGTGGGTTCGGTGGTCGGGCAGTTGGCCAAGCACCGGGGTGCACGGGTGCTCGGCACCACGGCGACGCCGGAGAAGGCCGAACGGCTGTGGGAGCTGGGCTTCGACGGGGTGGTGCTGTACCGCGACGGCGACGCTCCGGAGCGACTGGAGAAGGAACTCGCCGAGCTCGCCCCGGACGGCATCGACCGCTACTTCGACAGCCTCGGCGGGGTGCTGACCGACGTGGTCTTCGGCATGCTCGCGGTGGAGAGCCGGGTGGCGGTCTGCTGGCAGTGGGGGAGCCAGGTCGGCGGCGGCTGGGCCGGCCCCCGGCTGCTGCCGATGATCATGTACCCGCGCACCACGATCCGCGGCATCTTCTCGCTGGAGTGGTTCACCGAGGAGAACTGGGCGGCGCTGCGGCGGGACATCGGCGCGCTGGTCCGCAGCGGTGACCTGACGTACCAGCAGACCGTCCACCGGGGCTTCGACGGCATCCCCGCCGCGTACCGCAGCCTCTACCAGGACCGCTCGGCGAGCCGGGGGAAGGTGCTGGTCGAGCTCTGAGCGGCCGCGCCCGGCTGCTCGGCGCTGCTCGGCGCTGCTCGGCGCTGCACGGCACTGCACGGCGCTGATCGGAAAGTGTTTCGCTGTAGTGGTTGACTGGTGTTCTACTAGACCATAACAATTCAGGGGCAGGCCTCAGGACCTCATCCACCGAGGAGACGCCCCGTGATCGAATTCCATGTGGACCGGACGGACAGCCTCCCGGCCTATGCGCAACTCGTAAAGCAAGTACGGGAAGCGCTCAGGCTGGGACTGCTCAAGCCCGGTGACCGCCTTCCGGCCGTCCGCGACGTCGTCGTCTCGTGCACGGTCAACGCCAACACCGTGCTCAAGGCCTACCGCGAGCTGGAGCACGGCGGCCTGGTCGAGGCCCGGCAGGGCTCCGGCACCTTCGTCACCGGCTCGCTCGGCGCCGTCGAACCCCACGACATGGCGCGGCTGCGCACCGGGCTCGCCCGCTGGGTCGCGGAGGCCCGCACGGCCGGGCTGGAGGACGAGGACGTCAAGGCCCTGGTCACCGCCGTGCTCGCCGAGGAGTCGGCCGCCGCCGAGCGCGACGCACGCCAGGCGGCCGCGCACCAGGGGGCGAAGGCGTGACCGCGGCCCTGGAGGTACGCGGGCTGACCAAGCGGTACCGGGGCGTGACCGCCCTGGACGACTGCAGCTTCACGCTCCCGGCCGGCGGGGTGGTCGCGCTGGTCGGCGCCAACGGCGCGGGCAAGTCCACCCTGCTGGGCATCGTCAGCGGCATGCTCGAACCCACCGCGGGCGAGTACCGGACGGACGGCCGGGTGGTGCTGCTCTCGCAGGACAAGCCGCTCTACCGCGACTTCAAGGTCACCGACATGCTGAACTTCGGCCGCCACACCAACCACGTCTGGGACCAGGCCCGCGCGCTGGGCTGGCTGGAGCGGTTCGACATCCCGCTGGACCGGCGCTGCGACAAGCTCTCCGGCGGCCAGCAGGCGCAGGTCGCGCTGGCCGTCGCGCTCGGCGCCTGCCCGTCGCTGCTCCTGCTGGACGAGCCGCTGGCCAACCTTGACCCGGTCGCCCGCAAGGCCGTCACCGGCGAACTGCTCGGCGAGGTCGCCGAGACCGGCATGACGGTGCTGCTGTCCACCCACGTCGTCGCCGAACTCGCGGGCGTGGGAGACCACTTGCTGCTCCTCTCGCACGGCCGGAACATCCTGGACGGCGACGTCGAGGACCTCCTCGCCCAGCACGTCCGGCTGAGCGGCCCGCGGGCCGAACGGCCGCCCGTCGAGGGGGAGACCGTCCACGAGAACCACACCGCCCGGCAGTCCACCTTCGTGGTGCGCACCCTGCTCGGCGCGGCGACCCCGCTCGACGCGCCCGGCTGGACCGGCCACCCCGTCACCCTGGAGGACATCGTGCTCGGCTACCTCAAGGCCTCCCTCGGGGAGACCGGACGGTGAGCGCCCCCGCCACCACCCCGCCGCCCGCCGCCGCCACCCGGCCCGCGCCCGCCGCCCGGGGGAACCTGTGGCGCGGCATCCTCTGGCTCACCTGGCGCCAGCACCGCGGGCAGCTGATCGGCGCCGCCCTCCTCACGGCCGCCGTCCTCGCCTGGATGGTCGTCAACGCCGCCGACCTGCAGCACGCGCTCGACCTGTGCCACGGGCCGGACTGCGCCAAGGCCGTCGCCGACGACCGGCTCGCCAGGATCAACCACGGCGCCGACATCGCCGGCTACCAGCTCAACCTGGTCGTCTTCCTGCCCGCGATGCTCGGCATGTTCGTCGGGGTGCCGCTGCTGGCCAAGGAGTACGAGCACCGCACCGTACTGCTCGCCTGGTCCCAGGACATCAGCCCGCTGCGGTGGCTGTTCGGCAAGCTCGCCGTGCTCGGCACCGTCCTCGGCGTGCTGACCGCCGTGCTCGCCGCCGAGTGCCTGCACGTGGCGAACCTCGTCCACCTCGGTGCCCGGCGCAGCCTGTTCGAAGGGACACTGTTCCAGGCCGGCGGCTGGCTGCCGCTCACCCTCGCCCTCGCCTGGGGGATGGTCGGCGTGGCGGTGGGGGCGGCGCTGCGCCGGCTGCTGCCCGCGTTCGTGGTGGTGCTCGGGGCCTTCGGCGCACGCACGATGCTGATGGAGCAGCTGCGGCCGCACCTGATGGACCCGGCGACCCGGACGATCTCGCTCGCGGCCGAGCGGGGCGAGGGCATCGACCCGTTCGCGCCGGTGGCCAACGAACTGCTGCTGGACGGCGGCAAGCCGCCGTTCGTCGACGCGGCCGGGCACCTCCACCCGTACAACGAGGTGATGGGGCAGTGGTGCGGCAACATCCTCGACGGGCGGGCCGCGGCCTTCACCTCCTGCCTCCGGGAGCACGGGCTGACCGGCATCCAGCAGAGCCTGCAGCCGGCGAGCCGGCTGGGCACCTTCCACCTGATCGAGAACGGGCTGAACCTCGGGCTGTTCGTGGTCGCCCTGGCGGTGACCTGGTGGCTGGTGCGCCGGGCCCGGACCACGGTGTAGCGGGGGCCGGGGGAGGGGCAGGGGGCGGAGTCGGGCGGATCGGCGAGCCGATGCGGGCCGAGGCGCCCGCTCTGTTCGGTGCCTACGCGGTGGAGGACGGGGCCTGGGTGCTGTCCTGGCACAAGGTCCGAGCCTGGTCCGATGCGGGCCGGCCCCTCGCTGCGGGGCCCTCGGCATGAGGATCTTGGCGTGGCCCCTCGGTGTGGATGCCGAGGGGCCCGGGGCGGCGTCAGTTGAGCGTGAACCAGGTGCTGCGGGACTTCTTCCACTCGGGGTGGGTGAGGTCCTTGGCGTTGGTGCCGTCCTGGTAGAGGTCGGCGGAGCCGTCGTCGGTGATCAGCTGCGCGGCGGCGCCCGGGGTGTCCAGGTTCGGGACGTCCGGGACGGCCTCCCAGGCGCCGTAGTCGCCGGTCGGCAGGTCGATCAGCTTGACCGGCTGGGAGCCGGCCCGGCCGTCCCAGCGGTAGAGCGCGTACGGGGCGGAGTTGTCCTCGGCGGCCCAGGAGCCGGCCACGATCAGGTACTGGCCGAGGTCGTTGCGGCGGATGTCGCGGACCGAGAGCCCGCCGAGGTCCAGTTCGATCGGGTCGCCGAAGGCCGCGTGCGCGGCCGAACCGTTCAGCAGGGACGGGAAGTTGGTGACCGGCACCAGCAGCGCCCGGCCGCCGGTGACCGCCGGGGTGAGCGGCGCGCGGAAGCCGACGTAGGCGGTGCTGGTGCTGCCGGGGGCGAACTCCAGGCCCTCGACGTTGAACCCGTCGATCTGCTTGGGCACCTGGCCGTCGGCGGCGCCGGCCGCGAAGCCGTAGCGGTCGCCGTTGGCGGAGTCCCAGTCGATCAGGTCGTCGCGCAGGCCGTGGTACTGGCCGGCCAGCGAGAGCTGGGTGGTGGCGCCGGAGCCGGTGATCGTGGTGGCGAAGACGGTCTGCCGGTCGGGCTTGACCACGCCGTCCTTGTTGTTGCCAAGCGAGCCGGTCCAGTAGATGGTGTTGCCGACCAGGGTGGCGGCCTCGATGTCGATCTCCTTGGAGACGCCGAGGGCGGTGCTGAAGTCCCAGGTGCGCACCGGGGCACCGGAGTTGTTGCGGTCGTACAGGCGCAGGGTGTTGGACTCGTCGTCGCCGACCACGATGTAGCCGCCGCCCGCGTCCACGGCGGCCGAGGCGTCGCTGGAGCCGGTGAGGTAGCGGCTGGTGGCGGAGTACCGGACGGCGGCGGAGGCCGCGTAGTGCAGGGTGCGGGTGGCGCTCTTGCCGCCCAGGCCGGTGACCTTGATGGTCAGGTCGGTGTAGCCGACGCCCTGGGCGGCGACCGCCAGGGTGCGGGCGCCGCCGGTGCCGGTGACCGTGACGTCGCCGGTGCGGGCCACGGTGCTGCGGGTGGTGGCCGAGGCGGCGACGGCCAGCGCCGAGGCCGAGGCGCCGCTCTGCGCGACCGTCACGGTCACGGTCGGGTCGCCGGTGGCGCCGACCGCGCCGGAGAGGTAACCGGCCGAGAGGGTGATCGTCGGGGTGCCGTACGTCACCGCTGCGGCCGGGACGGCGGGCAGGGCGAGCACGGGCACCGCCGCGACGGCGACGGCCAGCGGCAGCAGGCGGCGGGGGGAACGCGACACGGTGGCAACCCTTCCACGGGTGGGGGGAGTTGGCGGAGGGTTGCCAGCCTGCGGGCGCTCGGCGAACGCCGACCCTACGTCGGCCCTACGTCGGCGGACGGCCCGGCGAACAGCAGGCCCCGGGCGGCCGCCGGTCGGGGCGCATCGTTCGTCGCGGCCTGGCGCCGGCGGTGGCCGTACGGCCTGGCGCGGGCGGCGGCCCTACGGCCTGGCGCGGGCGACGAGGAGCGGGCCGAGGACCCGGGTGCCGGGGCCGATCCGGCCGCCGGGGCCGGGCAGTTCGGTGGTGTTGGCGGCGGTGACCGGCCCGCCGCAGTGGCCGCAGGCCGTCACGGGCGTGGTGTCGTGCCCGCAGTCCAGGTGGCGGATCCGGGCCGGCGGGCCGGCCTCGCCCGCGTACCAGCGGTCGCCCCAGGCCATCAGTGCCATCAGCACGGAGTGCAGCTCGGCGCCCTTCTCGGTGGCCCGGTACTCCTCGCGCGGCGGGTGCTCCTGGTACTGCTCGCGGACCAGTACGCCCTCCTCGACGAGTCGGGCCAGCCGGGCGGCCAGGACCTTGCGGGAGATGCCCAGGTCGTGGGCGAGGTCGTCGAAGCGGTGGATGCCGGTCAGGACGTCCCGCATGATCAGCGCCGTCCAGGCGTCGCCGAACAGGTCGGTGGCGCGGGCGATGGAGCAGGCGACGTCGGCGAGCGAGGTGCGGGTCATGGCGACCAGGGTAGTTGGGTTCCCCGAGGAAACCCATCCCTGATAAGTTCCCTCAGGGAACCTGAATGTTTCGTGAGCGTCCCGAGGGAGTTCAGCCATGGGCACCACCCCGCACATCGAGCTCGACGCGGCGTCCCCGGAGGCGATCGACGGCCGGCACATCCGCGCCCTGTCCTTCCAGGCCGTCCGGATGGAGTACCTCGCCGAAGTCGCCCCCCGCGGCGAAGGCCGCCCCGCCCTGGTGATCGGCGGCGGGCGCGGACTCCCGGCGGCCGGACTGGCCCGGCTCGGCTTCCGGGTGGCCGCCGTCGACCCGTCCCCGGTGGCCACCGGACACGCCCGGGCCGCCCACCGGCGGGACGGCCTCACGATCACCGACCTGGTCGCACAGCCCGAGGAACTGCCCTTCGGTGACGGCGAGTTCGAGCTGGTCTACTGCGCCGACACCCTGGAGGTGACCGGCGACCTGGACGGGGTCCTCGGCGAGGCGGCCCGGGTGCTCGCCCCCGGCGCCACCCTGGTCTACGACACCGTCAGCCGCACCGCCCTCGCCCGGCTGGTCTACCTCGGCGCCTTCCAGGCCATCCCGATGACCCGGATCATGCCGCCCGGCCGCTACCGAGCCGACCGGCTGCGCACCCCCGCCGAGGTCGCCGCCGCGCTCGCCCGGCACGGGCTGCGCAACCAGGACGTCCGCGAGTTCAAGCCGCGGAACCCGCTCAACCTGGTCCGGGCGGTCCTGGCCCGCCGCGGCGGCCGGATCACCGACGAGGAGATCCCGCCGCTGGTCGACTTCGTGCTCTCCCCGGCCGCCCGGCCCCAGGTCACCTACCTCGGGCGCGCGGTGAAGGACTAGGTGTTCTCGCTGGTGACCCCGGCGGCCCGCAGGCGCCGGAGGACCGCCTCCCACTCCGGGGCGACCGGCTCGGTCCGCCGGGTGCCGACGCCCCGGTCCTTGAAGCCGCTGGAGGTCGACACGCACACCACCGGGCCGTCCGACAGATCCGGCTCACCGAGGCTGCGCAGCCCGGCCAGGCCGGCCGCCGCGGACAGCTCGGTCCACAGGCCGGCGCGGGCCAGCTCGCGCTGCGCGTCGGCGAGGCTGTGATCGTCCAGCGTCAGCGCCCGGCCACCGCTCTCCCGGACCGCGACCACCCCGCGGTAGCCGCTCACCGGGGAGGCGATCGAGTAGGCGTTGCTCGGACTGACCGTCACGCGGGCGGCCGGGAGACCCTGCTCGAGGGCCCGGGCCAGCGGGCCGGAGGCCGCCGCCTCACAGGAGTGGATGCGCGGCACCCGGTCGGTCAGGCCCAGGCGGCGCAGCTCGGCGAAGCCCTTCCAGACGCCGAAGAGCAGCTCGCCGTACCCGGTCGGGACGAACACGGCGCTGGGGACGCCGACGTCCTGGAAGATCTCGTACGCGACGGTCTTGTAGCCCTCGGGGCCGTACGTGTGCCCGGTGTGGGTGGTGGTCAGGTTGCTGACCGGGTGCAGGCCGAGCCGGTCGACGACCTGGCGCAGCAGCGGCCAGCGCGCCTCCCACGGCACCGGGAGGACCACCGCGCCGTAGGCGTTGAGGAAGGCGTCGACGTTCGGCGGGAGGTCGGGGCCGGTGAACACGACGCAGCGCAGCCCGGCGCGGGCGGCGTAGGCGGCGGCCGAGGCGCCGTGGTTGCCGGAGGAGGCGACCGCGATGCCGGGCGCGCCGACACCCACGGCGGCGCTGACGGTGCAGCGGTTCAGCCGGTCCTTGTGGCTCCAGGTCGGGTTGCGCGACTCGTCCTTGACGTACACCCCGGGCTCGATCTCGACCAGCGGCGTGGCGCCCTCGCCCAGGCCCGGCGCGAGCAGCGGCGGCAGCAGCGGGGCCCAGCGCTCCAGGCCGCCGCGGGTCGGGGCGGGGGCGAAGAGGCTCGCCGGGTCGGCCTTGTCGTAGGCGTAGTCGACCTCGACGGGGTAGGAGACGTCCCCGGTGCTCGTGCGCGGGCAGCCCGCGGTGAGCGGGGGCCAGAGCGGGTAGTCGAGGTCGGGGTCGCCGAGGGAGCGCTGGCCGGTTGCGAGAGAGTCTGCTGTTGCCATGTAAGCAGCCTAATGGTGTTTCAGGTGCTACCGGGTGGGGTTTGTGATTCCGGTGCGCGCGGGCACACTCACCGGGCCGGTCGAGGGCCGGTCGAGGGCTGGTCGAGGTCGAGAGCCGGTCGAGAGTCGGGTCGGACAGGAATCGGGGGAACGATGGACAGCGGCGTACGGGCGATGGTGGAGGCGATCGGCGAGGCGCGGCGGCAGCTGCGGGAGAACGCGCAGCCGAAGGCCCGCGAGAGCGTACGGGACAAGGTGCCGGGGCCGGAGGAGGCGGCACTGCTGGGCGCGCTCGCCGAGCTGGTGGACAGTGCCGGGGAGTTGGTCGGTGCGATGGCCGAACGGATGACCACCAACGCCACCTGTCGGACGTACGCGGTCGCGGGCCGGCGGCTGCGCGACGAGGCGAACAACCTGCGGGGCGACGCGAGGGTCGCCGCCGATCGGGTGAAGTGACGGCCGCCGGTTCCCCGTGGGGGTGCCGGCGGCCGTCGGGTGATGCGGGGCTGGTTCAGGTCCAGCAGTGGCTCAGCGGTGGCTGGGGAACTGCACCACCTGCTGGTAGGTGGGGCGGTTCTGCCAGGTGGTCTTGGTGTCCGTCACGCCGCCCAGCGGGCGCTGGATGATGGTGTCGGCGCACCACTGGTCGCCGGCCGAGCAGTCCGCGTCGCCCGGGTAGACCTGGGCCGGGGTCTGGGCGGCCGCGCGCTTGAGGGTGTCCAGCAGGACGCCCCGGCAGGCGGTCAGGTCGCCCCCGCCGCAGAAGGGGCGGGCCAGCGGGCCCTTCACCTGGTCGCCGAGGACGGCGCGCAGGTCCTTGTCCAGGTAGCTCCACCAGCCGTACTGGAAGGCCGAACCCTTGTGGGGGATGCCCTCGTTGGCGCTCACCGGGCCGCCGCCGGGACCGGTCTGCCCGCCCGAGGGCGACTCGTTGATCTGCAGGGCGCCGGTCAGCGCGGCGAACAGCTGGTCGCCGAGGCCGGGCCGCATGACGCCTTCGGACACCAGCGGCCACCAGGCGTCCAGCACCCGGATCGCGGCCGCGTCCGCGTAGGCGTGGCTGCCGGGTGAGGTCTCCTTCCGCTGCGCGCCGTCGGCGAGCCAGGCCTCCAGCTGCTGCAGGGCGGTGAGGGTGGCCGGGTCGGTGACCGGCGCGCTGCGCAGTACCCGGACCAGGTCGGGCAGCACGTCCTCGGCCCGCAGGTCGGCGAGCGCGGCGCCCTCCATGGCCTGGGTGAGCGAGACCCGGCTGACCTTGCCGCCGCTCCGCAGCAGTGTTTTCACCCGGTCGTCGAGCAGGTTGCCGCGGTGCACTGAGCCGTTGCCGAAACCGGCCGAGGTGTAGCCGTTCGCCTGCTTGTTGTTCCAGGAGACGTAGTAGTCCTGGTCGACGGACTGCGGGTGCTCGGCCGCCGGGGTGTACCGGGCGGTGTTGGTGGCGGGGTCGAAGTCCGCCCACTCGTAGCCGGGTTCGGCGCGGACCGGCAGTCCGGCGTCGACCCCCGGCGCGCGCACCGGATTGCTGCCGGAGTTGTAGTACGCGATGTCGCGGGAGTCGGCGTAGAACCAGTTGAAGGTGTAGTTGATGTCCTGCGCGGCCTGCTGGAAGCTCGCCGCGTCGTGCACCGCGCCGGGGTCGTTGAGCTCCTGGAAGCCGATGATGGAGTCGGCCTCGTGGCGGTAGGTGGAGCGCAGCGCGGTGAAGGCGACGGGTGCGCCGCCGACCGTGCTGCGGGCCGTGACCAGGCCGTACTTCGAGCGGTACATCACCAGGGTGTAGGAGCCGGCCGCGGTGGAGTCGGCGGTGGTCGGACTCCAGGCGTTCTTGCGTTCCAGCCGGTCGAAGGGCAGGCACTGGCCGTGCCAGAGGTAGGAGCCGGCGGCCGTGGTGACCGGTGAGCCGTCCGTGGTGCAGAGCGGGACGGCGTAGCTGTCGGTGATGTCCTGGCCGGCGGAGGTGGCGCTCCAGGCGTAGTCCTGGCCGCGGCCGAGCTGCACGTAGAAGCTCAGACCGGCGAAGGCGGCGCCGCGCGCGCTGATCCCGGGGCCCTGGATCTCCTCGAGCATCAGCAGCTGCGGGGCGAAGTAGCCGGTCTGCGGGCCGAACACGGCGACCGGGTGGCCGTCGTCGGTGTGCGCGCCGGAGACCAGCAGGGCGTTGGACATGCCGTGCTTGGCGGTGAGCAGATTGCCGGGGAGCACCCCGTCCGCCTTCGTCGCGGCGGTGTTCGCCGAGCCGCCGGCGTCGTAGATCATCCGCTCGGGCACCACCGAGCCGGGGTCGGGCAGCGCCTCGCCCTGCGGCTGGTCGGGCACGGTCGCGTACGGGAAGCTCTGCCCGTCGTGCAGGGTCTGGACGGCCTCGGGGTCGTCGGCCTCGCGCAGCGACTTCCAGACCGCATCCCCGGCGTCCTTGCCGTAGCGGGCCTCGGCGGCCGACTTGACCTGGGCGGAGGCGAGTTCGTTGCCGCCTCCGGAGCCGAACAGGGCGCCGACCACGGAGGCGAGGGCGACCAGGTCGGTCAGCTTGAAGGGCTCGATCGACCCGGCGTTGGTGATCGGGTCGATGTGCCCGGTCAGGTCGTACTCGCCGGGGAAGGTCCGGGCGTTGTAGGACTCCTTGGCGTACTGGTTGATGCCGTCGAGGTAGGCGTTGGCATCGGTGAGGGCCTGGGTGGCCCGGCCGCCGCGGGCGGCGATCGCGTCGATCTGCTGCTGCAGCTCCGCCTCGGTGTACGGCGCGGCCTGCCAGAAACTCTGCTCCAGCTGGCGGTTGGCGGCTGCCCCGCCCGCGAAGCCGGACAGCTGGCCGCGCCCGACGTGCCGGAAGAGGTCCATCACCCAGAGCCGGTCCTGGGCGGCGGCGTAGCCCGCGCCAAACTCGGTGCCGTAGCGGGTGGTGCCGGTGATGTGCGGGACGCCGGTGGCCTTGTCGCGCACGATCGTGACGTCCGACCGGGGGCTGGTGCTGCTCGCGACCTGGTCGGCGGGGACGCCGAAGGAGGCGTCGTTGAAGAAGTCGCGCAGCTTGGCGTCGGTGAGGCCGGGGTAGCCGGAGGCGAGCGAAGCGTACGGGCCGAGCTGGTCGTCGGTGTGGGCGGGGCGGGCGCCGAACATCCGGTTGAGCAGGATGTCGGCGAGGGTGGCGTTGCCGTTCTCACCGGGCGGCAGGATGTCGGCGCAGTGGCCGCCGCAGTAGTCGCCGGCGGCGGCGCTCGTTGTCGTGGGGGTGGTGGGGGCGGCCGCCGCGGTGGGGGCGGTGGTCAGGGCAGCGATGACGAGCAGGGCCGACGCGAGGGCGGCGGCCGGGAATCGGAGGGGGTGGGGGCGTAGGCGCAAGGCGGACTCCTCCGTCGAAGCCACGGGGAGTCGACGGTAGGGGTGCTACTGACCGGTTGGCTAGTGGCGTGCATGCCATTTCCGTTGGAGCGGCGTGAAGTTGACGGGCCGTGGGCCGTGTGGCGGTGCACCGTCGCTCGCGCGTGCGGTGACGCCGCTGAAGGTCAGCAGGTGCCGGTCGTTGGTGACGGCGTACAGGTGGGGCTGCCCTTCACCGTTGCCTCGAGGTCCGCTGCGCAGGGCCACAGGTGGGGGCGGCGAGGACGGCCGGGCCGGTTGTCGGTGCTGTCGGCTATGGTCGGGCGCGTCGGAGGCAAGATCGTCCGTCGGAGCGCGGTTGAGGAGGGGGTGTGCCGTGGTGGAGACAAACGCGGCGGGGAGTGCGGAGGCGCGTGCGGACGTGGTGGGCCTTCGGGAGCTGCCCGCCGGGCTCACCCACGGGCCGAGCCGCGAGCGGCTGGCGGCCGGGGGCCTGCCCCGCTCCTTCGCGTACCTGGACCTGGCGGCGTCCTGGTACGAGCCCTTGCGGACGGCCGCGACCTGGTACGACGAGTTCCGGGAGGAAGGCGCCGAGACCCTGATCGTGCTGGGGGAGGCGCGGTACGAGGACCGGTACGGGGGCAACCTCGCGGATGTGCTGCTCGACGGGGCCACCGGCGAGGTGTACCTGGCCTGCCAGGACCATTCCGGTGCCCTGCGGCGAGACCTGCTCGCCAGCGGTCTGGAGTCGCTGGTCGCCCTGATGATCGAGGTCGAGGCCGTCACGGCCGGCGCCGACGAACCGTACGAGCCCGAGGACGGCGAGGAGTTCGAGCCGCGCGGCCCGGAGACGGTCGCCGAGGCCGTCCGGATCTCCCTGGAGCGGATGCGCCAGGCCGATCCGGAGCTGTTCCGGCGGACGGACGACCGGCCGGCGCACTGGGAGACGGCGACGCGGGTCCGGGCCCTCGCCTGGGGAGCGCTGCCGGGCGAGCCGGACGGCCTGCGGTACGCCATCGACGCGGCCCTGGTCGAGGACCTCGCGGTGCTCACCGACGGCACCGTCCGGCGCTTCCACGAGGACGACCTGCCGGCGGTGCTCAGCCACGCCCCGACCCGGCGGCTGCTCACCGGGCTCGGCCTGCCGGTCTCCACCCGGGGGATCTTCCGGATCGACCCGGTGGGGCCGCTGTTCACGATGGCGGAGACCTTCCCGGACTCCTTCGAACCCGATGACCCCGAGTACGGCGAGGAGTACCGCCGCGACTACCAGGGCGAGTTCCTGGCCTTCGGCGACTGGCCGTACGACGTCACCATCGCGCTCGACGGCGCCACCGGCCGCCTCGAACTCCCGGCCTGGTTCGACGACGGCGAGCCCGCCGCGTACCTGCACCGCGACGTCTCGGCCATGCTCTACGTGGTCTGGACGTACGAGCGCCTGCGCGCCGACCGGCGCCACTGGGACGGCGGGCACGCACCGGTGCCCTGGGAGGCCTTCCACCCGCGGGAACTGCTGGACTGTGCGGCCGAGGAAGCCCTGCGCGCGCTGGACCCGGAGGCGTTCGCGTCCGAGACGCACTTCTGGCCGATCCGGATCGACGACGGCCACATGGGGAGCCTGCTGGAGTAGCGGCGGGCGGGCGATCAGGGGGTTCGGCGGGCCAGGCGGCCGGCGAGGCGGGCGGCGGCGGTGGCCGCGTCGGTGCTCGGCAGGCGCGGGGCGAGGTCGGCGAGGTGGTGGAGGAGGTGCTGCCGGATCGGGCCGGGTGAGGTGGCCACCGAGCCGGTGAGGACGAGCGGTTCGGCGGGCACGGCGGTGGCGCGGACCAGCGCGGCCAGGTGGCCGGCGCAGGTGCGGGCGATCGCGAGGGCGGTGGCGTCGCCGGTGGCGGCCAGCCGGGAGACCAGCGGGGCGAGGTCGGCGAGCCGGCGCGGCGGGCCGTCGTAGGCCCACCGCAGCAGCCCGTCGGGGGAGTCGGCGGCGCAGTGGGCGCGGACGGCGGTGCCGAGCGGGCCGTCCGGGTCGGCGTGCGCGTGCCGAAGGGCCTCCCGGCCGAGCCAGAAGCCGCCGCCTTCGTCGCCGAGCAGCCAGCCGAGCCCGCCGTGGCGGGCGAGCGTGCGGGTGCCGTCCAAGCGGACGCAGATCGTGCCCGTCCCGGCGATCAGCACGGCGCCCCGGCCGTCGGTGACGCCGCCGGAGGCCAGGGCGGGGACGGTGTCCGGGACGAGCCGGACCGGGCAGTGGAGGCCGAGGGCGGCGCGGGTCCGCCGGGCGAAACCGTCCTGGTCGGCCAGCGCCCCGTACCCGGCCAGGCCGACCAGGCAGGCCGCGACCCGGGCCGGATCGCGGCGCCCGAGTGCGGCCGACACGGCGGCGGCCAGGTGTTCGACGGTGCGGGCCGGGTCCTGCCCGGCGGGGTTGGCGCCGCCGCTCTCGCCCCGGCCGAGCGGCGTGCCGACGGTGTCGAGGAGGACGGCGCGGGTGCGGCTGCCGCCCGCGTCGACGCCGAGCTGGAGGGTGGTCACGGGGGCGGCTCCGGTGGGCGGAGGGGGCCGGCCGCGCTGGGGCTGGCTGATCGGCGGTCAGTCTGCCAGGTGCAGTGCCGTGTCCGCCGGTCCCTGGGCGAAGCGGGTGAAGCGGACCTGCAGCCCGTCCCGCTCGGGCGAGGCGCAGAACGGTCCGGCCGCCGCCGCTGCTCCCGGGGGCAGCGGCGCCAGCCGGACCAGGCGCCAGGGGCCGTCTTCGCAGCGGGCGCGGACCGTCACGGCGTCCCCGCTGCGGCTGGCTCTGACGGTGACCCGTCTGCCGTGCCACTCGGGTACGGGGGCGAGCGACCAGTCGGAGACGCCGCGGGTGACGACCGCGCCCAGGTGCGGGAGGCCGTCGCTCATCTCGACCCCGGCCTTGATCCAGGTCTGCGGGTCGACCCGGACCAGCAGGCCGGCCTGGTCGTAGAGGGCGCCGAAGTCGGCGACGAAGGTGACCTCGGTCGCGCTGCCCGGCGGGAAGCCGGTGAGCAGCGCGTGCCCGTCGTCGCGGACGAAGCCGTAGCTGGTGGTGCGCCAGAAGTCGCTGCGGCCGCGGGCGGTGACCAGGAGGTCGGTCCCGTCGGTCCGCGCCTGCTCGGGCTGGTTGAGCCAGCTGCCCTCGTGCCAGGCGATGTCGCGGGGCGGGTGCATGGGAGGCCTTCCTTCCGGTCTGCCAGCGGATGGCTGCAATTTTCAGAAAGGGCCATTCAACACCCGCCCGGGTGGGCTTGGGGAGGTTTGTCTGGGCTTCGGCACGTGACGGATCGGGAATCGCCGGATCGACGCCGGCCGACCGGTCGTGACACCCCCAGGCAGCGGAACTCGCGTCGAGGAACCCGGAGTCGAGGAACCGGAGTCGAGGAACCGGGGTCGAGGAACCGGGGTCGACGAACCCGGAGTCTAGGAGGTCCGGGTCGAGGCACTCCGGCGTGCGGGCGGGGCGATGCGGACCCGCTCGGTGGCGGGGGCCCGCTCGATGTCGTCCAGCTGGGCGAGGATGGTGGCGCGCAGGTCGTCGTCGTCCTCGAAGTGGTGGTCGTTGAAGAGGGTGTAGCCCGTCCACATCAGGTTGGCGCAGATCCGGGCCGGCACCCGGCCGGTCTGGGCGCCCAGGCCGACCAGCGCGACCGACCGGATGGAGCCCGGCTCCAGCCGGTTCTGCCGGTGGACCGCCTGGAAGGCGGCGGCGCAGGCCAGCGCCACGTTCAAGGTCTCGCTCACGTTCTGCGAGGAGGTCTGCATCGTCGGGGCCGAGATCAGGAACCGCGGGTTGACGGCTCCGGACGGGACGCACACCGCGCTGCCGACCGGCAGCGAGCCGGCGTGCCCGTCGCGGATCGCCTTCTGCACCCGCAGCTGGATGCCCGCGCCCAGGTGGCGCTTGATCGCCGCGTCCGTCCCGCCGTCCATCCGGCCGCGGGAGTTGGTGGGGCTGACCCAGGCGTCGGCCTTGGTGGCGAGGATCGAGGCGTGCCGGATCTCTATCCCGGGGGTGTCGGCGAAGGCCGCCCGCCAGGACTCGACCACCGTCGCGTTGAGGTCGGTCAACACCACCTTGAGCGGCGACTGCGCACGGTCCGTGGTCATGCTGAAGCTCCTGTCGTTCGGGGGTGGTTCCTGCTGACATCGACGAAGCTAGCGCGCGCCACTGACAATCCGTCGGCGCCGACCGGCGCCCGCCCGGCCGCCGCCCCGGGCGGCCCGGATTGTCACTCCCGGCTGGTAGGACTGTGGTGTCCGCCAGGAGCCTGACGGATCGTCATCTGTCGTTCGCCTGCCACCCGTCTGTCATTCGTACGGCCCCGACCAGCCGGGCCGCCTCACACCCTTAGGGCACCACCATGAGCGCTGTCGACACCCCCGCCACCCAGCCCGACCCGAACGACCCGCTCGCCCTCGCGGAGCTGTTCACGGGCGGCGGCGAGCCGTGGCTCCCGTTGCTGAAGCCGGTCATCGAGGCACAGTCCGGCGCGGCCTCGTTCATCGGCCCGGGCCGCGGTCCGGACGTCGTCCCCGTCCGCGAGCTGACCTTCCAGGCGCTGAAGCCGCACGCGCCCCACAAGTGGAAGGTGGTGGTCTTCGGTCAGAACCCGTACCCGCGGCCGGAGAGCGCCACCGGCATCGCGATGTTCGACAACACCTTCCACGACTGGAAGGACAGCAAGTTCGGCCGGGTGGTCAGCATCCGCTGCATCATCAAGGCCGCGGCGATGTGGAAGTACGGCATCCCCAAGAAGACGCCGATCGCCGACATACGGGCGCTGCTGAAGGAGCAGGAGACCGTCCAGCCGCCGGAGTGGTTCCAGGCGATGCTCACCCAGGGCGTGCTGCTGCTGAACGCCGCGCTGACCGCCAGCAGCGACGGCGCGATGGGGCCGGACCAGCACACCGCGTTCTGGCGGCCGGTCGCCGAGCGGATCGTCGAGGAGATCCTCCGGGCCAAGCAGCAGGCCGCCGAGGAGGACCGCTACGTGGTCTTCGCGTGGTGGGGCGCCCACGCGCGCAACCTGAAGAACGTCGTGCTGCGGCTGCAGAAGAAGTACCCCGAGGTCGAGGTCCGGCACATCGACCACGCCAACCCCGCCGCCCAGGGCGACATCTTCTGCGACGGCGAGCACTTCGCGACGGTCAACGCGGCCCTCGCCGCGCTCGGCGCCGAGGAGGTGGACTGGCTGCCCAGCACCGGGTGGAACGCGCACTCGGCCGACGGCGGTGGCGGGGCGGACGGCGCGGTCGCCGAGCGGATGGGCGCCTTCATCGCCTCCACCATGGAGCTGCACCAGCTCTACCTGGACCGCCTCGCGAGCGTGAAGGACGAAGGCCTCGTCCTGCCCGCCATCACCGGTGTGTTCGACACCCCGCTGATGGGCTTCCGGGAGGCGGCGGCCCCGGTCGCCGAGGTGCTGCGCGGCCTGGACCGGCATGTGGCGCTGTCGCACGACTTCGGCAAGCGGCGGGCGGACGAGGCGGCCGCCGGTCTGTCCGCCGACGAGATCGCCGCGCTGTACCTGTACACCTGCGAGTCCGCGTTCTACCGGGAGATCAACGCCGTCCTGCGCTCGCCGGACCGCGGCCGGCTGGTGCCCTACCTCCCGTACCTGCGGCTGCTGTTCGCGGCGGTGTCGCGGCTGCCCGTCCGCACCGAGCCGCTCTGGCGCGGCGTCTCGCTGGACCTGCGCCGGCAGTACCCGCTCGGCAAGACGGTGACGTGGTGGGGCGTCTCCTCCTGCACGTCCAAGCTCGGGGTGGCGCAGGCCTTCCTCGGCAGCCGCGGCAAGCGGACGCTCTTCGAGGTGCGCCCCGCCCGGGCCGCGGGCATCCAGAGGTTCTCGGCGTTCACCGGCGAGGAGGAGTTCATTCTGCTGCCGGGCACGCAGCTGGAGGTCACGGACGTCCGGGCCGAGCGCGGCGGCCTGTGCACCGTGACGCTGACCGAGCTGGCGGAGGCGCCCCTGGTGTCCTGAACCGGCCTCGCCGCCCCTCGTCCCGGAATCCGGACGCCGGACACCTGAACGGCCGGACACCCGGACGGCCGGACGCCGGACACCCGAACGCCGCCAAATCCATAACTGAGTCAATATCTTTACTGAGTTCAGTTATGCTGGATTCCGAACGAGCGGGTGCGCCCGTGGCGAGGGAAGGGACGCGAACGATGACCTCGGAAGTCCAGCAGGCGGCGCCGGAAGCCCAGGGCCTCGACGGCGAGCTGCGGCGGGAACGGGCCTACGTCGAGGACTGCCGGGCGGCGATGGCCCGGCAGGTCGAGGACGCGAGCCACCAGGTCGTCGCCGGAGAGGACGTCTCCGGCGACGGCGCCAGCGCGGAAGCGCTCGGCCGGTACCTGCGGACGCGTGCCAAGCGGATGAAGGAGCTGCCGCAGAGCCCGTCGTTCTTCGGCCGCCTCGACTTCGCCGACACCCCGGAGGCCGGGGACCACCGGCGGCAGCGCTACTACGTGGGCCGTCAGCGGATCTCCGAGGACCCGACGGTGCCGCCCCTGGTGGTCGACTGGCGGGCCCCGGTCTCCCGGGCGTTCTACCAGGCCGGCGCGCACGATCCGCTCGGGCTCGCGCGGCGCCGCCGGTTCGGCTGGGCGCCGTGGAGCGTCGGCCGGCCGGAGGAGCTCACCGGGCTGGAGGACGAACCCCTCGACGGGGCCGGGCCGCGCGGGGAGGGCAGCGGTACGGGCACGGCGGAGAGCGGTGCGAGCGCGGCCGGGGGCGGTCCGGCCGGCATCCTCGCCGCCGAGATCGAGCGGCCCCGCACCGGCCCGATGCGGGACATCGTCGCCACCATCCAGCCCGAGCAGGACGAGCTGGTGCGGGGCGGGCTGAGCGAGTCCGTCTGCGTGCAGGGCGCGCCCGGCAGCGGCAAGACCGCCGTCGGCCTGCACCGCGCCGCGTACCTGCTCTACAGCTTCCCGCAGCGGATCCGGCGCGGCGGCCTGCTGGTGATCGGCCCCAACCGGACCTTCCTGCGCTACATCGCCGAGGTCCTGCCCGCGCTCGGCGAGATCGACGTCGGCCAGTGCACGGTCGAGGACCTGGTCGCCACCCGGCCGGTCACCGCCGTGGACGACGAGCGGGCTGCTGCGGTCAAGCAGGACGCGCGGATGGCGACGGTGCTGCGCCGGGCGCTGTACGGGCGGATCCGGACGGTGGGCGCGCAGCCGCTCGTCGTCCCGGACGGCTCCTACCGGTGGCGGGTGTCGCCGGAGCGGCTCGACCGGATGGTCGCCGAGCTGCGCGAGCAGGCGCCGCCGTACGCGATCGGCCGGGAGAGCGTCCGCACCCGCGTGGTGGCGATGCTGCAGGACCAGGCGGAACGGCGGGCCGGCGTGATGTCCGGCGTGTGGCAGCGGAAGGTCGGCCGCTGCAGGCCGGTCGCGGCCTTCGTGGAGGCGGCCTGGCCCAACCTGCGCCCGGAGGCCGTGGTCGCCGGGCTGCTCGGCGACCCCGCCGTGTTGGCCGAGGCCGCCGACGGGGTGCTCAGCCCCGAGGAGCAGGCGGCGATCCTGTGGCGCCGGCCGCCGCGTTCGGAGAAGAGCGCGAAGTGGTCCGAGCACGACCTGATGCTCCTGGACGAGGTGGCCGGCCTGATCGAGCGCCCGGCCGGCTTCGGCCACGTCGTCCTGGACGAGGCCCAGGACCTCTCCCCGATGCAGTGCCGGGCGATCGCCCGCCGCAGCGCCTTCGGCTCCCTTACCGTCCTCGGCGACCTCGCCCAGGCGACCGCTCCCTGGGCCGCGCGCAGCTGGTCCGAGCAGCTCGCCCACCTCGGCAAGCCGGAGGCCGCAGTGGTGGCGCTGACCACCGGCTTCCGGGTGCCGGCCGCCGTGATGGCGCTTGCCAACCGGGTGCTGGGCGCGCTGGACGTGGACGTGCCGCAGGCGGTCTCGCTGCGGCGGGACGGCGAGTTGACGGTGCGCAGGGTCGACGGGGTGAGCCAGGACGGCGAGGCCGGCTCGGGCGGTGCGGCGAGCCCGCGGGGTGCCGCCGACTTGGGCGGCGCGGTGGTGGAGGCGGTGCGGGCCGCGTCGGAGCGCGAGGGCTCGATCGCGGTGATCGCGGCGGACGCTGCGGTGGCGCAGGCCGCTGAGGCACTCCGGGCGGCCGGGATCCCGACGGCCTCGGCCGAGCAGGTCGGCACCACCGCCCGGGTGACGGTGCTGCCCGCCTCGCTGGTCAAGGGACTCGAGTACGACCACGTGGTGGTCCTGGAGCCGGCCGCGATCGTCGAGGCCGAACCGCGCGGCCTGCACCGGCTCTACGTCGTGGTGACCCGGGCGGTCTCGCGGCTGGACATCCTGCACTCCCGGCCGCTGCCCGCGCCGCTGGGCGGGTGACCGGGCTTTCGGCCCGACAACTGTGGCGACAGGACGATGGGGCGAACGGGGCGAACGGGGCGAACGGGGCGAACGGGGCGCCGGGCGACGGCCTCAGAGGCCGTTCAGGGCGGAGACCAGGCTGGCCACCGTGACGGTGTTGAAGACGAAGGCGATGACCGAGTTGGCGGCCACGGTGCGGCGCATCTCCCGGGAGGCCACCGTGACGTCGGTCGTGCCGAAGGTCGTCATGATCGCCAGCGCGAAGTAGATGTAGTCGCTCCAGACTTGGGCCTCCCAGCTGTCCGGGAACTCCAGGGCGCGCTCGTCCTCCACCAGGTTGTCGGCCTGGAAGGCGACCGCGAAGGACACCGCCACGCAGACCCAGGCGAGGGCGACCAGGGCGAGCGCCACCAGGGCGCGGGGGACCGGGCCGAGCCCGGACCCGAGGTGCCCGGGGAGCCACGCCACCGCGACCAGCAGCGCGGCGGTGGCGATGAAGAGCGAGACGCCCGGCCCGGGCGCCGTCCCCAGGAGGTAGCGCTGCAGTACGGTGCCCCGCTCCTCCCCGGCCCAGCCGCGCACCCGCTCCGGCGACGCGGTCGAGAAGGCGGTGGACGTGAGCACGAGGTACGGCAGGAGGTAGGCGAACAGCACCAGGACGCCCGTGTCCGCTCCCGACAGCAGGTCCCAGCTGCTGTCGACGCCGAGGAGCAGCGCTGCCGCGCCCGCCGCGACGGCCGCACTCACCGAGGACCTGCGGCGCTCGGAGAGCCAGGACGGCGGTTCGTCCCGGTCGGACGGCTCCGGGCGCGGGTCGCTCACTGGCCGGCGAGCCGCAGCGGCACGTGCACGACGGCCAGGGCCGCCGCCGCGGCCGCGAAGCCGAGGACCGCGCCGGCCGCGACATCGCCGGGGTAGTGCACGCCCGTGTGCACGCGGGAGTAGCCGACGGCGACCGCCAGCGCCCCGAGCGGGACCGCCGCCGGAGGCAGCACCACGCCCACGGCGGTGGCGAAGGCCGTCGCCGACGCCGTGTGCCCGGACGGGAAGGAGGCCGACTTCGGCATCCTCACCTGCCGTGCCACGATCACCTGGGCCCGCTCCCGGTCGGGCCGGCGCCGGTGGACCACCTGCTTGCCGAGCAGGTTCGCCGCCACGGAGGCCAGCGCGACGGCGGTGACCCCGACCACGGCCGCCTGCCGGGGCCTGCCGGGCAGGAGGGCAAGGCCGGCGGCGACGGTCAGCGAGATCTTCGAGTGGTCGGCCGCGCGGGACAGCCGCCGCAGCGCGGAGTCCAGGGCCGGGGTGGGGGTGGCGGCCACCGCCGCGTACAGGGCCCCGTCGATCGCGCGGAGGTCGGTGAGCACCCCCGCCGCAGAGGCGTTCCGGTCAGGCACGGGACCTCGCCTCGCCGTCGCGCTCCTCGGCGCCCCGTCCCACCGTGTCCCGTGCCGCCGTGTCCCGTTCTTCGGCGTCCCGTCCCACGGAGTCCGGCTCGCCGTGGCCGAAAGCGAGCGTGGCCAGCTGCCGCCAGTCCACCCGAGGCGTGACGGGGACGACGCCGGGGCGGTTGCGCGGCACCAGGACCCGCAGCGCCCCGGGACGCGTCGTGCACACCACCGGCGTGGGCAACCGCAGCGCCTCACCGTCGACGGCCACCGGGATCTCCTTCTCGTCGGAGGTCACCTCGACCCGACGCGCGGTCAGCACGGTCAGGCCGGTGGACTGCGAGCCCCGTACGGCCAGGTCGGCGGCCTGCGCCGCGCCCTCCACCCGCAGGCCCACCACGCCCAGCTCGCCGGTGTCGAGGCGGGGCCGGCGGCCGCCGCTGTCCAGGTCGTCGGGGGAGCCGTACGGGTTGTTGCTGACCAGCAGCGCCTGCTGGTCCGAGAGCGCCGTGGGCGCGGTGCCGTCCGCCGGGCCGTCCGCCGGGCTGTCCGCCGGGCCGTCCGCCCGGGCGTCGACCCGCCGCACGCCCTCGCCGACCAGCAGGTCCGGCAGGAGGTTCAGCGCCGTGCCCGCCTTGGCGTCGCGGTACTCGGGGTGCTGCACGACGTCCGTGTACACCCCGAAGGAGACGGTGTTGACGAAGGGCCGGCCCGCGACCTCGCCGAGGTCGATCCGCAGCTCCTCGCCGTCGGTCAGCGCGTCGAGGCAGCGCGCCGGGTCGGACCGGTCGAGGCCGAGGTCCATGGCGAAGTGGTTGCGGGTGCCGGCGGAGATCACCAGGAACGGCAGTCCGTGCTCGGCGGCGACCGCCGCGACCAGGGCCTGGGTGCCGTCGCCGCCCGCGACGCCGAGCAGGTCGGCACCGCCGGCCACCGCCTCGCGGGCGAGCGCGGCGACGTCGGCGTGGGCGTCGGGGTCGAGCAGGACCACCCGGGCGCCGAGTTGCTCCGCCCGTTCGGCCAGCCCGAAACGGCCGACCTTCCCGCCCCCGGACTTCGGGTTCATGATGAGCACCGGCCGCTGGGGCCGGGGCGCGGCGGCCGCCCGCGCCGTCTCGGTCGGGCGCGCGCGGCGCAGCGCCACCCGGCCGAGGACCAGCGCCGTGCCCCAGCAGAAGATCAGCAGCAGCGCCGTCGGCCACAGGTCGTGGTAGACGAACAGCACCACGACGGCGATCGGCGCCGAGATCGCGAGCAGCGCGCCCACCACCCGCACCGCGCCCCGGTACGCCAGGAACCACCAGACGCCGGCCGCCCAGACCACCAGCTCCACGAACCCGGCCACCACCACCTCCAGGCCGCCGTCCCACAGGGCGAGCAGCAGCACGACCACGGCACCGACCGCGGCCAGCAGCGCGCACCGCGCGAGCACCCGCGCGGTCCCGCCCCCGTCGGAGCCCACCTGCCGTGTCCCGTCGATGTCGTCCTCCCTGAGCCGTGTCCCGGGCTTCTTCGCGTAGCCCGGTCCGTGTCAGCAGCCTGCGCACTTCCGTCACGGCGGGCATTCCGGCCAGGCTGTCCGGGTGAGCCCCGGGGCGGGCCGGTCGGCAGGCCGGTCGAGGGTTCGGTTCACCCACCGTGCGGTTGACCCACGGCCCGGTTACCCGCAGTCGGGTCAGTCATGCGGGACGAGAGCGACCGGGCAGTGCACGTGGTGGATCGCCGAGTGGGCGACCGGGCCGAGGTGGGTGCCGAGCAGGGTGCGCCGGACGCGCCGCCCGACGACGAGCAGACGGGCGGTGGCGGCGGCGTCCACGAGGGCGACGCCGGCGCTGCCGCGGATCAGGTCGGTCGTCACCTCCACCTCGGGGCGGCGGGCCCGCCAGGGCTCCAGCAGCTCGGTGAAGCGGGTCCGTTCGGCGGAGGAGAGTTCCTCCTGGAGGCCGCCGATGGCGTCGAAGGCCATGTACTCGGTGCCGACCGGCGGGGACCAGACGTGCACGACGCGCAGCGGGGCCGAGCGTCGGGCGGCGGCGTCGAAGGCGAAGGCGAGCACGTCGTCCGCCGGATGGGCGAGGTCGAGGCCCACCAGCACGGGGCCGTCCGGCTCGTCCTCGCCGGCCCGGACGAGCACCACCGGGCAGGCGGCCCGGCGCAGCACCTCCTGGCTCACCGAGCCGACCAGGAAACCGCGGACGGCGCCCAGGCCGCGGGAGCCGAGCACGAGCAGGACGGCGTCGCGCGCGGCGTCCTCCAGGGCCTCGGCCGGGGCGGCGGGGACGTGCGAGGAGCTGACCGGGACTTCGACGGCGGCGCGCAACTCGGATTCTCGGGCGGCGAGTTGCTCCACCGATCGCTGGTGCGTCCGCTCGCTGCCGGCCACGTCCCGGTGCGGCCAGGGCCAGGCCTGGAGGAGGCGCAGGGGGCAGTCGCGGCGTTGCGCCTCGCGGGCGGCCCAGGCGGTGGCGGTGAGGCTCTCGGGTGAGCCGTCGAAGCCGACGACGACGGGTCCGGTCATGGTCTGCTCCCTACATCGGCGTCATGATGTGTTCCCTCAGCCGCGCAGGGTGTCGAGGGCGGCGCCCAGCCGCCGGGCCGCCTCGTCTGCGACCTCGCCCAGTCCGCCGTCGGGGCCGGCCAGCGCGACCAGCGTCTTCGGGTCGACGGCCTCCACCACGGTGGCGTCGCCGTCCGCGCGGACGACCACGTTGCAGGGCAGCAGCAGTCCGATGCGGCGGTCGGTCTCGAGCGCCCGGTGGGCGAGGGCGGGGTTGCAGGCGCCGAGGATCAGGTAGTCCTCGATCTCGGCGCCGATCTTCTCGCGCAGGGTCGCCCGGACGTCGATGGTGGTCAGGATGCCGAAGCCCTGCTCCTTGAGGGCGGCGGTGACCGCCTCGACCGTCTGTGCGTACGGCCGGTCGAGCCGTACTCCGATCCCGTAGTCCATGGTTCCTCCCGGGGGTCGCGGCCCCAGTATCGGCGGCGGCCGGGCCCACCGCCTCTCGGGTTCGGCCCGGCCGCCGCCGCTTCCTCCGGCCGGGTTCGCGGCGGGGATGGGTAGGCCGGCCGCCCGCGCGGACAGGATGCACGGTCCTCGCTCGAGGAGTCGGCCGGCCGGGTGCCGCCGAGCGGCTCCTCGATCCCGGTGGGAGGCGTTCGCCTCACAGGAAGTAGAGGCGGTTCAGCGGGACGGTGTCGGCGGGTTCGGAGTGGAGCGGGGTGCCGTCGAGGGTGACCAGGCTCGACGGCTCCGGAAGGACGGCCCGGAAGAACGGCCCCGGTCCCGCAACACCTCCGTCCTCGCCTGGTTCACCCCGGGAGCGGACTCCCCCGAACGGCGGATGCGTGCCGCGCCGGATCCTGACCTTCCTGTCAGTAGCGTGCGGAGCCGAAGCCGACACCCAACGGAACGAGGACTCATGGCTCACCCCCGGCCGTCCCGCCGCTCGCTCCTGCAATCCGGGGCCGCGCTCGCCGCGTTGGCCCTGCTCGGCGGCTGCTCCTCCGGTGGCGGCGATGAGCAGCCCGGCCCGAGCGCCACGGCCTCGGGCGCGGCCCCGGCGGGCAGCCCGGCCGCCGCCGGGCGGACCATGCCGGCCGAGTCGCAGCCGCACACCCGCACCTTCATGGCCTGGCCCGCGCTGGAGGAGGTGTGGGGCGACCAACTGCCCGGCGTCCGGCAGGACATCGCGGGCCTGGCCCAGGCCGTCGCCGGCTTCGAACCGGTGGTCCTGCTGGCCCGCCCCGACCAGGCCGACCAGGCCCGGCAGGCCTGCGGGCCCTCGGTCGAGGTGCTCGAGTTGACGGTCGACGACCTGTGGGCCCGGGACACCGGCCCGACCTTCGTCACCGGCCCGCAGGGGCTCGCCGGGGTCGACTTCGACTTCAACGGCTGGGGGAACAAGCAGACCCACGCCAACGACGGCCAGGTCGCCCGCAACCTCCTCGCCCACTACGGCACCACCCGCCTCCAGGCGCCGATCACCGGTGAGGGTGGCGGCATCGAGGTGGACGGCGAGGGCACCCTGATGGCCACCGAGAGCGCCTGGGTCAACGACAACCGCAACCCCGGCAAGTCCCGCGAGCAGATCGAGGCGAGCTTCAAGGACCTGCTCGGCGTCGAGAAGGTGATCTGGTTCAAGGGCGTCGCCGGGCAGGACATCACCGACTGCCACGTCGACGCCCTCGCCCGCTTCGCCGAGGCCGGCACCGTCGTCCTGCACCGCCCCGCCGCCGGCACCCCGCCGGACGTCTGGACCGCCGCCTCCGCGCAGGCGCTCCAGGTGCTCCGGTCCGCGACCGACGCCAAAGGCCGCACGCTCAAGGTCGTCG
This sequence comes from Kitasatospora sp. NPDC034023, assembly GCF_055575795.1. Taxonomy (NCBI): domain Bacteria; kingdom Bacillati; phylum Actinomycetota; class Actinomycetes; order Kitasatosporales; family Streptomycetaceae; genus Kitasatospora; species Kitasatospora sp. NPDC034023. The sequence goes on from NZ_JBVIRY010000009.1 coordinate 128,734, forward strand.
ACCTCCCCGAGCCCGACGTCGACCTGATCCAGGGCGCGGGCAAGAACTTCCTCGCCACCTACATCAACTACTACGTCTGCAACGGCGGCGTCATCGTGCCGCGCTTCGGCGACCAGGCCGCCGACGACCAGGCGGCCGGCATCATCGGCGACCTCCACCCGGGCCGCAAGGTCACCCTGGTCGGCATCAACCACATCGCCGCCGGCGGCGGGGGCATCCACTGCGCCACCCAGCAGCAGCCGGCCACCGGCGCGTGAGCGCGTCGCGGCGGCGCGGCAACCGCCTCCTCCTCGCCCTGCTGATCGTGGCGGTGCTGTGCTCGGCCGGCGTCGCGCTGTACCTGAACGAGCGCGACACCCGGCAGCAGGCCCATGAACTGGCCCTCCCGGGCGTCAGCGACTGGATCGAACTGGACGTCACCTCCCAGGACATCAACCCCGGGACGGGCGATCTCACCCTCTTCGTCGTACCCGTCCCGCACGGTGGCCTCGCGGCGGGGCCGGGCACCTCCGCCTTCAGCCGGCAGGTCGTGATCACCGTCCAGTCGGCGGTCCGCACCGAGCTGCGGGCGGCGCCGGGGGAGGCGGCGACGCCCCAGCCCGTGCCGGCCAACTTCTACGACGGCACCGTGACCGACTACCCCTTCGACCGCCACCACTTCGCGCTGTCGTTCGCGGCCGCGGACACCACCGGCGGCATCCCCGTCGGCGTGGTCTTCGTGGACGCCGACCCGTTCTTCGTCGTCCACCCGACCAGCACCCCGCACCCGTCCGGAGCGATCGTCCTGGAGGGCACGGTCACCAGGGCGCGCAGCACCTTCATCCTGGCCTGGTTCATGATCGCGGCCATGTGGGCGCTCGCCCTGGCGGTGATGGCCGGGGCCGAGGTGCTCTACCGGGGGCGGCAGGGGATGGTGTGGCCCTCGCTCGGGTGGATGGCCGCGACCCTCTTCGCGCTCATCGGCATGCGCAACGCCGCGCCCGGCTCGCCCCCGATCGGTTCGCTCATCGACTACCTGGCCTTCTTCTGGGCTGAGGGCATCATCGCGGCGTGCCTGACGTTCACCGTCGTGGCCTGCACCCGCGTCGAGCGCCGCAAGCGCGCCGAGGCCGAGGCCGAGGCGGCGGGCGCGGCCGGTTCCGGCCCGTGACGGGGGACGCTCCGGGCCGGTTCGACGGGGCAGGGTCCGGTCCGCCGACCGGACCCTGCCCCGAACGGTGGCCGGTCCCGGAGCCCGTCCGCACGCCCCCGCGCCGGCCCGTCCGGTCAGCCGAGAGCGGGGATGTCGTGGGTGGCGCAGTGGATGCCGCCGCCGCCGGCCGCGATCGCGTCGATCTTCACCGGGACGATCTCCCGGCTCGGGAAGTACTGCTTCAGGATCTGCTGCGCCCGTTCGTCGGCCCTGGCGTCGCCGAACTTCGGCAGGTAGACGCCCTTCGAGCCGATGTAGAAGTTCATGTACGAGGAGACGAAGGCGTCGCCGCGGCCGGTGATCCGGTCCGGGTCGGGCTGCTGGAGCTCCACCACCTGCAGCTTCCTGCCGGTCGCGTCGGTGGCGTCCCGGAAGACGGCGCGCGCCTGGTCGGCCGAGCGGGACCAGACGTCCGCCGGGCTGCCGGGGAAGGCCTGGTCGAGCAGGACCACGCCGGGGGCGGCGAAGCGGGTCAGGCAGTCGACGTGGGCGTCGGTGATGTCCTTGCCCTTGACACCCGCCAGCCAGATCACCTTGGTCACGCCGAGGAGCCTCTTCAGCTCGGCCTCGACCTGGTCCCGGCTCATACCCGGGTTGCGGTTGTCGTTGACGACGGAGCTCTCGGTGACCATCAGGGTGCCCTGCCCGTCGGTCTCGAAGGAGCCGCCCTCGGCGACCAGCCGGGTCTCGATCCGCTCGACGCCGTACTTGGCCAGCACCGCCCGGGCGACCTTGGAGTCGTTGCCGCGCTGCTGCTTGCCGCCCCAGCCGTTGAAGTTGAAGTCGACCCCCTTGACCCTGCCGCCCTCCTCGACGAACACCGGCAGGGTGTCCCGGGCCCACAGGTCGTCGACGGCGATCGGCACCACCTCGACGGCCGAGCCGCAGGCCTTCTGCGCGGCGTCCTTCTGCTCGGGCCGGGCCATCAGGACGACCGGTTCACGGGCGGCGATGGCCTGGGCCAGGCCGGCGACGTCCCGGCGGACGTCCGGGAGCTGGTCGCCCCAGACGTTCTCGGAGGCCGGCCAGGACATCACCGTGCGCAGGTGCTTGTCCCACTCGGCGCCGAAGCGGCGCACCCCGGGGGTGCCGCCGGGGGCGCCGCCGGGCTGCTGGGGCGGCACGGTGGGGTCGACGTCCTCGACGCCGTTGGGGTCGCAGGCGGTGAGGCCGAGGGTGAGGGCACCGACGCCGACACCGGCGAGGGAGCGCATCAGGGTGCGGCGGGACAGGGCGTTGGACATACGGGAACTCCAGCTGAGGGTCTGGGCGGTGGAGGGGGCTTCGGTGGCTGTGGCTCTGGCTGTGGCTGCCGTGACGGCTACGGCAGCGGCTCGTGCATGGTCGAGCAGTGGATGCCGCCGCCCCCGGCCATCAGGCGGTCGACGTCGATCTGCACCACCTCGCGGCCGGGGAAGGCCGCGGCGAGCGCCTCCCTGACGGCGGCGTCCTTGTACGCGTCGCCGAACTGGGCGGTGATCACGCCGCCGTTGACGACGTGGAAGTTGAGGTAGGAGTCGACGAACTTGGAGCTGCGGGAGCGGACGGTGTCCGGGCCGTGCACGGGGAGGACCTGCAGACGGCGCCCCCGGGCGTCGGTGGCGGCGGACAGGATGGCGAACTGCTCGCGGGCGTCGCGCGCCCAGGCGTCGTTGCGGTCCGCCGGCGGCAGCTGCACCATCACCACGCCGGGCCGGATGAACCGGGAGGTGACGTCCACGTGGTCGTCGGTGATGTCCTGGCCCTTGATCCCGGGCAGCCAGATCATCGTGTCCGCGCCGTAGGTCTCCAGGACGGCCTCCTCGACCTCGTCCCGGCTCATGCCGCGGTTGCGGTTCTTGTTGACCAGGCTGCTCTCGGTGGCCATCACCGTGCCGTCGCCGTCGGTCTCGATCGCGCCGCCCTCGCCGACGAAGTCCGCGTAGGAGTGGCGCAGGCCCCGGCGGGTGGCCAGGAGTTCGGCGACCTGGGCGTCGTCGTGGTGCACCTGCTTGTTGCCCCAGCCGTTGAAGTTGAGGATCACGGCGTCCAGACCGCCGTACCCGTCGCGGCGGAAGACCGGCGCGATGTCGCGCATCCACAGGTCGTCGGTCGGGATGGCGGTGATCACCTCCACCGCGGAGCCGCACCGGGACCGGGCCTTGCCCGCGGTCCAGTCGTCGGGGGCGCACATGACCACCGGCTCGAACTCGGCGATCGTGCGGGCGATCAGGGCGATGTCCTCCTGGACGCCGCCCAGGCGCAGTCCCCACACACCCCGGCGGGAGGGCCAGGACATCCAGGTCCGCGCGTGCGGGACGTCGTCCGCCGGCACCCAGTACGGCCCGGTGGAACGGTCATCGCGGTCGTGGGTCATGAGGGTCTCCAGATCGTGCGACGGTGCCGGGAGGGGTGCGCGGGGCCGCCGGCTCCACTCTTCGCGCCGCGACGCACCGGCGCACCACGGAGCGGGGCCGACGGCCGACACCCTGCCCTGCGGCTTCAGGCTCGCACTGACTGAAAAATCAGTCAAACGCGTGGGCGTGCCCTGACGCATCCTTGACGGCTGCCGTGCGGAGTGTGACGCGCCCGGGGCGCTCCGTGCCGATGGGTGCTGACCGGTGCGGATCGGGGCTGATCGGGCGGATCGGTGTGGATCCGGGCGGCTCAGGAGCCGAGCCGGGCCACCTCGGCGTCGATCGCGTCGACCATGAGCGTCCGGGCGTGTGCCAGCGGCAGGCTGCCGCTGAGCCAGCGCGTGCTCAGCCCCTCCAGCAGTGCGGTGAGCCGCTCCGCCGCTCCGGCCAGCACGACCGCCGAGGACATCGGCCGCTCCACGCCGAGCAGCTCGGCGATCTCCTGCACCCAGATCCGGGTCGCCCGCGCCAGGTCCTCGCGCAGCGTGTCGTCGAACACCGCGCTCGCCCGCAGCTCACCCCAGGCGGTGCTGTTCTCCCGCACCTCGACGGTGTCCTGGAGCTCCAGCAGCAGCGTCTGCTCCAGCTCCTCGCGCGGCGTCAGCGGCGGTGCGTCCGCGGCGCGCTCGGTCGTGTAGCGCTCCGCCCGGTCGTTGATGAACTCCAGGGTCTGACGGAGGATCCCCGTACGGTCCTTGAAGTGGTAGTAGATGAGCGCGGTCGACACGCCGGCCTCCGCCGCGAGCTCCTCCACCCGCAGCCCGCGCACCCCGCGCCGGGCGATCACCCGCGCAGCTGCTTCCAAGATCGACGTTTTACGACTGGCCACGGTCCACCACCTTACCCGTGCGTACCGACAGGATCGGGCCCGTCGTCTGAGAAACAGGTCAGCCGCCGACCGTTGTGTCGGTGGTGCGGCAGGCGGGAAGATGCCGGGTGCCCCGTACGTCGGCTCCCTGTCCCGCCGTCCCCTTGCCCCGCCGTCCCCCTGTCCCGCCGTCCCGCTGTCGATCGGATGCCTGGTTTGGACTCCCTCCTGCTTTCCCGCCGCGACCTCGACTTCCTGCTGCACGACTGGCTGGACGTCACCGCCCTGACCCGCCGCCCCCGCTACGCCGACCACGACCGGGACACCTTCGACGCGGTGCTGGAGCTCAGCGAGTCCATCGCGACGAGGCACTTCGCCCCGCACAACAAGAAGAACGACGCCGAGGAGCCCCGCTTCGACGGCGAGCGGGTGCACCTCATCCCGGAGGTCGGGCAGGCCCTGCGGGTCTACGCCGAGGCCGGCCTGGTCGGCGCCTCCATGGACTACGACCTCGGCGGTCAGCAGCTGCCCGTCGTGGTCGCCAACGCCTGCCGGGCCTGGTTCCAGGCCGCCAACATCGCCACCGCCTCCTACCCGCTGCTCACCGTCGGCAACGCCAACCTCCTCCTGGCGCACGGCAGCCGGGAGCAGATCGACACCTATGTGCGGCCCATGGTCGACGGCCGCTTCTTCGGCACCATGTGCCTGTCGGAGCCGCAGGCCGGGTCCTCGCTGGCCGACATCACCACCCGGGCGGTGCCGGCCACCGACGGCACGTACCGGATCACCGGCACCAAGATGTGGATCTCCGGCGGCGACCACGAGCTCAGCGAGAACATCGTCCACCTGGTGCTGGCCAAGATCCCCGGCGGTCCGGCGGGCGTGAAGGGCATCTCGCTGTTCATCGTGCCCAAGTACCTGGTCGGGCCGGACGGCACGCTCGGGGAGCGCAACGACGTGGTGCTCGCCGGTCTCAACCACAAGATGGGCTACCGCGGCACCACCAACGCCCTGCTCAACTTCGGCGAGGGCCGGCACACCCCCGGCGGCGCCCCGGGCGCGGTCGGCCACCTGGTCGGCGAGCCCCACCACGGGCTCGCGTACATGTTCCACATGATGAACGAGGCACGCATCGGCGTCGGCCAGGGCGCCACGGCGCTCGGCTACACCGGCTACCTGCACGCCCTCGACTACGCCCGCACCCGCCCGCAGGGCCGCCCGCTCGGGGGCAGGGACCCGCACGCCCCGCAGGTGCCGATCATCGAGCACGCGGACGTACGTCGGATGCTGCTGGCGCAGAAGAGCTACGTGGAGGGCGCGCTCGCCCTCGGCCTGTACTGCAGCCGGCTGCTCGACGAGGAGGCCACCGCCGAGCAGGAGGCCGACCGGGCCCGCGCCCACCTGCTGCTGGACGTCCTGACGCCGATCGCCAAGAGCTGGCCGTCGCAGTGGTGCCTGGCCGCCAACGACCTCGCCATCCAGGTGCACGGCGGCTACGGCTACACCCGCGAGTACGACGTCGAGCAGTTCTACCGGGACAACCGGCTCAACCCCATCCACGAGGGCACCCACGGCATCCACGGACTGGACCTGCTCGGCCGCAAGGTCGTGATGGACGGCGGCGCGGGACTGCGGCTGCTCCTCGACACCCTCGCGGCGACCACCGCGCGGGCCGCGGCGGCCGGCGGCGAGGCGGCCGACCTCGCCGCCCGCCTGGACGCCGCGGCGGCCCGGATCGGACGGACCACCGCCACGCTGTGGGCCGCCGGGGACCCGGCGGCCGCGCTGGCCAATGCCACCGTCTACCTGGAAGCCGTCGGCCATGTGGTGCTGGCCTGGATCTGGCTGGAGCAGTTCCTCGCGCTCGGCGCCGGCACGGACGCCTTCCGCCAGGGCAAGAGGCAGGCGGCCCGGTACTTCTTCCGGGTCGAACTACCGCGCACCGGGCCGCAGTTCGACCTGCTCGACAGCCTCGACCGGACGGCGGGGGAGTGCCGCCCCGAGTGGTTCTGACGATCCGCTTCCCCGGGTGGGGTCAGCCGGTCGTGGCCCGCGTGCGGGTGCGGGTGCGGGTGCCGGTGGCGGTCGGGTGGGGCCAGGCGTGGTGGTGGCGGTCGATGACGTAGTGGTGGCCGTGCCGCCAGGCGCCGGTGGCGGTGGCGTGCGCGTCGGCGAGATGGGGGTGGCCGGTGGGCAGATCGGTGTGCAGGTGCTCCAGCACGTCGGGGTCGCGGGCCGGCCACAGGGCGGCGGCTCCCGTCGCGGCGGCCAGGGCGACGACGCCGAGGACGGCGGCGGTGACGGGCAGTCCGGCGCCGGCGGCGAGCCATCCGGCGAGGGGATAGGTGAGCAGCCAGCAGGCGTGCGAGAGGGAGAACTGGGCGGCGAACGCGGCCGGCAGGTCGGCGTCGGCGGCCGAGCGACGGATGAGGCGTCCGCCGGGGGTGAGCACGGCGGAGCTGCCGGCGCCGACGAGGGCCCAGGCGGCGAGCAGGGCCACCCACGATCCGGTGCCGGCCCGGACGGCGGAGATCGCGGTGACGGCGGCGAGGACGGCCGGCAGGGAGAAGGCGGCGGGCAGCATGATCGCCCGGTCGCCGGTGCGGGCGAGGAGGCGGGGCAGGAGGAGCGCGGTGAGCATCGAGCCGACGCCGTAGGCGCCGAGCGCGAGCGAGACGGCCCCGGCCGGGCGGTGGAAGTGGTCGCGGACGACGTTGACCGTGTCGACGAACACGATCGCGCCGGCGGCGGCGACCGTGAGGTCGAGGGCGAGCAGGGCACGCAACCGGGGGGTGGCCCGGAACAGCCGGGTGCCGAAGGCGGCCTTGGCGTGGCCGCCGCCCGCGCGTTCGACCGGGGCGGGCTTGGGCAGGACCGCGGAGACCACCAGGGCGGCGGAGGCGAGGAAGCCGACCGCCGTCCCGGCGAACAGCCAGTCGTACGACACCGCAGACAGCAGCAGCGCGGCGAGCGCGGGGCTGAACAGCGACTCCAGGTCGTAGGCGAGCCGGGACATCGACAGGGCGTTGGTGTAGTCGCGCTCGGCGGGCAGGACGTCCGGGATGGTGGCCTGGAACGTCGGGGTGAAGGCGGCCGAGGCGGCCTGGAGCAGGAAGACCAGGACGTAGATCTGCCAGACCTGGTCGACGAACGGCAGGGCGAGCGCGACGCAGGCCCGGGTGAGGTCCATCGCGACCATCAGCGTCCGTCGGGGCAGTCGCCCGGCGAGTGCGCCGGCGATCGGCGCGATGGCGACGTAGGCGACCATCTTGATCGCCAGCGCGGTACCGAGGACCGCCGAGGCGTCGCTGCCGGCGATCCGGTACGCCAGCAGGGACAGCGCCACCGTCGCCAGGCCGGTGCCGACCAGGGCTACGGCCTGGGCGGTGAAGAGGTGGCGGTAGGCGCGGTTGCGCAGCACGGACAGCATGGGCCCCGTCCCGGTCGGCAGTGGGGTGGTCAACCCATCATAGGAACAGGTGCGTACGTGTGCACCTATTCGTCGGAAGCCGACCCGCCCCGGTTGTCCGGCGCGCCCGCTGTCCGGCCCGCCCGTGCGGGTCAGTCGTGGGGCGGCAGGTGGCCGATCTGGTGGTCGGCGACGTTCAGCGCCTCGTCGACGAGCCGGCGCAGGTGGCCGTGGCGCAGCGAGTAGACGACGCGCCGCCCCTCCTTGCGGGTGGCGACGAGACCGGCGAGCCGGAGCTTGGCCAGGTGCTGGCTGACCGACGGCCGGGCGGCGCCCGTCGCCTCGGTCAGCGTGGTGACATCCGCCTCGCCCCGACCGAGCCGCTCCAGCAGGGCGAGCCTGGTCCGGTCGGCCAACAGCGTCAGCACGGACGCGGCGACGTCCAGGCGCTGCTCGGCCCGCTGCTGCGAGCGGTGTGCATCTGCCAGGTGGCTGCCGGTGCTCATTCGCCCATCGTAGGGCGTTCCCGTGCGCAGGTGCGTACATGCGCCTACGGAGTCGCCATCGGAAGGCCGCGAGCCGGACGCGCGGATCGACGGCTGCGGGGGCGGACGTGAGCGGCGTGAGAGGCTCGCCCCATGGAACATCGCGTACTCGGCCGCACCGGTCGGCCCGTCTCGATCATCGGACTCGGCACCTGGCAGCTCGGCGCGGACTGGGGTGACGTCCGGGAGGAGGACGCCCTCGCCGTGCTGGAGGCCTCCGTGGAAGCAGGCGTCACGCTCTTCGACACCGCCGACGTCTACGGCGACGGCCGCAGCGAGCGGCTGATCGGCCGCTTCCTGAAGGACCGCCCGGACGCGGACGTGTTCGTCGCCACCAAGTTCGGGCGCCGGGTCGAGCAGCGCCCCGAGCATTACCAGCTCGCCAACTTCCGTGCCTGGGCGGACCGTTCACGGGCCAACCTGGGGGTGGAGCGACTCGACCTGGTGCAGCTGCACTGCCCGCCGACGCCCGTCTACTCCTCGGACGAGGTCTTCGACGCGCTGGACACCCTGGTCGCGGAGGAGCGGATCGCCGCGTACGGGGTGAGCGTGGAGACCTGCGCGGAGGCGTTGACCGCGATCGCGCGCCCGGGCGTCGCGAGCGTGCAGATCATCCTCAACGCGTTCCGGCTCAAGCCGCTGGAACAGGTGCTGCCCGCCGCCGAGGCCGCCGGGGTGGGGATCCTGGCCAGGGTGCCGCTGGCCTCCGGCCTGCTCTCGGGCCGGTACAGCGAACGCACCGTCTTCCCGCCGGACGACCACCGCACCTACAACCGCCACGGCGAGGCCTTCGACCAGGGCGAGACCTTCTCCGGCGTGGACTTCGCGACCGGCGTCGAGGCGGCGGCTGAGTTCGCCGCGCTCGCCCCGGAGGGCGCCACCGCGGCGCAGACGGCGCTGCGCTGGATCGTCCAGCAGCCGGGCGTGACCACGGTGATCCCCGGCGCCCGCAACGTGGCGCAGGCCCGGGCGAACGCGGCCGCTGCCGGGTCGGCGCCGCTGCCGACGGCCACCCTGGACGCCGTGCGGGAACTCTACGACCGCCGGATCCGGCCGCAGGTGCACGACCGCTGGTGACGGCGGTGCCCTGACCCGGCCGCGGGCCGCGGCGGGCCGGCGGGCGTCGGTGGCCCTCGGCGTGCCCCGGTGTCGCCCCGGTGTCAACTCCGCGTACCTGGGCCGGTGGTGAGGCCGAGGAAGTACCCGCGGTCCGGAAGGGCCGCCGGCAGCGGGTAGTCGAGCAGGACGTGCAGGTTGCACGCGGTGAGCGTGTAGGCGTGCAGGAGCAGGTCCGCGGTGGTGTCGGCGCCGAGCTTGCGCAGCACGGTCCTGGTGGTGCGGCTCCTGGTCGTCCGCTCCTCCCAGACGGCGCGCCGCCCCGGGTCGTCGCCGAGCAGGTCGAGCACCTCCTTGGCCCGGGCGGCCCGGGCGGCGAGGTCCGGGCCGTACCCGGTGCCGGCCGCGCCGCCGGTGGCCGTCCCGCTCCCGGTGGCCGTCCCGCTGCCGGAACCCGATCCGCTCCCGGCGCTCCCGCCGCTTCCGCCGCCCGTGTCGGCCGCGCCCGCGTAGGCGTCGGCCACCCGGTACGGCGACTGCGCGATGTGGACCAGCGCGCCGACCGGGCCGCCGGTCCGTCCGGCCCGGTCGGACCACTGGACCAGCTCGCTGCGCCGGTGGCTGGTGGTGACGTCGTACATCACGCTCTTGATGCGGGCCAGCGCGAGAAGTTCGCCGATCGCGGGAACCCGCGACGCGCGGAACGGCTGCCAGGTCATCCCGGCCGAGGCGTTGACCACGACGATCTCGTCGACGTCGTAGGCGGCCGGCGGGTGGTCGGGGCGCCGCGCCCGCTCGGGAAGCCCCACCAGCCACTCGTCGGCCATGTTGTCGTACACCCCGCCGTCCGTGAGCACCAGATCGGTCGCCGCCTCGGTGGGACCGCCCGGGGGCGGGAAGCGGTGGCGGGCGGTGGGGAGGCGCCGGGCGGCGAACGCGCCCGGCAGACAGGCCGAGGACTGGACCGCCGTGGAGAGCGGGAGGCCGCCCGGAACGCCGGTGCCGAACCGGAACCCGTAGACGAACGCCGGCGAGAAGTAGAAGTGGTCGCCGCTCTGCAACTCGGTGGTGCAGAACACGTGGTCGACGGAGCGCCGCACGGCGGAGAGGTCCGTCGCGGCGCCGTCGCCGTCGCCGTGGAAGAACTCGCGGGCCAGCGCCCGGTCCACGACGGCGCTGCGCCGCTCGAAGACCACCACCGCACCGGCCAGGAGCAGCAGCCCTGCCCCCAGGAGCACGCCGGAGAGCAGGCGCAGACCCTCGACGGCGGTGGCGGCGACCCCGGCGAGCAGGGTCAGCACGGCCAGGCCGGCGAGGGCGAAGAGCGAGCGCACGTACCGGTTGGTGGACGGCCCCCAGAAGAACAGGCCGACGCGGGCGCAGTGGCGGATCAGCGGACGGACGCGTTCGGCGAAGTCCGCGCCCGGGTCCTGCCGGTAGTCGGTCTCGTGGGCGACTACTCCGTTGGCGACCGAGCCGCCGGACACCGAGGAGATCGCCACGACGTCCCGGTGTCGGCCGCTGTCGGCGAGGTACAGCAGGGCGCCGATGCCCCACATGGTGGCGCGGTAGCCGCCTCCGGAGAGGGCTACACCGATGCTGGCCATGATCAGACCTCCACGGTCGTGCCGGTCGCGGGCGCCGCCGGGTAGACGGCGGTGTAGTGGCGCTCGCGCTGTTGCGCGGCGTCGGCCCACGGTTCCGTCGTGCGGCTGCGGTAGTTGAAGACGAGTTCGGCCGGAGCGGCGCCGCCGTCCGCCGTGCTGCCGTCCACCGGGCCGCCGTCCGCCGCGTCGAGGTGGTCCACCGCCGCGATCATGCGGTCGATCGCGGCCGCGTCGGGGTGGTGGAACTTGTCGCCGTTGGTCGAGACGAGGAAGCGGCGGGTGTCCAGCCGGGACAGCAGGCCGTCCGTGGTGTTGGCCGCACTGCCGTGGTGCGGGACCTTGAGGGCGCCGACCGTGAGCCTGGTCCCGCCGAGTTGCTTCAGCAGCCGGTCCAGGCCGCGCCCGAGGACGTCCCCGTGGCTGTCGCCGGTGAGCAGCAGCCGGTGTCCGTCGTGCTCCAGCAGGAAGGCGATGCTCGAACCGTTCGGCACGGAGGTGTCGAGCCGTTCGCCGCCGAGGAGGTCGGTGCCGAGGCCGCGCAGGTTCTTCCGCTGGGCCAGGAGGGCGAGGGCCTGGTCGGGGTCGCCGGGGGTCATGCCGAGGCTCCTCACCGTCCGCCCCCACTCCCGCAGCAGCGCGTCCAGCTCGGGCCGGCCGGGGGAGAGCAGGGTCGCCCGGGCGCCGCCGGGCAGTTCGGCGGTCGGCAGCGCTCCCCGGTCGGCGAGGCAGAGGGCGGGCGGTGCCTTCCCCGCGTGGGGAAGCCCGAAGGCGGCGTTCCAGGAGAGCTTCTGACGGTCGATCAGTGCCTGGACCATCTCGCCCTGGGCGGCGCCGAGCAGGTCGGTCCGTTCGGAGACCTGCGGCCAGCCGTTGAACCACACGTCGTCGATCGCGAGGTTCAGCGCGGCGCGGTCCTGCAGGAGGCGGACGACGCCCTCGATGTGGTCGCCGTCCACATGGGTCACGACCAGGACGTCCAGGTGGCGGCTGCGGGCCGGCAGTGCCTTCACCCGGGCGAAGACCGCCGGGTAGACGGGGCTCGGGCCGCCGTCGACCAGCATGCGGTGGACGTCCGTTCCGCTGCCGGGCCATTCGACCCACAGTGCGTCGCCGTGTGCGGCGGGCAGCATCTCGATGGTGATCACGATCCGCCTCCCGGTGCGCCTTGCGGTGCGGCTTCCGGTGTGCCACCACCCCCACCACCATCCCCACCACCCCCACCCCCACCTCCACCCCCACCACCGACCGCTGCCGGCCCGTCGTCGGTCACTGGCGGTCGGTTGCCGACCAGCCAGCGGGCGTCGCCGAAGGCCACGACTGCCATGGCCAGCGTGCAACCCCGGAGGAGCAGCTGCCGCCGGATGTCGCGCACCAACTCGCCGATGGTCAGGTCCTCGCGGGTGTTCCCGGCGAGCATCACGCCGGCGATGCCCGCCATCACCGCCGCCTGGCGACCGAGGGTCGGTACCAGCGTCCCCACCACGACCGGGGCGCTCTTCTCCAGGAACCTCGCTGCCACGTTCTGCCAACTGACGTCCTCCTGGGCGGTGTTGCAGCCGAGCAGCATGACGACCGGGCCGACCTCGTGATCGTGCAGGTCGGAGACGATGTCCCGGCGGTCGATCAGGAGCGACGGCAGTTTGCTCGCCCGGCCGATCTCCAGGACCGGGGTCGCCCCCTGGTCGTGTCCGTGGTGGGGAACGGCCAGCAGCAGCGGGGGACCTTCGGTCTTGACCACCTGCCGCCAGCGTTTCCAGCTGTCGGCCGTGTGCAGGGCGTCGGGTCCGAACGAGTCCAGCAGGGTGCCGACCGCGTGGTCCCGGTCCGCCTTGCGGACGATCCTGCTCGCCGCGAAGAGCGCGCCGTCGACCGGGCGCAGCGTGCTGCGGGTGCCCTGCGGGGCCTGTTCGACCACGCTGCGGTCGAGCTGGGCGCGCTCCACCCGGCGCTCGATCACCATGCGCAGGCCCCAGAAGCCGAGCGGGCAGATGGTCCTGCGGCTGAGGAGGCCGGAGCGGTCCGGGCGGCGGCAGGAGCAGATCCCGGTTTCGAGGGCGTGCTGCCAGCCGTCGCAGAGCTTGGCGGTGTCGGCGGGATACCCGTAGTCGTAGACGAACTCCAGCGGCCAGAGTTCGGCCGTCTCGGCCGACACCAGCTGGAGCGACGCGGCGTCCTTCAAACCGCCGCACCCCTGCTGCTCCAACTGCTGGTAGAGGGAGCTGCCCTGCTGGGCGAGGCCGCGGAGCAGGCCGACCGGTGCGGGTGAGCCGGGGCCGGGGCCGGCGCCGGTGGCGGCGGCGTCCTCGTTCACGGACTGGTTGAGCAGGCCCCGGATTCCGGCCCGGAACCGGTCGAGATCCGGGATCCGCACCGGGCCGTTCTCGCCGGTGCCGACCACCAGGACCTCGTCGCTCACGATCCGGATCGTCGCCGAGCGGGCGTCGGTTGCCGTGCTGTCGGCCGCGTCGCCCGCGCCCGCGCCCGCGCCGGTGTCGGTGTCGTCGTGCCGACTCGGCGGTTCGGCGAGCGAGTCGTACGCTTCGCCGTTGATCGCGATCTCCCGCCCGTCCACGGGGTCGTCGGACGCCGCGACCGGGCCGCTGATCACCAGCCGCTGCAGCTGGCGCTTGCGGTAGTAGACGCGCGCGGTGCACCGGATCTCCCGCTCCTGGGCGCCGACCGTCACCGGGAAGACGGCCTCGCTGGAGGCGCCCCGCCGGGGCAGGAAGACCTCCACGGGCTCGTGGAGGAGTGCCTGGTCCCGCTCCTCGTCGAAGGCGACCGTGAGGCGCGCCGCCCCGCCCCGGAACTCCAGGCCCTGCTCGGGGAACGCGGACGCCATCTGGTGCCACTCGGCGCTGTGCGGACCCACCCGGAGGTGGATCTCGTTCACCGCGCCGGCGTGGAAGGCGTGCAGGAGCCGGTTGCCCGTCTGCTGGTCGCTGACGAGTGCCTGGAGGTAGCGGTCGTTGGTCACGCCGGGCGCCGCTCCGGCCTGGCGGACCTCCCGGACGGCGTCGGCCACGACCCCGCCGAGTCGCATCCCGTTGAACCGGACGCCTGCGGCCGCGCGGCGGATCCGGTCGGTGAGGGCCGCGAGCGGCGGCCGCCGGTCGGAGAGACGGAGGTCGTCCGCCGCTTGCCCGCCGAGGCCACCGGCGTACGGCTCGGCCGAGCCACCGGCCGGCAGCTCGGCCGGCTCGACCGGGGGTGGCGGCACCGCGGGGGCCGGGGGTGGCTCGACCGCGGCCGCCAGGCCCTCGGCCACCGCGTGGTGCTCGGCGAGCCCGGGGTGGGCCACCGTCAGCCAGGAGCCGGCGCGGCCGGCCGCCTCGTCCAGGGCGAGGTTCTCGGAGAGATGGCGGACGAACCGGTCGAGCCAGTCGACCGCGCCGGTCGCCGAGAGGTCCGCGACGACCCAGCCGGAGGCGTCGAGCCTGCGCGCGGCCGCGTCGAGTTGGGCCAGCTGGTGCGGGTCGGGCGGCTGTGGGGCGCACCAGGCCAGGCAGACGGCGCTGAGGCCGCCGCCGGCCGTCAGCGCGTCGAGCTCGGCGGCGCCGGAGACGGCCAGCACGTCGCAGTCCCCGTCCTGCTCGCCGAGGGTGTACACGTCGATGACCGGAGCTACCTCCGCGTCGTGGTCCAGCACGGCGAACAGGCCCTCGGCGGCCTCCGTCGTGACGGCGCAGAGGTGCAGCGGCCACTGCCAGCGGGGCTCCGGCTCCAGGGTGTCGTCCGCGATGAAGACCGCGCCGACCGCGGGACGGGCCTCGGCCAGGCGCGTCGCCAGCGCGTGCCGGCTCCGGTGGGGCACCCCGTACAGAGTGAGTCGCACCGGTCCGGCCGCGCTGCCCGCGGCCTCGAACCAGCTGTAGCCCAGTTTCACCTGCAGCCGGCTGTCCTCCGCGAGCCGCGACAGGAGGTCGGGGGACCAGTGCCACTGCCACGGTTGCGCGGAGTCCGGCAGGTCGCCTGGGTCGACGAAGTCGTCGTAGCCCCGCGATCCCGCCCCGGCCGCGACCGGCGGGTCCAGCACACCCGCGACGGCGAGGGCCTCCGGGGCGATGGAGCGGATCTCGTTCAGCTGTGTCATGGGAGACCTCTGGAGTGTCTCCGGGGGGAGGTCGGCCACCGCTCAGGCCGGAACTCCCGACTCCTCCACTCTCCCACGAATCGGGCCCACCGGGGGGCCCGCCGGGGAAGGCCCGGCCGGCGGGCCGCCCGCCGCTGCCTGCGCGTGAGGGGTGGGGGTTTGACGTGCTGCCCGGGGAGTCTTGTATGGTTCTTCGCGAATCATCCAGAGGGGTGGAGGGACCGGCCCTACGAAGCCCCGGCAACTCCCCGGTCGACCCGGCGTCCGAAGTACGCGCCGTGCCGTCCGGGATCAGTGCCAACTCCGGCCTGTCGCCACTGTGGCGCGGGAAAGATGAGGAGACACGGTGCTCTCTGTGCTGTCCTTCGCCCGGGCGCTTCCCGCCCCGGCCCTTTCGCGTACCCGTCTCGTGCCCGGCGCAGGCAATCGGCCGACTTCCTCTCCGGCCTGTCCTCGCTGACCACCCCCGCTCCCCGCCCGGAGCCTCCGTGAGCAGCGCCGACCCGCCGCTCACGGGATTTGAGACGGAGTACCCATTCCATGGACAACACGAGCGGCGTCGGTGTGCTCGACAAGGTCACCTCGATCCTCGCCACCCTGGAGGCCGGTCCCGCCACCCTGGCCGGACTCGTCGCCGCCACCGGCCTGGCGCGGCCCACCGCCCACCGGATCGCGGTGGCACTCGAACACCACCGCCTGGTCACCAGGGACATGCAGGGCCGCTTCATCCTCGGCCCGCGCGTCTCCGAGCTGTCGGCGGCCGCCGGCGAGGACCGCCTGCTGGCCGCCGCCGGCTCGGTCCTGACCCACCTGCGCGACGTCACCGGCGAGAGCGCCCAGCTCTACCGCAGACAGGGCGAGGTCCGGATCTGCGTGGCCGCCGCCGAGCGGCTCTCCGGCCTGCGCGACACCGTTCCGGTGGGCATCACCCTCCCCATGAAGGTCGGCTCCGCCGCCCAGGTCCTGCTCGCCTGGGAGGAACCCGAACGCCTCCACCGCGGCCTGCAGGGCGCCCGCTTCACCGCCACCGCCCTCAGCGGCGTACGGCGCCGCGGCTGGGCCCAGTCCATCGGCGAACGTGAACTCGGGGTCGCCTCCGTGTCCGCGCCCGTCCGCGGCCCGTCCAACCGGGTCGTCGCCGCGGTCTCGGTCTCCGGCCCGATCGAACGGCTCACCCGCCACCCCGGTGCCCAGCTCTCCCAGGCCGTCACCGAGGCGGCGCACCGCCTGACCGAAGCGCTACGCCACTCCTGACCGGGTTCGTCGGCCGCTCCTCCTCGCCCCGCTCCTCCCCGTCCCTCCCGCCGCCTCTCCCGCCGTCCGGCTCACGCTCGAGGCTGCAGGACGGGGAGGGAGGGGCGGGGGATCCGGCTGATCACCGAGCCGATCAGGGTGCCGATCGACACCCCGAACACCGCCGACACGGCCGCCAGCACCGGCTGCGCGCCGTTGCCGACCTCGATCTGCGCGGTGTTCAACAGGCCGAAGGAGCCCGGCACCACGATCCAGAACGCCGGAAGGTAGAGCACCTGCCAGAGCGGACCGCCCGGCACCCAGTGCACCAGGGTGGCCGCGACCGCGGCGGAGACCGCCCCGGCCAGGCCGCCGATCGCCGCGCCGTGCACCGATCCCACCACCACCTGGACGGTGACGCTGACCGCGATCACCGCGACGATCCACGGGATCGCCGAGGGCGGCGTGTTGACGTTGACCACCACCCCGGCCACGGCGATCGCCAGACCCAGCCCGATCACCCACCAACTCGGCTTGGCCACCTGCACATTGGCCAGCGCCGTGGCCGGCATGCCGATCGCGCTCGCGGCCGCCGCCACCCCGGCGAGGAACAGCGCCAGCTGCACCGCGCCGGACACCAGCCGGGCCGTACCCGCGCTGGCCGCACCCGCGGCGATCTCCGACAACCCGGTGACCAGCAGCCCGCCCGGCAGCAGGATCGCCAGCGTGGCCACGATCGTCCGCAACGAGCCGTCCAGTAGAGAGGCCCGCGCCAGCGACAGGACCAGCAGTGCGACCAGGAACCCGGCCGTGACGGGCAGCAGCGGCCGCAGGTACGGCAACCGCCGTGCGAGCACGGTCAGCCCCGCCACGACCAACGATCCGAGCCCGGCCGCCAGCACGTTCGCCGCGACCGGTTGCAGGAAGAGGCAGACCCCCACCCCGACCGGCAGCGCACCGAGGTCCGCCACCCACGCCGGCCAGCGGGCCGGCGCCCGCCGGATCCCGTCCAGCTCGGCGAGCGCCCGGGGCCCGTCGAGCTCACCCGCGCGCAGCCGGTGCACCAGATGGAGGACGGCGGCCGTCTGCTCGAACCGCAGCGCGGCGCCGACCGGCTGGAACCGGGTGGCCTCGTCCGCGCCCAGGGCGACGAACAGTCCGTTGGTCAGGGCCGCGACCCGCGCCTGCGGAGCCCCCAGCGCCCGCCCCAGCCCGCGGAGCTCCTCCTCGACCTCATGGACGGGCAGACCGCCGCCCAACAGGGCCTCACCCAGTTCGAGCAGCAGACGCAGGAGCGGGTCGGGCGGGGCGCCGGCGCCCTGGACCGATGGAGACTTGCTAGACATGGCAGGTATCGTCCCATCCCGCCCGGTTCGGTCCGCCTGTGCCCCGGTCTGTTCGCTTCCCCGGCGATCACCGCCCGGCCGGGCGCGCGCCGACCCCGGCGGACTCCCGCGCCTCGGCCACCACGTGCACCTCGTGGACGGCGTTCCGGTCCCCGGTGAGCGGCTGGACCCGCCCGGCGGAGTCGGTGGCCCGGCAGCGGACGCGGTGCGGGCCCGGGGCGAGGTCGCACCGCAGGCGGAAGCGCTGCCAGGTGGGGTCGGGGCCGCGCCCGTCCAGGGCGGCGGGCTGCCAGTCGGCGTCGTCCACGGCGACCTCGACGGCCGTCACCTCGGTGGAACTCCAGGCGTAGCCCGCCACTTCACAGCTCCCGGCCGGAACGGACTGCCCGTCCCGCAGGGTGAGCAGCTTGCTGCTGACGTCCTTCTCGCGGACCGGCCGAGCCTCGCTCTCGCCGGGCAGCGTGCGGACGTACAGGCGGGTGGTGAAGAGGTGCTCGGGGCGGTCGGCGGCCAGCACGATCCTGGTCAGCCACTTGACCGAGTTGGTGCCGAACATCCGCGGCGCCACCGCCCGCAGCGGGTACCCGTGGTCGGGGGGCAGCGGCTCGCCGTTCATGGTGTGCGCGAGGAACACCTCGGAGCCCGCCTGGTCGAGGGGCAGGTCCTTGAGGTAGTTCACGCCGCTCTCGCCCGCGAAGGCGCCGTGGTCGGCGCCCTCCAGCCAGACGTGCCGGGCCTCCGGGCGCGGACCGGCGAGGTCCAGTACGGCGGCGAGCGGGATGCCGACCCACTCCACGTTGGTGACGGCGCGGGTCGGCACGTCGGGGCGCAGCGGGTTGCCGAAGCACTCGTGGACGGCGGTGAAGCGGGTCTGCGGCAGGCCCCGGAGCGCGTGCAGGTCGAGCCGCAGGGGCCGCTCGACCAGGCCCTCGACGGTGAGCGAGAAGGTCGCCGCCTCGAGCCGCGGGTGCGGCCCGAGGTGGTTGCGGATGAAGACGTCCTCGACCGGGGTGATGAAGAGGTCGGGCGCCTCCGGGTCTGTCCTGAACATGCGTCACACTCTCGGATCGGCAGCGTTGTCACCGGGACCGACCGTACAAGGAGGGACTGACAGTCGGGCGGGATGTGAGGCCGGGGTGAAGGTCGCGGGTGGGGCCGGTGATCGATCGTTGATCGGGCGTAGACGGCGAGCCTGGAGCATCGGGAACCGGAGGGAACCGGTTCGGAGGCCACAGCCTGACCACCGGGGCTCGTACGGCCGAACCACGGGCCGCGCGGGTGCCCAGTGCTGCTGCCGCCGCCGGCCCGACCTCAGGAGCAGTCCGGACCACGAAGGGCAGACGAGGCATGGACGGCGGGCAATCGGTGCAAGCGGTGAGAACGGCGGCGGGCTTCGGCGAGCTGCTGCGGCTACGGCGCGAGCGGATCGGGCTGACGCAGCAGTGCCTGGCCGACCACGCGACCCTCAGTGTGCGGGCGATCCGGGACATGGAGAGCGGCCGGGTGCGCCGGCCCCGCAACGAGACCGTCCGGCTGCTGGCGGACGCGCTGCGGCTGGAAGGCCGCAGCCGGACGGACTTCGAGGAGGCCGCCCGCCGGCACCCGCTCGTCGCCGAGTCGGTGGCCGAGCCGGCCGCCCCGCCGGTGCCGCGCGGGGCGATCGTCGGCCGGGAGATGGAGACCGAGGTACTGGCCGACGCCTTCGCCGTGCACGGGGACCGGCTGGTCTCGCTGGTGGGACTCGGCGGGGTGGGCAAGACCCGGCTCGCGCTGGAGGTGGCCCGCCGGCTGCACCTGTCCGCCCGCTGGTCGGTGCGGTGGGTGGACTGCGGCGGCGGCCCGCAGCCCTGGCGCGGCCTGCTGGAGGACATCGTCCGGCACATCGGCGACCGGCCCGCCCTGCTGGTGCTGGACGGCGCCGACGGCGGGGTGGACGCCGGGCACTTGGACGGGCTGTTCCACCACTGCCCCGGGCTGCGGGTGCTGATCACCGCCCGGGAGGCCCGGCCGCTGCCCGGAGGCCAGGTCATCCCGCTCGCGCCGCTGCCCGTCCCGGCCCCCGAACTCGACACCGATCCGGAGGCGTTGGCGCAGGTCGGCGCCGTCCGGCTGCTGCTCTCGCACCTGTGCCGGCTGCGCCCCGGCTACACCCTGGAGCGCTCCGAGGCGCCAGCCGTCGCCGAGCTCTGCCGCCACCTGGACGGCCTGCCGGGCGCGTTGGAGCGCGCGGCGGGGTGGGCGCTGGTGCAGTCCACGGCCCAGCTGGTGGCCCGGCTGGGGGCCGTCCCGTTCACGCTCGCGGCGCCGCCGCTGGTGTTCGGCGCGCGCGGTGACGTGCGGGACGAGGTGGAGCCGGCCATCCGGACACTGTCGGAGCGTCAGCGCGCCCTGCTGGCGGTGCTCGTGGACGAGCCCGGGGACTGGTCGGGGGAGGACGCGGCGGCGCGCAGCGGCTGGGCGCTGCAGACCTGCCTGGCGACGGTGCACGAACTGCTGTCCCGCGGGCTGATCCGCAGTGTGCCCGCCCGTGACGGCGTGCGCTTCACGGTGCTGAACCTGTGCCGGCGCCTCGTCCGGGAGGAGCCCGGACTCCGGCTTCCGACGGCCGGGGACGTCCCACTGCTGGCCGTCGCGGGCTGAACCGCCGTGAGCCGGCGGGCTGAACCGCCCTGGGCTGAACCGCCATGGGCCGGCGGGCTGACGATGCGGTGACTCCCCGGCCGGGCATCCGCCGGCGTCGATTCTGCCGCTTTTTGCCGCCCGAGCTGCCGCTTGCCGGGCCCCGTCGTTCCTAACGTTCTCCGTGGGGCTGGGCCGTCGCCGACGACGCGCCGGAATTCCCGGGCCGCCGGCCGGGGCGTCGGCGGAATTCCATCGACGATCTCTACCGATGAGGGCTGAGTTGTGGTGCACGGAAATGCCGAACGGGGCGGACTGGACGTCGTCGTGACGACGATGGCCTCGGATTCGCACACCTGGAACCTGGTGTTCCTGCAGTTCCTGCTGGAGGAAATGGGGCACCGGGTGACGAATCTGGGCGCATGCGTCCCGGACGCGCTGCTGCTCTCCGAATGCCGCCGGATCGAGCCGGACCTGATCGTGATCAGCAGCGTCAACGGGCACGGCCACCAGGAGGGTCTGCGGGTCATCCCGGCCCTGCGCGCCTGCCCGGAACTGCGGCGCACACCGACCGTCATCGGCGGCAAGCTCGGCATCGCCGGAGCCGACGACCCCGACCGCGAGCGGACGCTGCTCGCGGCCGGCTTCGACGCCGTCTTCGAGGAGGGCTCCTCGGTGGCCGGGTTCCGTGAGTTCGTCGACGGCCTGCACTCCCGGGTCCTGCTGTGACGAGCTTCGGCGCGTTCGTGGCCCAGGCCGCGGAGGCCGGCGCCCTGGTGGTCCAGCCCCGGATGGGCATGGCGGCGGCGGCCTCGATGCGGGCGGGCCTGCTCGCCACCCGGGGGGCGTCCGCCGTCACCGTCGGCACCATCACCCTGGACAGCTACACCCGCACCGGCGACCTCGACGCCGCGCGCCGCGCCCTGGCCGTCGGGGCGGGTCTCAACGGCTACCCGATCGCCACCCACCCGGTCGCCGTCACCCGGGCGGTCCTGCGCGGGGTCGCGGACGCGGGCTTCCCGGTGCAGGTCCGGCACGGCTCGGCCTCGCCGGAACGGATCTTCGAAGCACTGCTGGCAGCCGGCCTGGACGCCACCGAGGGCGGACCGGTCTCCTACTGCCTGCCGTACGGCCGCACCCCGCTCCACGAGGCGGTGGCCTGCTGGCGGCGCAGCTGCGAACTCCTCTCCACCACCCGGGAGTTCGGCGCTGAACCGCACCTGGAGACCTTCGGCGGCTGCATGATGGGCCAGCTCTGCCCGCCTTCGCTGCTGATCGCCATCAGCGTGCTGGAGGCGCTGTTCTTCCGCCAGCACGGCCTGCGCAGCATCTCGCTCAGCTACGCCCAGCAGACCAACGCCCGCCAGGACGAGGAGGCGCTGGCCGCGCTCGGCCGGATCGCCGGCGAACTGCTCGCGGACGTCGACTGGCACCTCGTGGTGTACGCGTACATGGGCGTGTACCCGCGCTCGCCCGGTGGCGCGCGGCTGCTGCTGGAGGACGCCGCGCGGCTCGCCGTGCGCGGCGGCGCCGCCCGGCTGATCGTCAAGACCTCCGCCGAGGCGCACCGCATCCCGACCGTCGCCGAGAACGTCCGGGCGCTGGAGACCGCCGCCGCGGCCGCCGCGGCGGAGCGCGCCCGCCCGCGGCCCACCGAGCCGCCGGACACCGGGGTCGAGGCGGAGGCCAGGGCGCTGATCGGCGCGGTGCTCGACCTGGACGCCGACCTCGGGCGGGCCCTGGTGCGGGCGTTCGCGGCCGGCTACCTCGACGTGCCGTACTGCCTGCACCCCGACAACGCCGGGCGGACGCGCAGCTCGCTGGACCCGGACGGGCGGCTGCAGTGGTCCGCCGTCGGCTCGATGCCGATCGCCGGACTCGTCGAGGGCGGGCGCCCGCCCATCCTCGGCTCGGCGGGACTGCTGGCCGCCCTCTCCCACGTCCAGCGGCGCTACGACGGCCAGGACCCGCGGGCGGCCGAGCCACCCGTACCCCGGGGCCTTCCCGCCGTGCGCTGAACCGGCCGAGCACCGACGCTTCCCGACACCAGACCCTCCGCGAGAGAACAGGACCCCGACCATGCCCGACTCCACGCCTCTGCCCGACTCCACGCCCATGCCCCCGACCGATCCGGGCCGCCACCTGACCGCGCCGGCCACCCGCAGCGCGCTCCGCGTCCAGCAGCAACTGTTGACCGCGGCCCGCGAGTTCCTGCGCGGCCGGGGCTTCGTCGAGCTGCTGCCGCCGATCATCGGCCCGGTGACCGATCCCGGCGCGCGCGGTTCCAAGCAGGTGGACATCGACTTCTACGGCCACCGCTACAAGCTGATGACCAGCGCGATCCTGTACAAGCAGGCCTCGCTGCTCGCCTTCGACAAGATCTTCTGCATCGCCCCGAACGTCCGCCTGGAACCGCTGGAGACCGCCGGGACGAGCCGGCACCTGGCCGAGTTCCACCAGTTGGACGTGGAGGTCGCCGGCGCGAGCCGGGACGACGTCGTCCAGCTGGCCGAGGACCTGGTGGTGCACATCGTCGACAGCGCGGTGCGCGAGCTGCCCAAGGAGTTCGCCGAACTCGGCCGGGATCCGCAGGCGTTCGCCGAACTCCTGAAGGGCTCATTCGGGCGGATCCGGCACGCGGAGGCGGTCGCCGAACTGCGGGGCATCGGACACCCGCAGAGCGCCGAGGCCGAACTCGACTGGGAGGGTGAGGCGTTGCTGTCCGCCCGGCGCGACCGCCCGTTCTTCGTCACCGACTACCCGAAGGGCTCGCGGGGCTTCTACGACCGCGAGCACCCGGACGACCCGGGCCTGCTGCGCAACTTCGACCTGCTCGCACCCGAGGGCTACGGCGAGCTGTGCAGCGGCAGCCAGCGCACCAACGACTACGCCGAGATCATCACCCGGATGCGGGAGACCGGCGAGAACCCGCAGAAGTACCGCTGGTACCTGGACCTGGTGCGCGAGGGCGTGCCGGCCAGTGCGGGCTTCGGCATCGGCGTCGAGCGGCTCACCCGCTACGTTGCCGGGCTGGACGCCGTCTGGCAGGCCAGTGCGTTCCCCAAGCTCGCCGGGGTGGTGTCCCCGTGAGCGACCTGAGTGCACCCGGCTTCCCGGAGGAGGAGGTCCGGCGCCGGGCCCGCGCCGGGGCGGCCGCGGCGTTCCCGCCCGCCGAGGAGTACGGGCACGTGCTGTTCGGCGCCGGTCAACCCGACGCGACGGACCGGCCCGCCCGGCCGGACGCCCTGGACGAGCTGCGGATCGTCCCACCGCTGTTCCTGCCGCAGCGGCTCGCCAAGCTGATCGACCTCGGCCGCGAGCCCGACTACCGGGACGTCGAACTCGCCACCACCATCGGGGGGTTCGCCTCCGCACTGCCGGTGTACGTGTCCGCGACCGGGTCCACCCGGGCGGCCGGCGGCGACCTGGGGCTGGCCCTCAGCCGGCAGGCCGGGGCACTCGGGATCCCGATGGTGATCGGCGAGAACGTGGTGCCGGTCAACGGCTACGGCCGGCTCGGCGAGGCGGCCGACCGCACCCTGCTCGGCCGGCTGCGCGCCTACACCGAGGAACTCCCGGACGGGCTCGGCGGTGTGGCCGTCCAGCAGAGCACCGAGGACGCCGACGCCGAGGTGTGGAACCTCGTCCACAGCGACCCGGCCGCCCTGCCGCTGCTCGAATCCGGGCGCCTGGCCTTCGAGTTGAAGGTCGGGCAGGGCGCCAAGCCGGGCCTGGGCGGGATGACCGTGCTGGAGGCCGAGGCCGCTGCCGCGCTCGGTGACCGCTTCGGGCTGGACCCGTTGTTCGGCGACGGGCGGGTGCTGCGCGCCGCGACCCCGGGCACCTTCACCGCGGAGATCCTGCGCCAGCAGATCCGGCTGATGCGCAACAACTACCCGCGGGTGCGGATCTGGGTGAAGCTCTACCCCGGCCGGGACGTGGCCGAGGCCGCCCGGGTGGCGCACGAGGCCGGCGCGCACGCCGTCGTGGTGGACGGCGCGGAGGGCGGCACCGGCTGGGCGCCCGGGGTGTTCCTGCCGCACGTCGGGCTGCCGCTCGCGGAGTGCCTGCGCCGGCTGGCGGCCGATCCGCCGCCCTCCCTGCTGGTCTCCGGACGGATCTGGGAAGGCGCCCGGGCGGTCAAGAGCCTGGCGCTGGGCGCCCGGGCGGTGGGCCTCGGACGGGCGGCGCTGCTGGCCGTCGCGGAGGACCGGGAATCCGGGCTCCGACGTTTCACGGAATGCCTGGCATTGGAACTCCGGCTGCTGATCAGCGCGCTCGGAAAGTACGCTCCGGACGCCCTCGACCGGGAGGACGTATGGTCCCCGGAGGGCTTTGGAATCACCCCCGGCCGGTAGCTCTGGCCTGCTCGGAAAGCGGCATGATGAAACTGCCGATTTCCTTCCGCTCATTCTGCCGATAGGGCCGTCGCATTCCCCCTATCGTCGCTCTCGTCGCCGATTTCTCTCACGATCTGGGGTTGGATGATGTCCTCGCGCGGTTTCCCCACCGAATCCACGATGCCCGAATCCACGACGTCCGCACTAGCGACGTCCGAATTCGAGACGCCCGAATTCCCGTCGTCCGCATTCGCGCCGTTCGCCTCCGCCGTCCACCGCTTCCCGGAGCGGCCGGCCGTCCGGACCGGTGGCCGGACCGTCAGCTACCGGGAGCTGGACGGCTTGACCGCCGCCCTCGCGGCAAGGCTCGCCCCCGGGCGGACGGTCGCCGTCACCGGCCGCGACCGGCTGGACCACGTGGTCGCGTTGCTGGCGGTCCTGCGGGCCGACGCCACCTACCTGCCGCTGGACCGGACCGCCCCCGAGGAGCGCAACCGCTGGATCGCCGAGGACGCCGGGGCCTCCCTCGCCCTCGCCGGCGAGGAACTCACGGAGCTGACCGAGCTCACCGGCGAGACGGGCGCCGGCGCCGGCTACGTCATCTACACCTCCGGCACCACCGGCCGCCCCAAGGGCGTGCACGTTCCGCCGGCCGCGCTCACCGGCCACCTGGACGCCGTGGTGGAGGCCTTCGGCCTCACCGAGCGGGACGTGGTGCTGCAGTTCGCCCGCCCGACCGTGGACGTGGCGGTGGAGCAGGTGCTCGGCGCCCTGTCCGCCGGGGCCTGCCTGGTCCTCCCCGAGCAGCAACTACTCTCCCCGGCCGAGCTGTTGGACCTGCTGGACGCCGAGGGCGTCACGGTCGCCAACCTGGCCGCCGGCTACTTCCAGGACGTGGTGGCGGCCCTGGGCGGCCGGGTGCCGCGCACCCTGCGGCTGATGATCTCGGGCAGCGACAAGCTGGAGCCCGCCACCGCCGCCGCCTGGTGGGCGGCGACCGGGGTGCCTTTGCTGAACGCGTACGGGCCGACCGAGACCGTCGTCACCGCCACCACCCACCGGATCTCCGGCGAGCAGGAGCAGCCGGCGGCCCGGGTGCCGATCGGCACCGCGCTCGGCGCCCGGCGGCTCTACGTCCTGGACGAGCGGCTGCGGCCGGTGGCGCCCGGCGAGTCGGGCGAACTGTACGTCGGCGGCCCGCTGTTGGCGTCCGGCTACCTGGGCCGTCCCGGCCTCACCGCGGACCGCTTCGTCGCGGACCCGTTCGCGGACCGGTCCGCGGACCCGGACGGAACCCCGGGCGCACGGATGTACCGCACCGGCGACGTGGTGCGCCGGGCGGCCGAGGACGGACCGCTGGAGTTCCTCGGACGCGGCGACCACCAGGTGAAGATCCGCGGCTTCCGGGTCGAGCCCGGCGAGATCGAGCAGGTGCTGTCCGGGTATCCCGGCGTCACCGGCTGCGTCGTGGTGGCGTACGAGGGCCGGCTGGCCGGGTACGTGACCGGCGCCGCGCCGCGGTACGCCGAGGCCCGGGCCTGGCTGGCCGAGCGGCTGCCGGAGCACATGGTCCCGGCGACGCTCACCGCCCTGGAGGCGTTCCCGCTGACCGCCGGCGGCAAGGTGGACCGCGGGGCGCTGCCCGAGCCGCAGGCCGCGCCGGAGGGCAAGCCGGCCGGCCGCCCGCCGCGCACCCCCGCCGAGCAGCTGATCGCGGCGGTGTGGTCGGACGTGCTCGGGGTGCCGGAGGTCGGGGCCGACGACAACTTCTTCCACCTGGGCGGCGATTCGCTGACCGCCGTACGCGTGGTGGGCCGGGTCTTCGACGTCTTCGGCATGATCTCGCCGTACACCATCTTCGACGCGCCGACGCTGGCCGAGTTCGCCGCCGCGGTGACCTCCTCGGCGGGTGGCGAGCGTCCGGAGCTGACGAGGTCGGGTGCCGTCGAGGCCCCGCTGTCCAAGTTCCAGCGCGGCCTCTGGTTCCTCGACCAGTGGAACCCGGACGCGCCGACCTATGTCGTGCCCTGGGTGTTCCGCTTCACCGGGCCGGTCGACCCCGAGCTGCTGCGGCGGGCACTGGCGGGGGTGGTCGAGCGGCACGAGAGCCTGCGGACGACCTTCGAGCTCGCCGAGGACGGACCGCGCCAGGTCGTCCACCCGGCCGTGGAGCTGCCGTTCACGCTCACCGAGACCACCGCCGACCGGGTGGACGACCTGGTCGCCGAGGCCGCGCTGGAGCCCTTCGACCTGGCGGCCGGGCCCCTGGTGCGGGCGCGGGTCTTCCGGGCCGGCGGGGCGACCACCCTGCTGCTGCTCCTCCACCACATCGTCTGGGACGAGGGCTCGCTGGCCGTACTGGAGGCCGAACTTCAGGAGCTGTACGCCGCGTTGGCCGAGGGCCGCCCGGCCGAGCTGCCGGAACTCGCCGTCCAGTACGCCGACTACGCCGCCTGGCAGTACCAGGACGACACCGCTGATCGCCAACTCGACTACTGGCGCGAGCAGTTGCGTGACGCGCCGACCGCCCCGGCGCTGGCGCCGGAGCACCCCCGGCCCGAGGAGCAGGCCTTCCGCGGCGCCTTCCACCGGTTCGCGATGCCGGCCCCGGTGGGCGAGGCCGTCCGGGCGCTCGCCCGCAGCGAGGACGCCACCCCGTTCATGGTGCTGCTCGCCGGACTGGCGCTCACGCTGCACCGCCGCTCCGGGCAGCGCGACCTGGTCCTCGGCTCGCCGGTGAACGTCCGCGGCCGGGCCGAACTCGACGGTCTGATCGGCTACTTCGTCAACCTGCTGCCGCTGCGGCTGAGGCTGGAGGAGGGCGTGTCCTTCCGCGAGCTGGTCCGGCACGTGCGCGAGGTGTCGATCGGCGGTTACCGGCACCAGGAGGTGCCCTTCGACGACATCGCGAACGCCGTGCTCGACGAACGCCCCGAGGACCGCAACCCGCTCTGCCAGGTCCTGCTGGAGCTGCACCCGCTGGACAGCCGGCCGTTCACGGTCGGCGGCCACGAGGTCACCCGCGCACTTCACTCCAACCCGGTCTCCCGCTTCGACCTCTCCGTCTCGGTGGACGACCGCGGCACCGGCTTCACCGGCCGCTTCGAGTACGACAGCGACCTCTTCGGCGCCGCCACGATGGCCGGCCTGTGCGAGGAGTGGCTGGGCACCCTGGCCGCCGCCGTCGAGGTGCCGGTGCACGCCCTGTTCGAGGCGCAGGCCGCCCGCACCCCGTGGGCCACCGTCCTGATCTCCGGCGAACGGACCGTCGGGTACGGCGAGTTGAACGCCGCCGCGAACCGGCTCGCCCGCCACCTGGCGGGCCTGGGCATCGGCCGCGGCGACACCGTCGCCGTGCTGGCCGACCGCGGGCCCGACCTGGTCACCGCACTGCTGGCGGCACTCAAGACCGGCGCCGCCTACACCCTGCTCGACCCGGACTTCCCGGCCGAGCGGCTGGCCGGCGCGGTCGCCGACACCGGCGCCGCCACGGTGATCACCCACCGGCACGCCACCGTGCCGTTCGCCGTCCGCAGTCAGGTGGACCTGGACGCCTCGGCCGCCGAACTCGCCCGCCACCCGGCGCACGACCTCGGCCTGCCGGTCGACGGCGCCGACCTCGCCTGCGTGATGTTCACCTCCGGCTCCACCGGCCGCCCCAAGGGCGTGGCCGTCCCGCACCGGGCGCTCACCACCACCTACCTCGGCCAGGACTACGCCCGCTTCGGCCCGGAGGAGGTCTGGCTGCAGTGCTCGCCGGTCTCCTGGGACGCCTTCGCGCTGGAACTGTACGGCGCCCTGTGCTTCGGCGCGGCCTGCGTCCTGCAGCCCGGCCAGCGGCCGGACCCGCAGACCATCGCCGAGCTGACCCGCCGCCACGGCGTCACCCGCCTCCAGCTCTCCGCGAGCCTGTTCAACTTCCTGCTGGAGGAGTTCCCGGAGACCTACGACGGCCTGGGGCTCGCCTTCACCGCCGGCGAGCGGGCCTCGGTCACCCACGTGGCCAAGGCCCTGGAGAACCACCCGGGCCTGGTGGTCGCCAACGGCTACGGCCCGGTCGAGAGCCTCGGCCTGACCACCTGCCACGAGGTCACCCCCGCCGACGTCACCGGCGGCTCCGTGCCGATCGGCGTCGCGCTGCGCGGCAAGGGCATCCACGTCCTGGACGAGCTGCTGCGCCCCGTCGAGCCCGGCGTCACGGGGGAGCTGTACGCCTCCGGCGGCGGCCTCGCCCACGGCTACCTCGGCCGGCCCGGCCTGACCGCCGAACGCTTCGTCGCCTCCCCGTTCGGCGCCCCCGGCGAGCGCCTCTACCGCACCGGCGACCTCGGCTACGTCAACGCCGAGGGCCTGCTGGAGGTCACCGGCCGGATCGACGACCAGATCAAGATCCGCGGCTTCCGGGTCGAGCCCGGCGAGATCGAGGACGCGCTCACCCGCCACCCGGCCGTCCAGGAGGCCGTCGTCACCGTGCACGAGCCCGCCCCGGGCGACCGCCGGCTCGCCGCCTACGTCACCGTCGGCGCCGACGCCCCCGCCCCGGACGCCCTGCTCGACCACCTGGCCGCCCTGCTGCCCGAGCACATGGTGCCCGCCACCCTCGACGTCCTGGACGCCCTGCCGCTCAACCACAACGGCAAGGCGGACCGGAAGGCGCTGCCCGCCCCCGCCGGGCGCCGGGCCGCCGCCGCCGACCCGCTGACCGAGGCCGAACGGCTGGTCGCCGAGGCGATGCGCGAGGTGCTCGAACTCGCCGAGGTCGGCCGCGAGGACAACTTCTTCCGGATCGGCGGCAACTCGCTGGCCGCCGTCCGGGTCGCGATGCGGCTGTCCCGGGAGACCGGCACCCGCGTCCCCCCGCAACTGGTCTTCCGAGCCAGGACCGTGAGCGCCATCGCCGAACGGCTGGCCGCCCGATGACGGACCGTACCGCACACGAAGGGAACGAGGCCGTGAGCCCGTCCGACCGCCCGGCGCGCACCGCGCCCGTCTCGGGGCTGCAGCGCGGCCTCTGGTTCCTCGACCACCTCGACCCGCAGGCCGTCACCTACTGCACCCCCTGGACCGTCGACGTCACCGGCCCGCTCGACCTCGCGCTGCTCCGGCGCGCGCTGGACGCCTTGGTGGCCCGGCACGAGACGCTGCGCACCACCTTCGCGCTGCACCCCGACGGCCCCCGCCAGCAGGTGCACCACGACCTGCGGGTGCCGCTCGCGGTGACCGACCTGCGCCCGCAGGCCGGCCCCGGGCAGGCCGAACCCGGGCAGGCCGAGAGCCCCGGACAGGCCGGGCGCCTCGAGGAACTGCTCGCCGCCCGCTGCGCCGAGCCCTTCGACCTGGCCGCGGGCCCGCTGCTGCGGGCCGAGGCCTTCCGGCTCGCGGACGAGCGCACCACGGTGCTGTTCACCGTCCACCACATCGTCTGGGACGGCTGGTCCGCCGAGGTCTTCGGTCGCGAGCTCGCCGAGCTGTACGGCGCGGCGCTGGAGGGCCGCGAGGCCGTCCTGCCGGAGCTGACCGCGCAGTACGCCGACTACGCACAGGAGGAGCTCGGCACCTCCTACGAGGAGCACCTGACCTACTGGAAAGAGCAGTTGAACGGCGCGCCCGGCCTGCTGGAGCTGCCCACCGACCGGCCCCGGCCCGCCGAGCGCGGCGCCGCCGGACGGACCGAGGAGTTCGGCCTCGCGCCCGGGACGGCGGCCCGGGTCCGCGCCCTGGCCGAGAGTGAGGGCGTCACCCCGTTCACCGTCCAACTGGCCGCTTTCGCGCTGCTGCTGAACCGCTGGACCGGCGCCGACGACCTGGTGATCGGCACCCCGGTCACCACCCGCGACCGCCCCGAACTGGAGCACCTGCTCGGCTACTTCGTCAACCTGCTGCCGCTGCGGCTGCGGCTCGCGCCCGCGCTGAGCTTCCGGGACCTGCTGGAGCACGTCCAGGACGTCGCCTTCGACGCCTACGGCTACCTCGACGTGCCCTTCGACCAGCTGGTCGACCACCTCGGTGCCGCCCGCACCGCGCAGCACCCGCCGCTGGTCCAGGTGGTGTTCGGCGCCCACACCGAGGACCGCACCCCGCTCGCGCTCGGCCCGGCCACCGCCGAGAGCCGGGTGCGCTCCAACGGCACCAGCAAGTTCGACCTCACCTGGTCCGTCTTCGACAGCGGCGAGAGCGGCACCGGCGGCGGCACCGGCGGCGAACTGCGCGGCGAGGCCGAGTACCGCAGCGAGCTGTTCGATCCGGAGACCGTCCGCCGGCTGGCCGCCGAGTTCGACGCCCTGCTCACCGCGGCCCTCGACGACCCCGACGCCACCGTGCTGCGGCTGACCACCCGCACCGCCGAGGCGGTCCGGGCCACCGACACTCCCGGCCACTGCCTGCACCACCTGTTCGAGCGGGCCGTCGACGCCCACCCCGACCGGCCCGCCGTCAGCGACCCCGACCGCACCCTGAGCTACGCCGAGCTCGACCGCCGGGCCAACCGCCTCGCGCACGCCCTGCGCGCCCGCGGGGCCGGCCCCGGCGACCGGATCGGCCTGCTGCTGGACCGCACGGCCGACGTCCTGGTCACCGTCCTCGGCGTACTCAAGACCGGCGCCGCGTACGTGCCCGTCGACCTGGCCGCCCCCGCCGACCGCGCCGCGCTCGTCTTCGGCGACACCGACGTCACCCTGGTGGTCACCGACCGCCCGGACCGGGTGCCCGAAGGCCCCTGGCAGGCCTACGACCTGACCGCTTCCGCGGACCTGGCCGCCCGGCCGGACACCCGCCCGCCGGCCGCCGGCCGCCCCGGCGACGTCGCCTACATCATCTTCACCTCCGGCTCCACCGGCCGCCCCAAGGGCGTCGCGGTCGCCCACGAGCACGTCAGCCGGCTCATGGCGGACGGCGCGGAGCACTTCGGCTTCGGCCCGGAGGAGACCTGGACGCTCTTCCACAGCTACGCCTTCGACTGGACGGTCTGGGAGATGTGGGGCGCCCTGCTGCACGGCGCCCGCCTGGTCGTCGTCCCGTACGTGACCAGCCGCTCGCCGGAGGAGTTCGCCCAGCTGCTGGAGGAGGAGCGGGTCTCCTTCCTCTGCCTCACCCCCTCGGCGCTGCGCCAGCTGGAGCCCGTGCTGCGCCGCCGCCCGCGTGCCCTGCCCGCGCTGAAGTGGATCATGCTCGGCGGGGAGGCGCTGGACCCGGCCGTCGTCCAGCGCTGGTTCGGACTCGAGCCGCCGCCCCCGGCCCGCCTCTGCAACCTGTACGGCATCACCGAGACGACCGTCCACGTCACCACCCACGACCTGGCCGACAGCGCCGGATTCGAACGCAGCCTGATCGGCGCGCCGATGCCGCACCTGAGCGTGCAGGTCCTGGACGACTGGCTGCGGCCCTGCCCGCCCGGCGCGGCCGGCGAGCTGTACATCGGCGGCGGCAGCCTCGCCCACGGCTACTGGGGCCGCCCCGGCCTCACCGCCGGCCGCTTCGTCGCCGACCCGTACGGCCCGCCCGGGGCCCGGCTCTACCGCACCGGCGACGTCGCCCGGCGACTGCCCGGCGGCGGGCTCGAGTACATCGGACGCGCCGACCTCCAGGTCAAACTGCGCGGCTTCCGGATCGAACTCGGCGAGATCGAGAACGCGCTCGCCGCCCACCCGGACGTCGACGCCTGCGTCGTCACCGTGCACGAGGACCGCCTCGCCGCGTACGTCACCGGGCGCGAGCCCGCCGACGTCCGCGCCTTCCTCGGCCGCTCGCTGCCCCCGTACATGGTCCCGGCGAGCTTCACCGTGCTGGAGTCGCTGCCGCTCACCGTCAACGGCAAGGTGGACCGCGCCGCGCTGCCCGCCCCCGGCCAGCGCAGCACGGCCACCGGCGGCCGCCACGTCGAGCCGCGCAGCCCGGAGGAGGAGGCCTTCGCCGCCGTCTGGACGGAGGTCCTCGGGGTGGACGGCATCGGCGTCCACGACGACTTCTTCCACCTCGGCGGCGACTCCATCCGGGCCGTCCAGCTCGCCGGCGCGCTGCACGAGCGCGGCTGGGGCGTGAGCCTGCGGGACGTCTTCAACGCCCCCACCGTCGCCGCCCTGCTGCCGCTCGCGCAGCCCGTCACGGAGGGCCCGCCGGCCCACGAGCCCTTCGCCCTGATCACCCCGGAGGACCGCGCCGACCTGCCGCCCGGCCTCGTCGACGCCTACCCGATGGTGTCCATGCAGCTCTCCATGGTCTTCCACATGGAGATCGCCGGCGGCACCGACAGCTACCACAACGTCAACTCCTACCGGATCTGCGGCGACCTCGACGAACCGGCCTTCCGCCGCTCCGTCGCCGAGGCGATGGACCGCCACGCCGTGCTGCGCACCGGCCTCGACCTGTCCGGCTACGGCGAACCGCTGCAGCTCGTCCACGGCCGGCTGCCCGCACCCGTCGAGTTCGCCGACCTGCGCGGGGAACAGGACCAGGACACCGCGATCCGCGAGGTGTTCGACACCCACCGGTGGACGCCCTTCGACCTCACCGCGCCGCCGCTGTTCCGGATCACCGTGCAGCGCCTCGCCGAGGACGCCTTCCAGCTCACCGTTTCCGAACACCACGCGATCCTCGACGGCTGGAGCTTCACCTCCCTGCTCACCGAGATCCTGGAACGCCACACCGCCCTCGCCGCCGACCCGCTCGGCGCCCCCACCCCGCCGCCGCGCACCGCCTTCCGCGACTTCGTGGCCGTCGAACGGCAGGCCGCCCAGGACGAGCGGTCGCTCGCCTACTGGCGCGAGCGGCTGTCCGGCGCCAGCGGCCAGCTGTTCCCCGGCAGCGAGGACGTGCACGAGGCGCCGCGCACCGTCGAGCGGGTGCTGCCCGAGGCGCCCGAACAGCTGCGGCTGGTCGCCGACGCACTGGCCGTGCCCGTCAAGTCGGTCGCGCTCGCCGCCCACCTGCACGCCCTCGCCGCCGTCACCGGGCGACCGCGCGTCACCACCGGCCTGGCCGTCAACGGCCGGCTGGAACGGCTCGGCGGCACCGAGGTGTACGGGCTGTTCCTCAACACCGTCCCGCTGAGCTGCGAGCCCACCGACGACCTGCTCGCCCTGGCCCGCGAGGTCCACCGGGAGGAGCTCGACATGATGCCGCACCGCCGGGTGCCCTTCGCCCGCCTCGCCCGGCTGATGACCGACACCGCGCTGGACAGCCAGTTCGGCTACCTGCGCTTCCACGCCCTGGGCCGGCTCAGCTCGGCCCGCATCGTGGACGGCCGGATCGGCACCGAGCCGACCCTGCGCCACGAACCCAACAGCTTCGCCTTCGGTGCCTCGGTGATCCAGGACCCGGTCACGCAGCGGGTGCTGCTCGCCGTGGACCACCAGCGCTCCCTGGTCACCGACCGCACCGCCGAGCAGTTCATCGACACCTACACGGCCGCCCTGCACGCCATGGCCACCGCCGTCCGAAAGTCCTGAGGAGCCGTCATGACCGACCTGCTGGAGCGCCTGCGCGCCACCGTCGCCGCCCACCCCGAGCGCACCGCCGTCCTCGCCCCCGCCGCCTCCGCCGGGCAGACCGGAACGGCCCGCCTGGACTACGCCGAACTCGACCGCCGCACCGCCGCCCTGGCCCGCGCCCTGCGCGCCCGCGGCGTCGGCCGCGGCGACCGGGTCGGCGTCCACCTCGCCCGCACCGCCGACCTGCCGGTCGCCCTGCTCGCCGTCTGGCGGGCCGGCGCCGCCTACGTTCCGCTCGACCCGGCCTACCCCGCCGAGCGGCTGGCCTTCATGGCCTCCGACGCCGGGCTCGCGGCCCTGATCAGCGCCGACGGCCTCCCGGCGGCCCAGGACGTGCCGGTGCTGCGCCCGGACGCCACCGCCGACCGGACCGACCTGCCGGAGCTGCCCGACCTGCCGGAGCAGGCCCACCCGCTCGACCCGGCCTACGTCATCTACACCTCCGGCTCCACCGGCCGCCCCAAGGGCGTCGAGGTGCCGCGCGGCGCCGTTGCCGCGCTGGTGGCGGCCCTGGAGGCCGACGGCGCCTACCGCGCCGAGCCCGGGGTGGTCGGCTGGAACGCCAGCGTCTCCTTCGACGCCTCCGTCCAGCAGTGGGCCCGGATCTGCCGCGGCGACACCGTCCTGGTCATCGGCGACGAGCACCGCGCCGACCCGGCCCGGCTGGCCGGCCTGCTCGCCGAGCACGCCGTCACCGACCTCGACCTGACCCCCTCGCACTGGGAGCTGCTGCGCGAGCCGCTCACCGGGGCCCGGGTACCGCGGCTGTTCATGGGCGGCGAGCCCGTCCCCGAGCGCACCTGGCGGGAACTGGCCGACACCGGCATCGACGCCCTCAACATGTACGGGCCCACCGAGTGCACCGTCGACGCCGTCACCGCGCCGATCACCGGCCCCGGGCCGCACCTGGGCGAGCCGCTGCCCGGCGTGCGCCTCCACCTGCTGGACGAGAAGCTCTCCCCGGTCGCCGCCGGCGTCGTCGGCGAGCTGTACGTGGCCGGGCCCGGGCTCGCCCACGGCTACGTCGGCCGGCCCGCACTGACCGCCGAGCGCTTCGTCGCCGACCCCTTCGGCGAGCCCGGCACCCGGATGTACCGCACCGGCGACCAGGCCCGACGCGGCGAGGGCGGGCGGCTGGAGTACGTCGGCCGGGTGGACCGCCAGGTCAAGCTGCGCGGCTACCGGATCGAGCTCGGCGAGATCGAGCACGCCCTGGCCCGGCTGGACGGCGTCCAGGCCGCCGCCGTCACGGTGTACGAGCCCGCTCCCGGCGACCGCCGGCTCGCCGGCTACGTCACCGGCGGGCCGGCCGCCGCCGGGCCGACCGCCGCCGAGCTGACCGAGCGGCTGCGGGCCACCCTGCCCGCCCACCTGGTGCCCTCGGTGATCACCGTGCTGGACGCCATGCCGCTCACCCCGAACGGCAAGGTCGACCTGGCGGCGCTGCCCGTCCCCGCCGTCGTCCCCGTCCCCACCGCCGTCGCGGAGGCTGCGCCGGAGGAAGCCACCGGCCTGGCGGCGCAGGTCGCCGAGGTCTGGAGCACCGTGCTCGGCGTGGCCGGCCTCGCGCCCACCGACGACTTCTTCTCGCTCGGCGGCCACTCGCTCGCCGCGCTGCGCGTCGTCCACCTGCTGCGCCGCCGGCTCGGCATCGAGCTCCAGCTGCGCCACCTGCTCGACTCGGCCGACCTGGCCGCCTTCACCGCCACCGTCGAGCGGGCCGTCGACGCCGGCACCGCCGCCCCCCGGCCCGCCCTGACCGCCCGCGCCCGGGTGAGCGGCGCATGACCACCGCCACGCGGGTGCGACCCCGCGCCGAGGGGGACTGGCTGCTGGTCCCCGTACCCCAACCGCACCGCCCGTTCCGGCTGTTCTGCTTCCCGCACGCCGGCGGCGACGCCACCGCCTACACCCCCCTGGCCCGCGCCCTCGCCCCGGACGTCGAGGTCTGGGCCCTGCGCCCGCCCGCGCGCGGCGGCCGCCTCGGCCACCCGATGCCCGCGAGCTTCGACCTGCTGGTCGACGCCGTCGTGGAGGCCCTCACCCCGCACCTGACCGGGCGGTTCGGCTTCTACGGGCAGAGCTTCGGCGCCCTGCTCGGCTACGAGGTCGCCCGGGCACTGCCCGCCGAGCGGCGACCCGAACTGGTCGTCGCCGCCTCCGCCTCGCCGCCGGCCGCCTGGGCCGGACAGGACCGCCCGCGGTACGACGCCGACGACCTGCTCCGCCTCGCCGGCATGGGCGAACTCGTCGAGGGCGAAGCCGATCTGAAGGAACACGCGCTGCGCGGCATCCGTACCGACCTGGCCGTGGTCGCCACCTACCGGCCCCGCCCGCACCCGCCGATCGGCTCCGACCTGCACACCGTCGTCGGCGTCGAGGACCCGCTCCTCGCCGCTGGCGGCCTCGAAGGCTGGGCCGCCCACACCCGCGGCCGATCCGGCCACCACGTCGTCCCCGGCGGCCACCTGCTCGCCACCGTCGACGGGCCCGGCCCGGTCGACCTGCTGACCTCCCTCATCACGCGGCCCGGCGCCGCCCCCCAGCCCACGACGGAGTACTCATGCTGACCACCACCGCCGTCGACCTCACCGACCCGGACCTGTGGGCCCGCCCCGACACCCCCGGCCTGGTCGCCGAGCTGCGCCGGGAGGCCGCCGTCCACCGCACCGACACCGTCGACGACGGGCCGGTCTGGTCGGTGCTCTCCTACCGCCACTCCGCGGAGGTGCTGCGCGACGCCGCCCTCTACAGCTCCGAGCAGGGCTCGCTGCTCGGCGCCGGCGAGGGCAACGTCCCGGTCGGATCCGGCCGGATGATGGCCCTCACCGACCCGCCCCGGCACCGCGAACTCCGCGCCCCGGCCAACCCGTTCTTCGCCCCCGGTCCGGTGCGCGGCGCCGCCCGCGGCATCGGCGAACTCGCCGCCTCGATCGTCGACCAGGCCGTCGAACGGGGCGAGGTGGACCTCGTCGACGCCGTCTCCGCCCTCCCGCTGTCCGTCATGTGCGACCTCCTGGACGTCCCGGAGAAGGACCGCGAGATGGTCGAGCGGGTCTGCGACGTCGCCTTCCTCGGCAACACCCCCGAGGAGCGCCGGGCCGGCCACCAGCAGCTCATCCCGTACCTGCTGCACCAGGTGATGCTGCGCCGCACCGACCCGCGCGACGACCTGATCAGCAAGATGGCGACCTACCGGGTCGGCGGCAAGCTGCTGCCGGTCGAGGACGTCGTCCTCAACCTGGACAACATCGTGGTCGGCGGCGTCCAGACCGTCCGCCACACCGCCGCCATGGGCCTCCACACCCTCGTCCAACACCCCGAACTGTGGCGGAAGTTGCAGCAGGGCGAGGTCGGCATGGACTCGGCGCTGGACGAACTCCTGCGCTGGACCTCCGTCGGGCTGCACACCCTGCGCACCGCGAGCCGGGACACCGAACTCGACGGCCGCACCATCCGGCGCGGCGACCGGGTCGCCGTCTGGGTGTGGTCCGCCAACCGCGACCCGGAGGCCTTCGACCGGCCCGAGGAGATCCTGCTGGACCGCGCCCCCAACAAGCACCTCGCCCTCGGCCTCGGCGCCCACTACTGCATCGGCGCACCGCTGGCCAAGGCCGAACTCGGCGCCCTGTTCACGGCGATGCTGGAGCGCGTCGCCGTGATCGAACCGACCGGCCCGGTCACCCACAACCGCTCGATCATCAACTTCGGCCTGGACCACTTCCCGGTCCGCCTCATCCCGCGCTGACCACCGGCGGTGCCCAACTGCCGCGTTCCTGCCGGGACTCCTGCCCTTCCCGCCCCCGGCCCGCCCCTACCTTCGAATCAACCCAAGGAGGACACCATGAGCAACCCGTTCGAGGACGACAACGCCGGCTACCTGGTGCTGGTCAACGACGAGAACCAGCACTCGCTGTGGCCGGTCTGGATCGACGTGCCCGGCGGCTGGACCACCGTCCACGGCGAGGACACCCGCCAGGGCTGCCTCGACTACATCGAGGCGAACTGGACCGACATCAGGCCCGCCGGCCTGGTCGCCTCCCTCGCCCGCCGGTGAGCGCCACCATGCCGACCTGGGAACTGAACCCCGGCCGCCCGGCCCTCGCCCACGCCCCGCGCACCGCCGACCTCGGCGAGGCCTGCGCGTGGCTGCGAGAGAACGAGACCGAGCTCACCGCCGCCCTGCACCGCCACGGCACGATCTTCCTGCGCGGCCTGCCGGTCGCGAGCACCGAGGACGTCGCGGCCGTGCGCGACATCCTCATCCCCGAGCGCACCCCCTACCGCGAGAAGGCCACCCCGCGCAGCGACTACGGCAACGGCGTCTTCTCCTCCACCGACCTCCCGCCGGCCCAGCCGATCCGGATGCACAACGAGAACAGCTACACCCTCACCTTCCCGGGCCGGCTGCTCTTCGCCTGCCTCATCGCCCCCGAGGAGGGCGGCGCCACCCCGACCGCCGACTGCCGCCGGGTGCTGGACCACCTGCCGGCCCGACTGGTCGAGCGGATGCGGACCACCGGCTGGACGCTCACCCGCAACTACTCGGACTACGTCTCCCTCGGCTGGCGCACCGCCTTCGCCACCGAGGACCGGGCCGAGGTCGAGGCCTACTGCCGGGAGAACGGCATCACCTGCGAGTGGCGGCCCGACGGCAACCTGCGCACCGGCCAGCTGCGCCCCGGCACCATCCACCACCCGGCGACCGGCGAAGAGGTCTGGTTCAACCACCTCGCGTTCTGGAACGAGTGGTCGCTCGACCCGGACATCCGTGAGGCCATGATCGACGAGTTCGGCGCGGACGGCCTGCCGTTCAACACCGGGTTCGGCGACGCCGAACCGCTCGGGCGCGCCGATGTCGACGCCCTCAACGAGGCGTACCACGCCGCGACCGTGCGCGAGCGCTGGCAGGCCGGCGACGTGATGCTGGTCGACAACGTGCTCTGCGCGCACGGCCGGGACCCGTACCGCGGCGACCGCAGGATCGCCGTCGCGATGGGGCAGCCCGTCGACGTCCTGGACTGCCGGCCCAGCGTCCGGCCGACCCTGGCCGCCGTCTGACCGCCCCGTTCCTGGCCGCCCGTCCCCCCAGGGCCCCGAACACCCCGTGCCGAGACGTGAGTAGAGGAAGCACCGTGATCCCGGTTTCGTACGCCCAACAGCGTCTCTGGCTGATCGACCAGATCGAGGGGCCCACCGCGCTGTACAACCTGCCGTTCGCCCTGCGCCTGCGCGGCGAGCTCGACACCGCCGCGCTGCACGCCGCGACGGCGGACGTGGTCGCCCGGCACGAGGCCCTGCGCACGGTGTTCCCGGTGGCCGGGGGAGTCCCGGTGCAGCGGATCCTGCCGGTCGAGGAGGCGCAGCCGCGCTTCCTGGTGGTGGACTGCGCACCGGCCGACTACCCCGCCCACCGGGACGCGGCGGCCGCCGAAACCTTCGACCTGAGCCGCGAACTGCCCATCCGAGTCACGGTGTTCACCCTCTCGCCGACCGAGCACGTGCTGCTCCTGGTCCTGCACCACATCGCCGGCGACGGCTGGTCCCTCGGCCCGCTGCTGCGCGACCTCGCCACCGCCTACCGGGCCCGGCTCACCGGCCACGCCCCCGACTGGGAGCCCCTGCCCATCCAGTACGCCGACTACGCGCTCTGGCAGCGCGACCTGCTCGGCGACGAGACCGACCCCGAGAGCCTGCTCGCCCGTCAACTCGCCCACTGGCGCACCGCCCTGGCCGGCCTGCCGGAGGAACTGGAGCTGCCGACCGACCGACCCCGACCGCCCGCCCCCACCGGCGCCGCCGACTCCGTGGACCTCGCCTGGGGCGCCGACCTGCACACCGCCCTGCTCGACCTCGCCCGCACCCACCGCACCACCCTGTTCACCGTCCTGCAGGCCGGCCTCGCCGCCCTGTTCACCCGGCTCGGCGCCGGCACCGACATCCCGCTCGGCACCGGCCTGGCCGGGCGCTCCGACGAGGCCCTCGACGAGCTGGTCGGCTTCTTCGTCAACTCCCTCGTGCTGCGCGCCGACACGTCCGGCGACCCGAGCTTCACCGAACTGCTCGGCCGCGTCCGGGAGGCCCAGCTCGACGCCTTCGCCCACCAGGACATCCCCTTCGAACGCCTCGTCGAGGAGCTCAACCCGCCCCGCGCGCTCGGCCGCCACCCGCTGTTCCAGACCCTGCTCGTCCTGCAGAACCACGGGCAGGACGCCGAACTCGCCCTGCCCGGGCTGGAGTCCGCCACCGAGCCGATCGGCCTGCGGGTCGCCAAGTTCGACCTCAACATCGGCATCGCCGAACACCACGGCCCCGACGGCGCCCCCGCCGGGCTCACCGGCTCGATCGAGTACGCCGCCGACCTCTACGACCACGGCACCGTCACCGCCCTGGCCGACCGGCTCGGCCGACTCCTGGCCGGCGCCGCCGCCGACCCGCACGCCCCCCTCGCCACCCTCGACGTCCTCGCCCCCGACGAGCGGACCCGCCTCCTCGTCGACTGGAACGCCACCGAGGCCCCCCGGTGGACCGGCACCCTCGCCGAGTCCTTCGAACGCCAGGCCGACCGCACCCCGCACGCCGTCGCCCTCGCCCACGACGGCGGCACCCTCGACTACGCCGAACTCGACGCCCGCGCCAACCGCCTCGCCCACCACCTCACCACCCTCGGCGTCGGCACCGAGACCCCCGTCGCGATGCTGATGGAACGCTCCGTCGACGTCATCGTCGCCACCCTGGCGGTCCTCAAGGCCGGCGGCTGCTACGTGCCCATGCACCCCGGCCTGCCGCCCGAGCGGATGACCGACGTGCTCGCCGACACCGGCGCCCCCGTGCTGCTCACCGACCGCGCCGACCCCGGCTTCCCGCACCGGGCCCTGGTCGTCCGCCCCGGCGACGAGGCCGACGCCCCCGCCCACCGCCCCGGCGTGCCCGTCCACCCCGACCAGCTCGCCTACGCGATGTACACCTCCGGCTCCACCGGCCGCCCCAAGGGCGTCGCCGTACGCCACCGCGACGTCCTCGACCTCGCCGCCGACCGGCGCTGGCAGGACGGCCGCCACCAGCGGGTCCTGCTGCACTCCCCGCACGCCTTCGACGCCGCGACCTACGAGATCTGGACGCCCCTGCTGGCCGGCGGCACCGTCGTGGTCGCCCCGCCCGGCGCCCTCGACGCCGCCGCCCTGCACGCCGTCGCCACCCGCCACGACGTCACCGCGGTCTTCCTCACCAAGGCCCTGTTCGACCTCGTCGCCGAACAGGCCCCGGAGACCTTCGCCGCCCTGCGCGTCGTCTGCACCGGCGGCGAGGCCGCCTCCGGCGTGCTGCTGCGGCGCGTCCTGGACGCCTGCCCCGACCTGCTGCTCGCCCACGTCTACGGCCCCACCGAGACCACCACCTTCGCCACCCACCACCCGCTCACCGCCGCCGACCTCGACGGCCCCCGGGTGCCGATCGGCGGCCCGCTCGACAACATGCGCAGCTACGTCCTCGACGACCGGCTGCGCCCCGTCCCGCCCGGCGTGCCCGGCGAGCTGTACATCGCCGGCGCCGGCCTGGCCCGCGGCTACCTCAACCGGCCCGGCCTGACCGCCGAACGCTTCGTCGCCTGCCCGTACGCGGACGGCGAGCGGATGTACCGCACCGGCGACCTCGTGCGGCTGCGCGCCGACGGCGCCGTGGAGTTCCTCGGCCGGATCGACGGCCAGATCAAGCTGCGCGGCTTCCGGATCGAACTCGGCGAGATCGAGGCGGCGCTCTCCCGCCACCCCGCCGTCCGCCAGGTCATCGTGATCGCCCGCGAGGACCGCCCCGGCGACCTCCGGCTGGTCGCCTACTGCACCGCCGACCCCTCGCTCACCCCCGACGAGCTGCGCACCTTCGCCGGCACCACGCTGCCCGGCTACATGGTCCCCGCCGCCGTCGTCCTCCTCGACGCCCTGCCGCTCAACAGCAACGGCAAGGTCGACCGCCGGGCCCTGCCCGCCCCCGACCTCGCCGCCGACGGCAGCGGCCGAGCCCCCCGCGACGAGCGCGAACGGGCCCTGTGCGAACTCTTCGGCGAACTGCTCGGCATCGACGACATCACCATCGACGACGACTTCTTCGCGCTCGGCGGCCACTCCCTGCTCGCCACCCGCCTCACCGGGCGGGCCCGCACCGACCTCGGCATCGAACTCTCCATCGGCGACCTCTTCCAGGCCCCGACCGTCGCCGGACTCGTCGAGCGGCTCGCCGGCCGCACCCCCGAGGCCCCCGCCCCGGCCCGCCCGGCCCTGCGGCCCGCCGCCCGGCCCGACCGGGTGCCGCTCTCCTTCGCCCAGCGCCGGCTCTGGTTCCTCGCCCAGGCCGAGGGTCCCTCGGCCACCTACAACGTCACCCTCGCCCTGCGCCTGCGCGGCCCGCTCGACGCCACCGCCCTCGAAGCCGCCCTCGGCGACGTCGTCCACCGGCACGAGGCGCTGCGCACCGTCTTCGGCGAGCAGGACGGCACCCCGTACCAGCGCGTCCTCGACGCCCCCACCGGTGGCCTGCTCACCGTCACCGACCGCCCGACGGACGAACTCGCCCGCCACACCTTCGACCTCGCCGCGGACCTCCCGATCCACGCCTACCTGCGGCCCGACGGCGCCGAGGAGCACGTGCTCGTCCTCGTCGTCCACCACATCGCCGGCGACGGTGCCTCGCTGGGCCCGCTCTACCGCGACCTCGCCGACGCCTACGCGGCCCGCCTCGACGGCGCGGCCCCGCAGTGGGAGCCGCTGCCCGTCCAGTACGCCGACTACGCGCTCTGGCAGCACGAGCTGCTCGGCGCGGAGGACGACCCCGACAGCCTGCTCGCCCGTCAACTCGCCCACTGGCGCCAGGCGCTGGCCGGTGCGCCCGAGGAGCTGCCGCTGCCGCTGGACCGCCCCCGCCCGCCCGTCGCGAGCCACCGCGGCGCGGTCGTCCCGCTGGAGTTCGACACCGCCCTGCACACCCGGCTCGGCGCGCTCGCCGCCGAGCACGGCGTGACCCTCTTCATGGTCCTGCGGGCCGCGTACGCCACCCTGCTGCACCGCTTCGGCGCGGGCCCCGACCTCACCATCGGCACCCCGTTGGCCGGCCGCCTCGACGAGGCCACGCAGGAGCTGGTCGGCTTCTTCGCCAACACCCTGGTGCTGCGCACCGACCTGTCCGGCCGCCCGAGCTTCGGCGAGCTGCTGGCCCGGGTCCGGGAGACCGACCTGGCCGCCCACGCCCACCAGGACGTGCCCTTCGAGCGCCTGGTGGAGGAGCTGAACCCGACCCGGTCGACCGCCTGCCACCCGCTCTTCCAGGTGATGCTCGCCTTCGCGGGCGCCGCCGCGGACGGGCCCGCCCTCCCCGGGGTGACGGTGGCGGAGGAACCGGTCGACTTCGGCACCGCCACCTTCGACCTCACCCTCCGGCTGGTCGAGCGGCAGGGCGCCGACGGCGCCGCCGCGGGGCTGGCCGGCGTCCTGGAGTACGCCACCGAGCTCTTCGACCGCGAGACCGCCGAACAGCTGGCAGCAGCACTGGAGCTGATTCTCCGTCAGGTCGTGGCGGATCCGGCGCGGTCGGTCGCCGAGCTGGACGTCCTGCCGGCGGGTGAGCAGGCCGATTCCGCGGCGGGCCACCCGCCACTGCCCGAGCGGGTGCCCCTGGTGCCGGCCGCCTTCGAGGCGCAGGCCGCGGACACCCCGGCGGCGGTGGCCCTGGTCTGCGGTGAACTCACCCTGACCTACGCACAGTTGAACGCCAGGGCGAACGGCCTCGCACACCGGCTGATCGCGGCGGGCATCGGCCCCGAGTGCGTCGTCGCCCTCGCGCTGCCGCGCTCGGCGGAGACGGTGGTCGCCATCCTCGCCGTCCTCAAGGCCGGCGGCGCCTACCTGCCGCTGGACCCCGAGTACCCGGCCGAGCGCACCGCCGACACGCTGGCGGACGCCCGCCCGGCGCTGGTGCTGACCGACGGGCGCTGGCCGCTGCCCGAGGTGCTCGACGGACACCGGGTGCTCGACCTCGCCGAGGCCGCGGCCGGGGCCACGACCGGGGCCGAGGACGCGCCGGACGCCGAGGAGAACCCGGCCCCGCGGGCCTCGGCGGCCGACGCCGCGTACGTGATCCACACCTCCGGCTCCACCGGCCGCCCCAAGGGCGTCGTGGTGCCGCACGGCAGCATCGCCGCCCTGCTCGCGGCCCACCGTACGGGCGTGATGGCGGGCGTCGCCCGGCAGCGGGTCGCGCTCACCGCCTCGCTCTGCTTCGACGCCTCCTGGGACGGCCTGCTGTGGCTGGTCGCCGGCCACGAACTGCACCTGATCGGCGGCGACGTGCGCCGCGACGCCCGGGCCCTGGTCCGCCACGTGCGCGAGCAGGGGATCGGCGTGCTGGAGGTGACACCCAGCTACGCCGAGCAGCTGATCGAGGAGGGGCTGCTGGCGGAGCCCGCGCCCGCCCTGG
This sequence comes from Kitasatospora sp. NPDC034023, assembly GCF_055575795.1. Lineage (NCBI taxonomy): Bacteria > Bacillati > Actinomycetota > Actinomycetes > Kitasatosporales > Streptomycetaceae > Kitasatospora > Kitasatospora sp. NPDC034023. The sequence goes on from NZ_JBVIRY010000009.1 coordinate 173,327, forward strand.
TGCTGCTGGGCGGCGAGGCCGTCGGCCAAGCGCTCTGGACGCGACTGCGCGAGGCGCCGAACACCGCCGCGCACAACCTGTACGGCCCGACGGAGTGCACGGTCGACGCCCTGACCCACCCGCTGGACGCCACCGAGCGGCCCGTGCTCGGCCGCACCGTCGCGGGCACCCGCGGCCACGTCCTGGACGAGTACCTCAACCCCGTCCCGGCCGGGGTGCCGGGAGAGCTGTACCTGGCCGGCGCGGGTCTGGCCCGCGGCTACCTGGCGCGGCCGGGCCTGACGGCGGAGCGCTTCGTCGCCTGCCCCTTCGAGCCCGGCGCCCGGATGTACCGCACCGGGGACCTGGTCCGCCGCACCCGCGACGGAGAACTCGAATACCTGGGCCGCACCGACCACCAGGTGAAGATCCGCGGCTTCCGGATCGAACTCGGCGAGATCGAACGCGCCCTGACCGCGCACCCGCAGGTGCTCCAGGCCGCCGTCCTGCCCGACGAGGACGGGCTGCGCCTGGTCGCCTACGTGGTCACCGACGGCCCGCTCGACCCGGCCGACCTGCGGACCACCGCCGCCCGGACACTGCCCGGCTACATGCTGCCGGCCGCGATCGTGCCGCTGGACGCGCTGCCCCTGAACGCCAACGGCAAGCTCGACCGCCGCGCCCTCCCGGCGCCGGACTTCGGCGCGCTCTCGGCCGGTCGGGCGGCGCGCACGCCGCAGGAGGAGATCCTCTGCGGTGTGTTCGCGGAGGTGCTCGGCCTGGAGGCCGTCGGCATCGACGACGACTTCTTCGACCTGGGCGGCCACTCGCTGGTGGCCACCAAGTTGCTCAGCCGGGTCCGCGCGGCGCTGGGGGCGGAGTTGGGCATCCGGGACGTCTTCGAGGCGCCGAGCGTGGCCGGGCTGGCCGTCCGCCTGGACGCCGGCTCGGAGCGCCTGGCACTGAGCGCGGGCCGTGAACGGCCGGAGCGGGTGCCGCTCTCCTTCGCCCAGCAGCGGCTCTGGCTGATCGACCGGATGGAGGGCCCCAGCGCCCTCTACAACGCGCCCCTGGCGCTGCGCCTGGCAGGGGAGTTGGACACCGCCGCGCTGCGGCTCGCCCTCGGCGACCTGGTCGCCCGGCACGAGAGCCTGCGCACCCTGATCGCGGAATCCGACGGCACCCCGTACCAGCGGGTCCTCCCGGCCGAAGAGGCCGAGGTCCCGCTCGAAGCCCGGGACTGCCCGGCCGCCGAGGTGCCCGCCACCGTGGCCGCACTGTGCCGCCGCGCCTTCGACCTCCGCACCGAACTTCCCGTCCGCGCCGCCCTGCTGCGTGTCTCGGCCGAGGAGCACGTGCTGGTCCTGGCACTGCACCACATCGCCAGCGACGGCTGGTCCCTCGGCCCGCTGGTCCGCGACCTCACCTCCGCGTACACGGCCCGCGCCGGCGGCACCGCCCCCGGCTGGGCGCCGCTGCCCGTCCAGTACGCCGACTACGCGCTCTGGCAGCGCGAGCTGCTCGGCGAGGAGACCGACCCCGACAGCCTGGCCGCCCGCCAACTCGCCTACTGGAGCGAGACCCTGGCGGACCTCCCGGACGAGGCGACGCTGCCGCTGGACCGCCCCCGCCCGCCCGTCGCCTCCCACCGCGGCGACCGGGTCGCGCTCACCCTCGGCGCGGACTGCCACCGCGACCTGGTCGCGCTGTCCCGGGCCCACCGGGTCACCCTGTTCATGACCGTCCAGGCCGCGCTCGCCGCCCTGCTGACCCGCCTCGGTGCGGGCACGGACGTCCCGATCGGCTCGGTGGTCGCCGGGCGCTCCGACGAGGCCCTGGACGAGCTGGTCGGCTTCTTCGTCAACACCCTGGTGCTGCGCACCGACACCTCCGGCAACCCGAGCTTCACCGAACTGCTCGGCCGGGCCCGGGAGACCGCCCTCGGCGCCTACGCCCACCAGGACATGCCCTTCGAGCGCCTCGTCGAGGAACTCAAGCCGACCCGCTCGCTGGCCCGCCACCCGCTGTTCCAGATCATGCTGGTGCTCCAGAGCAACGAGCAGGCCGAACCGGCCACGGCGGGCCTGCACGTCGAACCCCTCGCGGCCGCCACCGGCTCCGCCAAGTTCGACCTCAGCCTGATCGCCGAGGAGTCCTTCGGCCCCGACGGCGAGCCCGCCGGAATCGACTGCGCCCTCGACTACGCCACCGACCTGTTCGACCGGGAGACGGTCGAGGCGATCGCCGTCCGGTTCGGGCGGCTGCTGGCGGCGGTGGCCGCCCGGCCCGAGCTGCCCATCGGCCGGATGGAGCTGCTCTCGGCCGAGGAGCACACCGCGCTGCCGACCGCCGGGGGCGCGCTGCCGGCCGAGGTCCCGCTGCTGCCGGCCGCCTTCGCGGCCCAGGCCGCCCGCACCCCGGAGGCCGTGGCGCTGGTCTGCGGCGACACCGCCCTGACCTTCGCCGAGCTGAACGCCCGGGCCAACCGGCTCGCCCGCCGCCTGCTGGCCGCGGGCGCCGGCCGGGAGTCGGTGGTCGCCCTCGCGCTGCCGCGCTCGGCGGAGACGGTGGTCGCCATGCTGGCCGTGCTCAAGTCCGGCGGCGCCTACCTGCCGCTGGACGCCGAGTACCCGGCCGAGCGCACCGCCCACATGCTCGCGGACGCCCGCCCCGCCCTCGCCCTCACCGACGACCGCTGGCCGCTGCCGGAGGTCCTGGCCGGGCTGCGCACCCTGGACGTCGCCGCGTCCTTCGAGGGCAGCGCCGCCGACCCGTCCGACGACCGTGCCGCAGACCTGTCCGACGAGAGCGCCGCCGACCCCGAGTGCGGCATCGACCCGGGCGACGCCGCCTACGTCATCTACACCTCCGGCTCCACCGGGCGCCCCAAGGGCGTCGTCGTGCCGCACGGCGCCGTCGCGGCCCTGCTCGCCGCCCACCGGGCCGCGCTGATCCGGGGCACCGAGCAGGCCCACGGCCGGCAGCGGATCGCACTCACCGCCTCGCTCTGCTTCGACGCCTCCCTGGAGCCCGTGCTCTGGATGTACGCCGGACACGAGCTGCACCTGATCGGCGACGAGCTGCGCCGCGACCCGGCCGCACTCGTCCGCCACACCGCCGCGGCGGGCATCGACGCCCTGCACATCACCCCGTCCTACACCGAGCAGCTGATCGAGGAGGGGCTGCTGGACGCACCCGCGCCGCGACTCCTGCTGCTCGGCGGCGAGGCCATCGGCCAGGCGCTGTGGCAGCGGCTGCGGGACGCCGAGGGCACCGCGGGCCACAACTTCTACGGCCCGACCGAGGCCACCGTGTACGCGCTCACCCAGCCGCTCGACGCCGTGGAGCGGCCCGGCCTGGGCGGCCCGATCCCGGGCACCCGAGGCTACGTCCTGGACGAGTACCTCAACCCCGTCCCGGCCGGGGTGCCGGGGGAGTTGTACCTGGCCGGTGCGGGTCTGGCCCGTGGCTACCTGGCGCGGCCGGGCCTGACGGCCGAGCGCTTCGTCGCCGACCCGTTCGGAGAGCCGGGCGCCCGGATGTACCGCACCGGCGACCTGGCCCGCCGCACCCGCGACGGTGGCGTGGAGTACCTGGGCCGCACCGACCACCAGGTCAAGATCCGCGGCTTCCGCATCGAACTCGGCGAGATCGAACAGGTGTTGGCGCGCCACCCCGCCGTCCGCCAAACCGTGGTCACGGTACGGGAGAGCGACACCGGTGACCGCCGGCTGGTCGGCTACTGCACGGTGGACCAGGTGGACCAGGTGCGCCAGGATGCGCCCGAACTGGCCGTCGAGCTGCGGCGGTTCGCCGCCGAGTCGCTGCCCGGCTACATGGTGCCGGCCGCCGTCGTCCTGCTCGACGCCCTGCCCCTGACCGGCAGCGGCAAGGTGGACCACCGTGCCCTCCCGGCGCCGGACTTCGGTGCGCTGTCGGCCGGTCGGGCGGCGCGCACGCCGCAGGAGGAGATCCTGTGCGGGCTGTTCGCGGAGGTGCTCGGCCTGGAGAGCGTCGGCATCGAGGACGACTTCTTCGACCTGGGCGGCCACTCGCTGCTGGCCACCAAGCTGCTCAGCCGGGTCCGCGCGGCGCTGGGTGCGGAGTTGGGCATCCGGGATGTCTTCGAGGCGCCGAGCGTGGCCGGGCTGGCCGTCCGCCTGGGCACCGGTTCGGAGCGCCTGGCGCTGAGCGCGGGCCGTGAACGGCCGGAGCGGGTGCCGCTCTCCTTCGCCCAGCAGCGGCTCTGGCTGATCGACCGGATGGAGGGCCCCAGCGCCCTCTACAACCTGCCCCTCGTCCTGCGCGTGGCAGGGGAGTTGGACACCGCCGCGCTGGAACTCGCCCTCGGCGACGTGGTCGCCCGGCACGAGAGCCTGCGCACGCTGGTCGCCGAGGAGGACGGCACCCCGTACCAGCGGATCGTGCCCGCCGGGCAGGCCCGCGTCGAGGTCGAGCTGCTGCCGCCCGGCACCCCGCCGGAGCTGTGCACGGCGCGCCCCTTCGACCTGGCCACCGACCTCCCCGTCCGCGCCCACGTCATCCCGGCCCCGGCCGGCGAGCACCTGCTCGTCCTCGTCCTGCACCACATCGCGGGCGACGGCTGGTCGATGGGCCCGCTGCTGCGCGACCTCGCCACGGCCTACGCGGCCCGCACCGCGGGCGCGGTGCCGACATGGTCGCCGCTGCCCGTCCAGTACGCCGACTACGCGCTCTGGCAGCGCGAGCTGCTCGGCGAGGAGACGGACCCCGAGAGCCTGCTCGCCCGCCAACTCGACTACTGGCGCGAGGCCCTGGCCGGCCTGCCCGAGGAGCTGTCACTGCCCGTCGACCGGCCGCGCCGGGCGGCCGCCAGCCACCGGGGCGAACGCGTCGTCGTGCCCTTCGGCGCCGAACTCCACAGCGCTCTAGGTGAGTTGGCGCGCGAGCACCGAGTGACGATGTTCATGACCGCCCAGGCCGCGCTCGCCGCCCTGCTGACCCGCCTCGGTGCGGGCACGGACGTCCCGATCGGTTCCGTGGTGGCCGGGCGCTCCGACGAGGCCCTGGACGAGCTGGTCGGCTTCTTCGTCAACACCCTGGTGCTGCGCACCGACACCTCCGGCAACCCGAGCTTCACCGAGCTGCTGGCCCGGGTCCGTGAGACCCAACTCGACGCCCACGCCCACCAGGACGTGCCCTTCGAGCGGCTGGTGGAGGAGCTGAACCCGGCCCGGTCGCTGGCCCGCCACCCGCTCTTCCAGGTGATCCTGCTGCTCGAGGGCGCCGGGGACTCGGCGCCGCTCGCCGGGGCGGGGCTGGACGCCTCCGTGGTGTCCTCCGGCGGGTCGGTCGCCAAGTTCGACCTGTGCGTGGGCCTCGCGGAGTCCTTCGACACGGACGGCGCCCCCGCCGGCCTGGAGTGCGCGATCGACTTCGCCACCGACCTGTTCGACCGGGAGACGGTCGAGGCGATCGCCGTCCGGTTCGGGCGGCTGCTGGCGGCGGTGGCCGCCCGGCCCGAGCTGCCCGTCGGCCGGATCGAGCTGCTCTCGGCCGAGGAGCACACCGCGCTCCCGATCGCCGGGGCCGCGCTGCCGGCCGAGCTCCCGCTGCTGCCGGCCGCCTTCGCGGCCCAGGCGGCCGAGACCCCGGAGGCCGTGGCGCTGGTCCGCGGCGACACCGCGCTGACCTACGCCGAGCTGAACGCCCGGGCCAACCGGCTCGCCCACCGCCTGATCGGGGCGGGTGTCGGCCCGGAGCGCGTCGTCGCGCTGGCTCTGCCGAGGTCGGTGGAGAGCGTGGTGGCGATCCTGGCCGTGCTCAAGTCCGGCGGCGCCTACCTGCCGCTGGACGCCGACCACCCGGCCGACCGCATCGCCGACACCCTCGCCGACGCGGCCCCCGCCCTGGTCCTCACCGACGGCCGGTGGCCCAAGCCCGAGGCGCTGGCCGGACTGCGCACCCTGGACGTCGCCGAGCCCTCCGAGGACCGCACCGCCGACCCGGCGCCGCGCGCCGAGGCCGGCCACGCCGCCTACCTGATCTACACCTCCGGCTCCACCGGCCGCCCCAAGGGCGTCGTCGTCCCGCACGGCAGCATCGCCGCGCTGCTCGCCGCCCACCGTACGGGCGTGATGGCCGGCGTCGCCCGGCAGCGCGTCGCGCTCACCGCCTCGCTCACCTTCGACGGATCACTGGAGCCCCTGCTCTGGCTGTTCGCCGGGCACGAGCTGCACCTGATCGACGACGAGTTGCGCCGCGACCCGGCGGCCCTGGTCCGGCACGTCCGCGCCACCGGCATCGGCGCGATGGACCTCACCCCCTCCTACGCCGAACAACTCCTGGCGGAGGGCCTGTTGGAGGAGGCCGCGCCGTCGGTGCTGGTGCTCGGCGGTGAAGCCGTCGGACAGCACCTCTGGACCGCCCTGCGGGCGGCACCGGACACCGCCGCCCACAACCTCTACGGCCCGACCGAGGCCACCGTCTTCGCCCTCGCCCAGCCCGTCGACGCCGTGGAGCGGCCCGGCCTGGGCGGCCCGATCCCGGGCACCCGAGGCTACGTCCTGGACGAGCACCTCAACCCCGTCCCGCCGGGCGTGCCCGGGGAGTTGTACCTGGCCGGTGCGGGTCTGGCCCGTGGCTACCTGGCGCGGCCGGCCCTGACGGCCGAGCGCTTCGTCGCCGACCCGTACGGAGAGCCGGGCGCCCGGATGTACCGCACCGGCGACCTGGCCCGCCGCACCCGCGACGGTGGCGTGGAGTACCTGGGCCGCACCGACCACCAGGTCAAGATCCGCGGCTTCCGCATCGAACTCGGCGAGATCGAACAGGTGTTGGCGCGCCACCCGGGGGTGAGCGCCGCCGCCGTCCTGCCCGACGAGGACGGGCTGCGCCTGGTCGCCTACGTGGTCCCCGCCGGCCCGCTCGACTCCACGGGCCCGCTGGACCCCGACGGCCCGCTGGATCCCGCGGACCTGCGCGCCTTCGCCGCCGACCACCTGCCCGGCTACATGCTGCCCGCCGCCGTCGTCCCGCTGGCCGCCCTGCCGCTCACCACCAGCGGCAAGCTGGACCGCACGGCGCTGCCCGCACCGGACTTCGGGCTGCTCACCGGCGGCCGCGCCGCCCGGACCCCGCAGGAGGAACTCCTCTGCGCGCTGTTCGCCGAGACCCTCGGCCTGGAGGGCGTCGGCATCGACGACGACTTCTTCGACCTCGGCGGCCACTCCCTGCTCGCCATGAAGCTGCTCGCCCGCGTCCGCGCCGCCCTCGGTGTGGACCCCGGCATGCGGGCGCTGTTCGAGGCGCCCACCGTGGCCGGACTCGCCCGCCGGCTCGACGACGGCCCGGCGGCCGACGCCCTGGACGTCCTGCTGCCGCTGCGCACCGGCGGCGACCGCGCCCCGCTGTTCTGCGTCCACCCGGCCGCCGGCATCAGCTGGGTCTACTCCGGCCTGCTGCGCCACCTCGGCACCGACCAGCCGGTGTACGGCCTCCAGGCCCGCGGCCTGCGCGGGGGTGCGCCGGCCAGCGTCGCCGAGATCGCCGAGGACTACGTGCGGCAGATCCGCGCCGTGCGGCCGGCCGGCCCGTACCACCTGCTGGGCTGGTCCTTCGGCGCCGTGGTCGCCCAGGAGATGGCGGTGCGGCTGCAGGCCGAGGGCGCCGAGGTCGGCCTGCTGGCCCTGCTGGACGGCGCCCCGGCGGCGCGCACCGCCGACGCCCCGGTCGTCGAACCCGTGGACACCCTGGACGAGTTGCTGCGCTCGCTCGGCCACGACCCGGCGGACGGCCGCGGCCTGGAGAGCCTGAAGGCCGTGCTCGGCGAAGCCGTCGCGGTGCTGCCCGAGGTCTTCGACCGGCACCGCAAGCTGATGGCCGAACACGTGCCGGACCGCTACCGGGGGGACGCCGTCTTCTTCGGGGCGACCACCGGCAAGCCCGCGGACTGGCCGTACGAGCAGACCTGGCGGCCGTACCTGGACGGTCGGATCGAGCCCCACCGGCTCGCCTGCGCGCACGGCGAGCTGACCCAGCCGGAACCCCTCGCACGGATCGCCGCCGTACTGGCCGAGAAGCTTGGAGCGTGACCCGCGATGACCACCACCGTCCCGATCAAGTCACCGGTGCGGCCGGACCGGCCGCGCGGCCGGTGGGGCCTGTGGGCCCAGGGGGACTTCCGCCGGCTCTGGATCGGTGAGACCACCAGCAACCTCGGCACGGCCGTCGGGAGCGTGGCGCTGTCCCTGGTGGCCGTGGTCACCCTGGACGCCGGCCCGCTCGCGGTGGGCGTGATCAACGCCGCCTCCTGGCTGCCCTGGCTGTTCCTCGGACTGCCGGCCGGCGCCTGGGTGGACCGCTGGCCCCGGCTGCGGGTGATGCTGATCTGCGACCTGCTGCTGCTCGCGCTCTTCGGCAGCGTCCCGGTGGCCGGCTGGCTCGGGCTGCTCTCCCTCGCCCAACTGGCGGTGGTGGCCCTGCTGACCGGGGCGGTGAAGGTGTTCTTCTCCACCGCGTACGGGGCGGTGCTGCCCACCCTGGTGGCGAAGGCCGACCTGCTGGAGGCGAACGTCAAGCTGCGCTCCGGCGCCTCGGCGGCGGAGATCGCCGGCCCGGGCGTGGCCGGTCTGCTCTCCCAGGCCTTCGGCGCCGCCAGCGGGATGCTCGCCGACTCGCTCACCTACCTGGTGTCGGCGGTCTGCCTGCGGCGGATCCGGACCGAGGAGCACCCCCCGCCGGTGTCCGAACGGCGCGGCATGCCGCAGGAGATCGGCGAGGGCGTCCGGTTCCTGCTGCGTGACCCGTACCTGCGCACGCTGGCCTGCTTCGCCGCGGTCGGCAACCTCGGGCTGAACGGCATCCAGGCGGTGCAGACGGTCTTCCTGGTGCGCAGCGTGGGGATCGAACCCGGTGCGGTGGGCGCGGTGTTCGCGCTGGTGAGCGTCGGCGGGCTGGCCGGGGCGATGCTGGCCGGGCGGATCGCCCGCCGGCTCGGCACCGCGCGCGGGCTGATGGTCTGCGAGCTGGTGGTCGCGCCCTTCATCCTGCTGCTGCCGCTGGCGGGCGAGCGGCTCCCGCTCGTGGTGAGCGCGCTCGCCTGGGCGGTCGCGGTCTGCGGCGTGGTGGCGGGCAACGTCCTGGCCGGCAGCTTCTCGCAGGCCTACTGCCCGCCCGAGCTGATCGGGCGGATCCGGGCCAGCTCGGCGACCGTCAACTACAGCGCGATCCCGGTCGGCGCCCTGCTCGGGGGCTGGCTCGGCGAGGTGATCGGCGCCCGCAGCACCATCTGGCTGATGGCGGGCGTGCTGCTCTCGGCCGGGCTGGTGCTGCTGGCCGGCCCGCTGCGCGGCCTGCGCGACTTCCCGACCCGGCCGGCGGAGCCCGCCGCCTGACCTTCCCCGCCTGACCGTCTCCCCCTACCGTCCCGCACCCCCACACCGGAGGACCCGATGACCCGCACCGCCCGTCCGCGCCGCTACCTGATGTGCCGTCCGGAGCACTTCGACGTCACCTATGCGATCAACCCCTGGATGGACCCGGCCAAGCCGGTGGACACCGACCTCGCCGTCGCCCAGTGGGAGCGGCTGTACGCCCTGTACGCCGAGCTCGGCCACCACGTCGACCTGATCGACCCGCTGCCCGGCCTGCCCGACATGGTCTACGCGGCCAACGGCGCCACCGTGGTGGACGGCCGGGTGCTCGGGGCGCGCTTCCGCAACGCCGAGCGGGCCGCCGAGGGCCCCGCCTACCTGGAGTGGTTCCGCGACCGGGGCTTCGCGACGCACGACCCGGAGCACGTCAACGAAGGCGAGGGCGACCTCCTGCTGACCGCGAGCTTCGTGCTGGCCGGGCGGGGCTTCCGCAGCGTGGCGGAGGGGCACGCGGAGGCGCAGGAGTTCTTCGGCCGGCCGGTGGTCGGCCTGGAGCTGGTCGACCCGCGCTTCTACCACCTGGACACCGCGCTCTCGGTGCTCGACGGCGACGAGATCATGTACTACCCGGAGGCGTTCTCGCCCGGCAGCCGGACCGTGCTGCGCCGGCTCTTCCCGGACGCCCTGCTGGTGAGCGAGACGGACGCCGAGGTGTTCGGGCTCAACGCGGTGAGCGACGGCCTGCACGTGGTGCTGCCCGAGGCGGCGGTGGGTCTGGCGGCGCGGCTGCGCGAGCGCGGGTTCCGGCCGATCGGGATGGACCTGAGCGAGCTGCTCAAGGGCGGGGGCAGCGTGAAGTGCTGCACCCTGGAGATCCGCGAGGCGGCCTGAACCGGGCCCCGGTGACCAACGGTGCTCCGCCGTAGATCGACCGTTGACCGGCCCTCGCAAGACTGGTGCCACACCACGACGGAGACCTTCCCGACCGGGGAAGACACCAAAGGAGCACCAGAGATGACGCAGCGTCCGGCCACCGCCCCCGCCCGCCTCCGGCTGTTCACCGTCGGCCTGGGGGTGGTCGTCGCCCTGGGGGCCGGCCTGGCCGGCACGGCCGCGGTGGCGGAGACGGCCGGCACCGGGACGGCGACGGTGGTGGTCGGCGACGCGACGCCGACGCCCACCCCCGCCACCCCCAGCCCGACCGCCACCACCGGGCACGGCAGCACCCCCGACTGGAACAGCACCGGCTCCTGAGCGAGCCGCCGGTCCCATTGCAGGATCGATTCTTCTCAGCCAATCAGCCGTGAATCAGCCCTGGGCCAGCCCTGGGCCAGCCGTGAATCGGCAGGGCAACAGCACTGACTCAGCAGCGACCGGTCAGCGGGACGGTCGCCGCCTCCCGCTCGTCCTCCCGCTCGTCCTCCCGCTGCCCGTCCTCCCGCCGCCCGTCCCGAGCCGACGGGACGCCGTCCCCGCCCGGAGCGAGCAGCCCCGCCACCTCGTGGGCGTCCGGCAGCCCCAGGCGGACGAAGATCGCGTGCGCCTCCCGCCACCGGCCCCGCGCCTCGGCCCCGCGTCCCAGGTCCGCCAGCGTCCGGCCCAGCACCACCAGCGCCTGCGCGTGGTCCCGCTCGGCCCCCAGCTCCTCGCACAGCGCCAGCGCCTGCCCGGCGTGCTCCAGTGCCTCCTCCGTCCGGCCCAGCGACCGCAGACTGTCCGCCAACCGGTAGCGGGCGTGCGCGGCCCGGGCCTGCAGACCGGCCGCCGAGGCCACCGCCAGGCACTCGCCGAACCAGGTGACCGCCTCCTCGTGCCGCTCCAGCCCGTGCAGCGCCAGCCCCAGCACGTACAGCGTGTACGCCCGCCCGGGATCGTCGTTGCGGGTGCGCAGTTCGGCCAGTGCCTCGTGGCAGATCGCCACCGCCTCGGCGGCCCGACCGCTGCGCACCCGGGCCAGCGCGGCGTTGACCGTCGTCACCAGCTCCCCGGAGCGGTGGCCGAGTTCGCGGGCCAGCAGCAGGGCCTCGTCGTAGTGCTCGACGGCCTCGTCGTAGCGGCTGAGGAACTGGCAGACCAGGCCGAGGTCGTTCAGCGCCTGGCGCAGGATCACTGTGTCGCCGGCCGAGCGGGAGGCGGCCACGGCCAGGCGGGCGGCCGCCTCGGCCTCCTCCAGCCGGGTGGCGGCCAGCGCGACGTTGCCGCGCAGGAAGTGCGCGCGACCGGCTGCCCGGTGGTCGGCGCGGTGGGTGGCGGCGTCGGCGAGGGCCTCGGCGGTGGTGGCGAGTTGGCGGCCGGGCGGGGCGAGGGCGAAGGGGGTGAGCGCGATCAGCAGGTCGATCGCGGCGCGCAGCGGGTCCGGCAGGGCGTCCCGGGCGCCGGGACCGGAGTCGGCGTCGGAGGGGACGGCGTCGGCGGGAGCGGGGACGGGGCCGGGGGAGGGGGCCTCGGCCACCGTCCAGGCGGCCACCTGGGCGGCCAGCGCGATCGCCCCGGAGCCCTCCGCCTCGGCCCAGGCCCGGGCACCGTCCGGGCCGCCCAGCTCCACCCCGGCACTGCGGGCGGGCCCGAGCGCACCGGCCGCCGGATCCCCGGGGACGGCGTGCTGGAAGGCCGCGCACGCGGTGGCCAGCAGGTGGTCCAGCAGCCGGTCGCGGGCCTCGACGGCCGCGCCCGGGGCGTCGGGCCGGCGCCGGGCGAAGGCGCGCAGCAGGTCGTGGTAGCGGTAGCGGCCGGGGAAGGGCGACTCCATCATCGCCACGTCCACCAGGGCCTCCAGCAGGTCCTCGGCGTCGTACTCGTCGAGGTCCAGCAGGGCGGCCGCGGCGGCCAGGCCGATGTCCGGGCCGTCCACCGAGGCGACCAGCCGGAAGGCGCGGGCCTGGGCGGGCGTCAACTGGCGGTAGCTCAGTTCGAAGGCGGCCTCGACCGCCAGGTCGCCGATGCGCAGCTCGTCGATCCGGCGCCGTTCCACCGCCAGCCTGCGGCCCAGCGTCTGCACCGTCCAGCTCGGCCGGGCGGCCAGCCGGGCCGCCACGATCCGCACCGCGAGCGGCAGGTGGCCGCAGACGTGCAGCAGGTCCCGGGCGGCCTCCGGCTCGGCGGCCAGCCGTTCGGCGCCGATGGTGCGGCCCAGGAGTTCGAGCGCCTCCTCGGGCTCGAAGACGTCGAGGTCCGTCTGGACGGTCGCGGGTATGCCGGAGAGGCGGGTGCGGCTGGTGGTGAGTACGGCGCAGCCGACCGCGCCCGGCAGCAGGGGCCGGATCTGCACGGTGTCGTGGACGTTGTCGAGCACCAGCAGCAGCCGTCGGCCGTCCACCGCGGAGCGGAACAGCGCCGAGCGGGCGTCCAGTCCTTCCGGCACCGCGTCGGCCGACACTCCGAGGGCCAGCAGGAAGGCACTGAGCACCGCCTCCGGGTCGGCCGGGGTGGGGTCGGCGCCCCGCAGGTCGACGTAGAGCTGACCGTCGGGGTAGGTCTCGCGGGCGCGGTGGGCGACGTGCAGGGCCAGCGCGGTCTTGCCGACTCCGCCCATGCCGACCACGGTGGCGATCACCAGCGCCTGCTGCCCCGGGGTGCCGAGGGCCTCGCCCAGCCGTTCGACGAGGACGGTGCGGCCGGTGAAGTCTGCCGCATCGGGCGGCAGTTGGGCCGGTCTTGGCGGTGCCGCCACCGGATCGACGGGCGGCTCCGGCGGGGCGGGCTCGGCAGCGGCCGGCTCCGCCGGGCCGGCCGGGGGCGCGGCGGGCGCCACGGCGGCCGCCGGAGCGGCGGGCTTCGGGGCGGCGAGCGCCGGGTCGCCCTCCAGGATCCGCCGGTGCAGCAGGTCCAGCTCGACCCCGGGCTCCACCCCCAGCTCGGCCAGGAACAACTGACGCACACTCCGGTAGACCGCCAGGGCGTCCGCCTGCCGCCCGGCCTGGTACAGCGCGCGCATCAGCAGCCCGTACGCCCGCTCGTGCAACGGGTGTTCGGTGGTCAGCGAGGTCAGCTCCGGAATGCACCGGGAGTACCGGCCCAGCGTCAGGTCCAGCGCGATCCGCTCCTCCAGCAGGGTCAGCCGCAGCTCCTCCAGCCGCTGGCGCTGGCGCTGCGCGAACGGCCCGGGGATGCCGGCCAGCGGCTCGCCCTGCCACAGGTCCAGCGCCTGGTTCAGCAGGTCGCGCGCCTGCTGCGGCTGTCCGGCGGCCGCCGTGCGCTCGGCCTGTGCCGCCAGCTCCTCGGCCTGCGCCGCGTCCACGGCGTGCTTGGGCAGCACCAGCCGGTAGCCGTCCCCGAACGAGGTCAGCACGTTCGGCGCGTCCGACTCCTCGCCGTGGAGGACCTTGCGCCACCGCCAGGCGTACGTCCGCACCGTCGTCATCGCGGTGCCCGGAGGCTCCTCACCCCACAGGGCGTCGATCAGGTCCGTGGCACTCGCGCCGTGTCCCGGCCGGAGCAGCAGCACCGCCAACATCGCCTGCTGCTGCGGACTTCCGACCTTCAGTACGGTAGTGCCACGCTGGGCCCGCATCAGTCCCAGCACCGAGAACCGGAAATCACCCATTCCTGCACCTGCCCGCCTCATGTGCTCGCCCCCGCCCGCGCACGTGCTTCCCCCCGATGATGAGCCCCTATCAACCCACGGCACCCCGGGGGCTGTCGAGAGATCGTCGACCCGGTGGTGATCCCGTGTTGATCGACCGTCACCACAATCAGTGGTGTGGCTCCCCTGCCGTCGGCCCGGCACGACCCGCCGGGCCCGCCACACCCCCGGCCGCCGGACCGCTGCCCGGCGACCACCCCAGCTCTCGGAGGCGGACGCCCGTGAACACCGACCTGCTCTACCGGCTGCTCGACGTCGACCCGGACGTCGGACCGGTCGAACTGCTCCAACGCGCCCGCGCCGTCCGCGACCTCCCGTACCTGGTGCTCGCCGCGCTCGCCCGGGAGGACGTCCGGATGGGCGACCACGCCCGGGCCGAACTGCGGCGCGCCCGGGACCGCTCCGACTGCTACGCCCGGCTCGCCCGCGACCTCGCCGGCGCCACCGGAGTCCGCCCGATCCGGGACCTCCCGCTGGCCGGCTACTACCCGTCCGACCTGCCCCGGCCGCTGGGCGAGCTCACCCTCGTCAGCCCCACCGAGGCCGCCCTCTGGCAGGCCGTCAACCGGCTGGTCACCGACCACCCGGTGGAGTCCGTGGAGGTCACCCTGCTCGGCGAGCGCCCCCGGCACACCGCCGTCACCGTGCGCTGGCCGGCCGAGGACCCGCTGCTCGACCCCTGGTACCAGGTACGGCTCGCCACCGCCGCCCTCGCCGGCGACCTCGCGACCGTCCCGGTCCGCCCCTACCTGGCCGCCGACGACCACGTCGAGGGCCTGATCGCCCTCGCCGAGGAAGGCCTCGGCCGCACCTTCCACGCGGGCGACGTGCTCGACGTGGCACACCTGACCGGGCAGCCCTTCGAACCCGTCGAGACCGCCGCCGTCGTCGCCGCCTACCGGCTCGCCCCGGAGACCGTCGCCCTGCTCGACCTCGCCGCCGAACACCTGCCGCTGGGCTCCCTCGCGGGCGTGCGCACCGTCCTGGAGGCCGAGGTCGCCCCCGAACTCCAGCGCCGCCGGACCACCACCCGCCCGCTCCGACCGCGCCACGGCACCCTGCTGCGCCGCACCGTCACCCGGCACCAGTGGGACGAGGCCGTCCTCCTCCCGGCGGGCGCCGCCACCCTGCTGCTCACCCCGGTCGCCGACTACCTGCTCACCCCGGAGGGCACCCGGCCGACCGTGCCCGAACGCACCGCCGCCCTCGCCGCCCTGCACGTCTGGGACACGACGGCCCCCGGCACCCCGGGCACCCCCGGCACGGCCCCCTGCGGCCTGTCGCGGCCGCGCCACCGCTGAGCTCCGCTCCGCGGGCGTGGCGGCGCTCCGCGCAGGTCGGGAGCCCCCGTGGAACGGATGCCGTGCGCCGCGCGGTTCAGGCCGGATCCGGGCCGATCGAACCCCGGACGATGCGCCGTCCGTGGTACCGGCTGAGGCCGGTCGGCAGCCGGCACGAGGACGGACACGGGAGAACAGCGATGGCCAGGTACCAGGGCGCGAGCCGGATCACGGTGACGGCGGTGGAGGGACGGTATCCGCAGCGGGCGGTGGTGACCGTCCGGGGCGCCGCGCCGGTGGAGATCCCCGGCGAGGTCGGCGCCGTCCACACCGTCGAGGCGAAGAGCTGGCAGCTCGACCTGGAGCACCGCGACCAGGGCGAGTGGTGCCCCAACATCCGTGCCGTCCAGGGCCGTTGGCAGGAGATCCGGGGCGTGGAAACGCAGGTCGTGCACAGCCGCAACCGCGACCGGACCGGCGACCGGCAGGACCGCAACCTGGTGCTGCGGATCGAGCGGGTCACGCCGCGTGGTGACGAGCCCGCCGCCGTGACCGCCCCCGCCGCGCGCCGCACCACCACCGGGCACCACGCCCCGGCGGCCTCCACGGGCCCGGCCGCGCCGCGCACCTCCGCCGGCCCGGCGAGCGGCCCGGCGATCGGCACCACGGGCGGCAGCACGGCCCCGAGCGTACGGACGACCACCTCGGGCTCCTCCTGGAGCGGCTGACCGGGGTCGGTCGCGGCGGTCCGGATCGGGCACGGCGGTCCGGGCGCGGGCACCCGGCGGTTCCGGGGCGGGTACCCGGCGGTCCGGATCGGGCGCGGCGGGCCGGATCGGGCACGGCGGTCCGGGCGCGGGCACCCGGCGGTTCCGGGGCGGGTACCCGGCGGTCCGGATCGGGCGCGGCGGGCCGGCGGCAATCGTTGGGAAACTTTCCTAACGAAAGCCATTGACCCCGGGGCCTCGTGCCCCGATCCTGTGAGACACCCGTCGGCGGACCGCCGCCGTCCGCACGGGTGGACCGCTCCCGCCTCCCTGACCCACCGTCACCGTATTCCTGGCTCGACGAAAGTGAGTTGGCATGCGCAAGACCATCGGAGTCCGTCTCACCGCCCCGCTGCTCGCCACCGCCCTCGCCCCGGCCGCGCTCCTGCTGGCCCCCGCGACCTCCGTGGCGGCGGCCCCCACGTCGGCATCCCCTGCGGCGGCGGCCCCCGCCGCGACGGCCGTGCCCGGGATGGCCGCCGCACCGTACGAGTACCTCGGCTGGGGCAACCCACAGAAGCCGGCCGACGTGATGAAGGCGGCCGGGGTCAAGTGGTTCACCCTGGCGTTCATCCTCTCCGACGGCGGGTGCACCCCGAAGTGGGACGGCAGCCGGGCGCTCGCCGGGGGCTCCGACGAGGCCGCCATCAAGTCGATCCGGGCAGCCGGCGGTGACATCGTGGTCTCGGTCGGCGGGTGGAGCGGGAACAAGCTCGGCGAGAAGTGCACCAGCGCGAGCGCGCTGGCCGGTGCCTACCAGAAGGTGATCGACGCCTACCAGCTGAAGGCGCTCGACATCGACATCGAGAACACCGAGTTCGGCAACGCGACGGTCCGTCAGCGCGTGGTCGACGCGCTCAAGATCGTCAAGGCCAAGAACCCGGGCATCGTCACCTACGTCACCATGGGCACCACCCCGAGCGGCCCGGACGCCAACGGCAAGGACCTCATCAAGCGGGGCGCCGCCGCCGGCCTGGCGAACGACGGCTGGGTGGTGATGCCTTTCGACTTCGGTGGCCACAGCGGCAGCATGGGGCAGGCGACGGTCGGCGCGCTCGACGGACTGAAAGCCGCGGTCAAGAGCGCGTACGGCTACAGCGACGACGCCGCGTACCGGCACATCGGCGTCTCCTCGATGAACGGCAGGACCGACGAAGCGGGGGAGACCGTCACCACCGGCGACTTCCGCACCATCCTCGGGTACGCGAAGCAGCACCACCTCGCCCGCTTCGCCTTCTGGGCCGTCAACCGGGACCGCGCCTGCGGCTCCGGCACGGACGCCGACGCCTGCAGCGGCGTCACCCAGTCCCCGTACGAGTTCACCAAGATCGTCGTCCAGTACCAGGGCTGAGGCGCCCCGGCGGCCCTACGCCTCCGGACGGCCGGTCCCCCGAGGGCTGGTCCCCTGACCGTCGGCCGTCTCCGGAAGACCGGTCTCCTGGCGGTCGATCTCGCTCTCCCGGACCAGCCAGAGCGCGAGGCCCGCGCCCGCCAGGCTGACCAGTCCGCCGAGCAGCAGCACGAGGTTCAGGCCGTCCAGGAAACCGGCCCGGGCGGCGGCCGACGCGGCCGCCCGGGCCGGCTCGGGAAGCCCGGCGAGCACCTGCGGCAGACTGCCGGAAGAAGCGGCCTCGATCAGCTCGCGAGGACGGGACCCCTCCGCGATCGGCGTGCCCGCCGCCAGTTCGCGGACCTTGTGGGAGCCCCGGCCGACGAAGATCGCCCCCCAGACGGCGATGCCGACCGCGATCCCGACCTGCCGGAAGGTGTCGTTGATGCCCGCCGCCATGCCGCTCCGCTCCTTGGGTACCACGCTCACCGCGACATCGGCGATCACCGGGTTGATCAGACCGACACCCGCGCCGCCGACCAGGAAGCCGGCCAGCAGCCCGGTCCAGGTGTCTTCGGGCTGGATGTCGCCCATCAGCAGCATGCCCGCACCGACCGCGACGAGCCCGACGCAGAGCATCAGCCGGGCCGGCACCCGGGACAGCAGGACCCCGGCCACCGGTGCCACGAGAAAACTGAGCACCGTGATCGGCAGGTAACGAACCCCCGCCGCGAACGGCGAAAGCCCGAGATAGTCCTGCAGGTACAGCGTCAGATAGAGGAACAGTGCGAACAGCGAGCTGGAGACGGCGAACGCGGCCAACTGCACACCGGTGAACGCGTGCCGACGGAACAGCCCGAGCGGCAGCATCGGCTCGGGCACACGGCGTTCGATCCACACGAAGACGGCGAGCAGGACGGCCGCGCCGACGAACAGCGCCACGATCAGCGCGCTGCCCCACCCCTCGGCGTTGCCCCGCACCAGCGCCAGGACGAGCAGGAACAGCCCGCTGCTGAACGCCGCGACCCCGGGCCAGTCGATCCGGGTGGCGTTCGGGTCGCGGCTCTCGGCCAGCTTGAGGTAGGTGACGACCAGGGCGGCCGCCCCGATCGGCACATTGAGGTAGAAGATCGACTCCCAGCCGAGCGAGTCCGTGAGCGCCCCGCCGACCAGCGGCCCCACCGCGACGGCAATCCCGATGGTGGCCCCGTAGATGCCCATCGCCGTGCCGCGCTCACGCCCGGGCGGGAACTCCTGCGCGACCAGGGCCAGCGACACCGCGAACATCACCGCGCCGCCGACGCCCTGCACCGCACGCGAGACATTGAGGAAGACCGGATTCGGCGCCAGCGCGCACAGCAGCGAGGCCCCGGAGAAGACCGCCAGCCCCGCCGCGAAAGCCCGACGCCGCCCGAGCCGGTCAGCCAGCGAACCGGCCGTCAGCACCAGAGCGGCCAGCGAGAGCGCGTAGGCGTCGAACACCCACTGCAAGTCGGTGAAGCTCGCGCCCAGGTCCTTGCGGATGGACGGCAGAGCGACGTTGACCACGGTGATGTCGAGCAACAACATGAACGTCGCGACCGTGACCGCGATCAGCGTCCACCACTTGCGTTGCACCGCTGTCGGCCTCCTTCGGGGGAACTGCGCACGGTCCGCCGACCGTACGTAACCCCCTCACCCCAACCCGGGCCGACACGGCCGGACCCACCCACGGAGCCCCCGTCCGGTCCAGCCCGCCGACCAAACCCCGCCGACCACCTGACGGAGGCGATCAGACGATCGGCTCGCAGCCGATCGCGCCCCACGACGGCCGCTACCGAGGGGCGGCGCCCGTCGACGGCCGCTCACGTCGGATTCCCGGACCAGGGTGGCCTGCCGGACGGGCGGATGCGGCCGCCACCGGTCAGCCTCCGAGAGTCGCGCGGATGTGCCTACAGCACGACGGGAAGTGACGCGAGCCCTCGGACGAGGCGGGAGTGGCGCCACTGCAGTTCCTCGGCGGGTACGGCCAGCCGCATGCCAGGGAAGCGCTCCAGCAGGACCCGCAGCGTGGTCTCGACCTCGGCGTGGGCGAGCGGTGCGCCGAGGCAGCGGTGGATGCCGTGGCCGAAGGCGAGGTGCTGGGCGGCGTCGGGGCGTTGGAGGACGAGCCGGTCCGGGTCGGTGAACCTGCGGGGATCGCGGTTGGCGGCGCCGGGGCACACGAACACGGGGGTGCCGGCCGCCACTTCGGTGTCGCCCAGTCGTACCGCCTCGGGGGCGTGGCGCCACGTGGCCACGCTCACGGGCGAGTCGTAGCGCAGCAACTCGTCCACAGCGGTGGGGATCCGGTGCGGGCCGGCTCGGAGGTGTTCCAGGTCGTCCGGGTGCCGGAGCAGAGCGAGGACGGCGTTGCCGATCGCAGCCGTCGTCGTCTCGTGGCCGGCGACCAGGAGCAGGAGGCCCAGGGAGACCAGCTCCTCCTCGCTGAGGTGGTCGCCGTCGGCGTCGCGGACGGCGATCAGCTGGGAGAGGAGAGCGGTGTCCGGAGAGCCGCGCTTGGCGGTGATCAGCCGGGTCATGTAGTCGGCGAGGGCATGGGAGGCCTCGTCGATCCTCGCGTGGTCACCGGTGGCGAACAGGTCGGTGGACCAGCTGCGGATCCGGTCCCGATCGACGGGCGGGACCCCGAGGAGCTGGCAGATCACGGTGACCGGGAGCGGGCCGGCGAGATCCGCGATCAGATCGACCTCGGCGCCGGGCTCCCACGGTCCTACCAACTGCTCGGCGAGCGCTCGGATGTAGGGCCGGAGGCCGTCCACGGTCCCGGGCGTGAACGCCCGGACGACCAGACGGCGCAGCCGGGTGTGTGCGGGCGGATCGGTGTGAAGCATCGTGCGGGCGACCGCCGGGTGGAGCGAGCGTCCGGACGGGCGGTCGGCGAAGTACGCCGAAGCGTCCTTGGACAGGCCTGCGGTGAGGGCTTCTCGCGCCTGTTCGTAGCCGGTGATGGCGACCGCCGTCCCCATGCTGCCGTCCATGGGGACGGGCAGGACGGGGGAGCGCTCGCGCAGCGCGGCGTAGGTCGGGTAGCGGTCCCGGTAGAACGTCGGGTCGGAGAAGGGGGAGGCCATGTTGTCTTCCTGGGCCGCTTCGAGCGCCGGGAACCGGGTCTCGGAGGCGCGGTGGACGAAGTCGTTGCTCGCGTACGGTTGGGAGACCAAGCGTAGCCAGAGTGCCCCGGCACGCAGGTCTCCCTCGCGCGCCGAGGCTCCGACAACCTGGGGGCGGGATCGTCCCGCCCCAGCACGGGCGCACCACGTACCGCCTCAGCCCGCCCGGCCCGAGGAGGCCGGGCCGGGCGGGCTCCCGGCGTCAGTGCGACCAGTAGCGTCAGTGCGACCAGTAGGGGTCGTCGACCGTCGCGCAGGTGGCGGCGTAGGCCTGCCCTCCCGGGCCGAACCTGTCGATCCACTCGCGATCGCCGATGTCGGTGACATCGAACACGGAAGCCCACACCTCGGCACAGCCCTCCACTCCCGCGACGAACCGGAGGCTGAACCCTGAGCCCTTCACCTCCACTGAGCCCTTGTTGCGCTCGACCGAGTAGCCCTTCCCGGTCCAGAGTGCCTGGACGACGTCGAGCGGCTCCTGACTCCGCGTAGGGGTGATCCGGACTCGGGCCGCCTGGCGGGCGGACATCTCCGCCCGGCCCGTCCTCTTGCACCCGGACGTCCCGCAGAGTCCGGTCAGTTCGGGATCGCTGCTGTACTTCGGCGCGGCCCACTGGAGCCCCGGGTGGAAGGCCCCGGCGATATCGGCGAGCTCGGCCTCGATCCGGTGCTGTGCCTGGTCGACCGGCACGGTGGGTTCCGCGGACTCAGGCCAGGCGTACCAGCCGACCAGGAGCGCCAGCAGCACCCCCGGCACGGCCGTGCGTCGTACCGCGGCCTTCACCTCGGGTCCTCCCTGGTGATCGTGTTCCCGTGACCGCTCACGATCTTCCCGATGTTGGGGAGCGAGTCGCCGCCCTTGTGGTCCTTCCCGAAGTAGTTGTCGTGGGAGTCGGTCACGGTCCCGTCCGCCACCGAGAAGCGCTGCCCGCCGAAGCTCTCGCTGGCCGGGTCCGTGCCGTGCCACGATCCGTCGGGATTCGTGAACGCCTCGACCGCGGCCCAACCGGGGATGAGCATCCCGGGGGACGGCGCGTCCGCGACGGGGTCGTACTTGGCCGTGCCGACGTACACGTGATCCGCACCGATCCCGAGCTGCGTTGCCTTGTCCACCCCGACACCCGGGCTGCCGACCAGGACGATGTCGTCGACGGGCAGGCCGCCGGGGTGCTGGGTCGCTTTCCCGACCACCAGGGAGCCGTAGCTGTGCCCCTGCGCGGTCATGTGCGCCGGGGCGCCCTCGTGGGTGGCCCGGAGTCCGGTGAGGAACTTGTTGTACGCGGCCCCGCCCTCCTCCGCCCGGTCCTGCATGAGCACCGAGGGGCCGTCCAACTGCGGCGCGTCGTACCCCAGCCAGAACACGGACGCGATGCTCGGCGTCTCGCTGTTGGCCCGCGCGCTGCTCTCCGCGGACTCGTAGATGCGCTTCGCCGTCATGGCGTCGCCGTTTCCGGCGCCGGCCAGGTTGCTGTTCAGCCCGGGCACCATCGAGGAGACGTTCCGGGCCTTGTCCGGGTCGCCCCAGGACAGGATCGCGCGGCCCTGCCCCTGATCGCCGATCCCCAGCAGCAGCAGTGGCGGCTCGGAGCCCGGCCCGCCACCACCTTCGAACTTGCCGTCGAGCCGCTTCTGAATGGACTGGAAGCCGGTGAGCTTCTCCTGCAGGGCGTCGTGCTTGCGCTTCCACACCGTGTAGTCGGGGTTCTCCACCGGCGCGCCGTTCATGTCGGCGACGCTCAGGTACCTCGTCGGCTCGGGGCCGAGGTTGGCGAGTTGGGTCTCGCGGTCCTTGATCAGGTTCCTCAGGTTGACCCGGTTGGCCTGGTCGCGGACGGCCGCGGGGACGCCGTCGAGGTTGCCGATCTGGTCGGGGTGCTCGTGGAGGAACTTCTGCTGCTCGGTGTCGGTGAGGCCGTCCCACCACTTCTTGACGCCGGCCGGCTCGGTGCCTGCGGGCGGTATCTGCTCCCTCCCGCTCTGGGCGGCCAGGTCCTGGGCCACGGTGGCGGCGTCCAGGCCGGTGCCGTTGCCGGCGTTGGTCGCGAAGTGGTTCAGCCGCGCGCTGATCTCCTGGTCCGCGTGGGCGGCCTCGTTGAGCGCGGCGGTGATGCGGTTGCTGATCGCGATGGCCGTCGTCTCGGCGCCGGCGCCCGCGTAGTTCGCGGACGTGGGCTCCTTGTCCCAGGTGATGGTGCCCTCGGGAGTGACGTTGAGCTTGGCGGCCTTGGCGTCGTCGAGGGCGTAGACCAGGTGGGACTGGGCCAGCGCGAACTGCTCGGCCGCCGCGGCGAGGGCCTTGCCGACGAGATCCAGCTCACTGTGCGCGGACTGGAGTTCGGTGCCCAGGAAGCGGATCCGGGCCTGGGCGTGGTCGGACGCGGTGCCGGTCCAGTGCGAGTTGGTGAGCCGGTCGGCGACCTCGTGCTGCCAGGACTCGATGTGCCGGCCGAACGCCGAGTAGAGCGTGTCGAAGGCGTTCTTCGCGATGGTGATGTTGATGATGTCGGCGTCGTACAGCGTCTTGATGTCCATCGGGCTACTCGGCTGCCTTCGCACTGGAGGGCTTCACGGGGCCCGGGACGACCGTCGTGCCGAACGGGTCCGGCTCGTCCGGGACCGGGGCGGCCGGGTTGCGCATGCTGTTGTGGGCGTTCTGCTCGGCCTGACGGTAGTAGGTGGCCGTCGTGGCGAGCTTGGTGCCGACGTCGCCCATGTCACCGGCGAGCTTGTCCAGCAGCGTCTTCCAGTTCGTCCCGCAGTTCTGGATGGCGGTGGCCGTCTGCCAGCCCTTCAGACCACCGGCGGCCTGGTTGCACGGCTCCGCGAGCTTCGACGTCTCGCCCGGTATCAGGCCCCCGATGTGCTGCGCGCTCTGTCCGCAGCCGTCCAGTTCGGCAGGATTGACTTTGAATTGCAAGCCCGCGTCAGTGTCTGCCATGCATGCCCCCCGTGCGGGCGACCGACGACCGGCCAGCCCGTGTGTTCGAAAACCAACGACGCATGCTAACGGATCCGGTACCGAGGAAGATCGACTGAGGTGGGGGAGCAGTGAGCATCCCACCGGCCTCGCCGCGCCCCCAGTAGGGTGCCGCTGCCTCCGGGTCGGCGAAGCCGCCGCGGACGGCGTCGGTGGTGACGGTGCTGCTGTCGACCAGGGTGCCGTCGATAGCGAAGACGGCAGATCCAGCTGAGCGCCGCACAGTTCGCCGACATCGTCACCCAGGCCGAGACCGGCTCATTCGACCACATCGCCACGCAGTCGGCGGATCGTCCGCTGCCGGCCGCGTGACCCGGCCGGCAGGCGGCCGATCGGGCCGGCTCGGGTCAGGTGAAGGACAGGCGGTCACGGACTGAAGTCCGGCCGCCCGCGTCCGTCGACGGCTCTCGCGTCGATTCCGCCCTTCCAGCGGGCTCTGGCACCCCGGCGAGGAATAGGGCCTCCGGCTCCCTCTCGGTGCTGCCGAACTCCCGCCCACCTCCCGAAACGGGGGCGCAGCGCCGCGGTTCGTAGGGGAGCGGTAGGGGTTGTTCGGCCCCGGGGCGGCTCCTAGCGTGGCGCCGGAAATGGTTCCCGATGAGCTGGGGAGCGTCGCGGGCGGCAGGCGGATCGGGCCTGCCGGCGAACGCGGGCTCCGGACACCGTGAGGCCTCCGGCGGGGCGCCCGCTCCTGCGCGGAGCGGCGACCACCCGGGGCCTTCCGGCTGCCCGGACCGCCTTCGCCGCGGCGCTGCCCCGCCACGTCCCGCCGCCCGGTCGGAACAGCCCTGCACGGGGTGAACATCCGCTCGCAGCCGCAAGGCCGTAAAGAGGTCACAGTAACGATGGCGAATGAAGAGACACTCCGCGGCTACCTCAAGCGGGTGACGGCCGATCTGGCCCAGACGCGGCTGCGCCTGCGGGAGGCCGAGGCCAGGGACCAGGAACCGATCGCCATCGTCGGGATGAGCTGCCGCTACCCCGGCGGCGTCCGCTCGCCCGAGGACCTGTGGCAGCTGGTGGCGTCGGGCGGCGACGCGATGTCCGGCTTCCCGGCCGACCGCGGCTGGGACCTGGAGAACCTCTACCACCCGGACCCGGACCACCCGGGCACCTGCTACACCCGCGAGGGCGGGTTCATCCACGACCTCGCCCGGTTCGACCCCGCCGTGTTCGGCATCTCGCCGCGCGAAGCGCTGGCGATGGACCCGCAGCAGCGGCTGCTGCTGGAGACCTCCTGGGAGGCCTTCGAACGGGCCGGCATCGACCCGCTGTCGCTGCACGGCACCCGGACGGGTGTCTTCGCCGGGACCAGCGGGCAGGACTACCTGACCGTCCTGCTCGGCTCCACCGACGACGTCGAGGGCTACCTCGGCACCGGGATCGCGGCCTCCGTGGTCTCCGGCCGGATCGCGTACAGCCTGGGCCTGGAGGGTCCGGCGGTCACCGTCGACACCGCGTGCTCCTCGTCCCTGGTCGCGCTGCACCTGGCCGTGCAGGCGCTGCGCAACGGCGAGTGCGGGCTCGCCCTGGCCGGCGGGGTGACCGTGATGAACTCCCCCGGCACCTTCGTGGACTTCAGCCGCCAGCGGGGCCTGGCCGCCGACGGCCGGTGCAAGTCCTTCGCGGAAGCGGCCGACGGCACCGGCTGGGCCGAGGGCGCCGGCATGGTGCTGGTGGAGCGCCTGTCGGACGCCCGCCGCAACGGCCATCCGGTGCTGGCGATCGTCCGCGGCTCCGCCGTCAACCAGGACGGCGCGTCCAACGGCCTCACCGCACCCAACGGCCCCTCCCAGCAGCGCGTCATCCTCCAGGCGCTGGCCAGCGCGCGGCTGACGCCCGACCAGGTGGACGCGGTCGAGGCGCACGGCACCGGCACGACCCTCGGCGACCCGATCGAGGCGCAGGCCATCATCGACGCGTACGGCCGGGACCGGCCCGAGGGCCGCCCGCTCTACCTCGGCTCGCTGAAGTCCAACATCGGTCACAGCCAGGCCGCGGCCGGCATCGGCGGCGTCATCAAGTCGGTCATGGCGATCCGGCACGGGCTGCTGCCGCAGACCCTGCACGTGGACCGGCCGACCGGCAACGTCGACTGGTCGGCCGGGACGGTGGAACTGCTCACCGAGGCCCGCGACTGGCCGGAGACCGGCGCGCCGCGCCGCGTCGGCATCTCCTCGTTCGGGTTCAGCGGCACCAACGCCCACACCATCATCGAGCAGGCGCCGCCGGAGACCGAGCAGGCGCCGGACGGGCCCGACACGGCGCCCGGCGTGCTGCCCTGGCTGCTCTCCGGCAAGGGTGAGGCGGCGCTGCAGGCCCAGGCCGCGCGGCTGCGGGAGCGGCTGACGGCCGCGCCCGACCTGCGTCCGCTGGACGTGGCGTACACCCTGGCGACCGGCCGCGCCGCGCTGGAGCAGCGCGCGGTGCTGGTCGCGGACGGCCGCGAGGAGCTCCTGGCCGCGCTGGACGTCCTTGCGGCGGAAGGGAGTTCGGGCGACCTGGTGTTCGGCTCGCCGGTCGAGGGCCGGACGGCGTTCCTGTTCGCGGGGCAGGGGAGTCAGCGGGTCGGGATGGGCGGGGAGCTGTATGCCTCCTACCCGGTGTTCGCGGCGGCTTTCGACGCGGTGTGCGCTGAACTGGACCCGCTGTTGGACCGTCCGCTGCGCGGGGCGATCGCGGATGCGGAGCTGATCAACGAGACGGGGTACACCCAGCCGGCGCTGTTCGCGCTGGAGGTGGCGCTGTTCCGTCTCGTCGAATCCTGGGGTGTGCGGCCGGACTTCCTTGCCGGTCACTCGATCGGTGAGCTGGCCGCGGCGCATGTGGCGGGTGTGTTCTCGCTGGCGGACGCGTGCCGGCTGGTGGCGGCCCGTGGCCGGTTGATGCAGGCGCTGCCGCGCGGCGGCGCGATGGTGGCGGTGCGGGCCTCCGAGGCCGAGGTGCTGCCGCTGCTCACCGACGGCGTCGGCCTCGCCGCGGTCAACGGGCCCACGTCCGTGGTGCTGTCGGGCGCCGAGGATGCCGTCCGGGCCGTCACGGAGCAGCTGACGGGTCGCAAGTCCACGCGCCTGACGGTCAGTCATGCGTTCCATTCGCCGCTGATGGACGGCATGCTGGCGGACTTCCGAACGGTCGCCGACCAGGTCGCCTACGAGGCCCCGCAGATTCCGCTCGTCTCCACCCTCACCGGGGCGCTCGCCGCCGAGGAGTTGACCGACCCCGCGTACTGGGTGCGCCACGTCCGGGAGGCCGTCCGCTTCGCCGACGCGATCAGCGCCCTGGAGGCCGAAGGCGTCCGGACGTTCCTGGAGATCGGCCCCGGCGGCACACTGACCGCCCTCGGCGATGAGAACGCCCGGCACCGCGACTCCGCCTTCGCCGCGGCTCTGCGCGCCGACCGGCCCGAGGCACGCGCACTGACCACCGCGCTCGCCCGGCTCCAGGTGCGCGGGGCCCGGCCCGACTGGCAGGCGTACTTCGCCGACACTGGCGCACGCCGGGTCGACCTGCCGACCTACGCCTTCCAGCAGCGCCGGTTCTGGCCCACCGCAGGGGCGTGGGACGAGGGCGCCGCCGCCGGGGCGACGGCCGGCTCACCGGCCGACGAACAGTTCTGGGCGGCCGTCGAGCGCGGCGACCTGGAAGCGCTCACCACGACCCTGGCCGTCGCCGGGGACCAGCCGCTCCATGCCGTCCTGCCCGCACTGACCGCCTGGCGCCGCAGCAGCCGGCTGCGCTCGACCGTCGACGACTGGCGCTACCGGATCGCCTGGCGGCCTGTCCCGGATACGCCGACCGGGCGGCTCACCGGCACCTGGCTGCTCGTCACCCCGGCCGAGGCTGCTGCGGACACCGACGCGTGGAGCTCCGCGGCCGCCGCGGCCCTCACCCGGCGCGGCGTGCGCGTGCGGCACCTCGCCGTCGACCCCGCGGCCACCGACCGGGCCGCCGTCGCCGACCTTCTGCGCGCCGAACTCGCCTCTGAGGGACAAGAGTTCACCGGCGCGCTCTCGCTCCTCCCGCTGGCCTCGGGAACGCACCCGGAGCACCCGTCCGCGCCGCTCGCACTGACCGGGACGCTCGCCCTGGTCCAGGCGCTCGGCGACGCCGGCATCGAGGCCCCGCTCTGGTGCGCCACCCGGGGCGCGGTCACCACCGGTGGCGCGGACCGGCTGGAGAACGCCGTCCAGGCCCAGGTCTGGGGCCTCGGCCGGGTCGTCGTCCAGGAGTACCCGGACCGCTGGGGCGGCCTGATCGACCTGCCGCCCACCCCGGACGAGCGGGCCCAGGACCGGCTCGCCGCCGTGCTCGCCGGCCTCGGCGCCGAGGACCACCTGGCGATCCGCCCCGCCGGGATCCTGGCCCGCCGCCTGGTCCGCGCCCCGCGCACCGACGCCCCGGCCGAAGGCTGGTCGCCGCGCGGAACCGCCCTGGTCACCGGCGGCACCGGCGCGCTCGGCGCCCACGTCGCCCGCTGGCTGGCCGGCCGCGGCGCCGAGCACCTGGTGCTGACGAGCCGCCGCGGCCGCGACGCCGCCGGCGTGACCGAGCTGGAGGCCGAACTCACCGCCCTGGGCGCTCGGGTGACCGTCGCCGCCTGCGACGTCACCGACCGCGCCGCGCTCGCCGGCCTGCTGGCCGACATCCCCGACCAGTACCCGCTGACCACCGTCGTCCACGCGGCCGGCGTGCTGGACGACGGCGTGCTGGACGCCCTCACCCCGCAGCGACTCGCCGGGGTGCTCGGCCCCAAGGTCGACGCCGCCGTCAACCTGCACGAACTCACCCGGGAGCTCGACCTCTCGGCGTTCGTCATGTTCTCCTCCTTCGCCGGCACCTTCGGTGGGCCCGGCCAGGGCAACTACGCGGCCGCCAACGCCTTCCTGGACGCCCTCGCCGAGCAGCGCCGCGCCGCCGGCCTGCCCGCCACCGCGATGGCCTGGGGCGCCTGGGCGGAGGGCGGCATGGCGGTCGACGACACCGTCAAGGACCGGCTGCGCCGCGGCGGCGTCCCGGCGCTCGACCCGGCCACCGCTATCGCCGCCATGCAGCACGCCCTCGACCTCGACGAGACCTTCTCCCTCGTGGTCGACGTGCTCTGGGACCGCTTCGCACCCCAGTTCACCGGCATCCGCAGCAGCACGCTCTTCGACGAGCTGCCCGAGGCGCTGCAGGCCATGGCCGCCGCCGACAGCGAGTACGGCGAGCAGTCCGGCGGCGCCACCTTCCAGCAGCGGCTGGCCGCGGCGGCGGAGAGCGAACGGCCGCGCATGGCGCTGGACTTCGTCCGCACCCAGGTCGCCGCCGTGCTCGGCCACGCCGGACCGCAGGACGTCGAACCCGCCAGGGCCTTCCGAGAGTTGGGATTCGACTCGCTGACCGCCGTCGAGCTGCGCAACGTGCTGGTCGCGCTCACCGGCCTGAGGCTGCCCGCCACCCTCGTCTTCGACCACCCCAACGCGACGGCCCTCGCCGACCTGCTCCGCGCCGAACTGCTCGGCGCTGCGGCCCCCGCGGCCGGGCAACCCGAGCGCACCGGGAGCGCCGCCGC
Organism: Kitasatospora sp. NPDC034023; assembly: GCF_055575795.1. Lineage (NCBI taxonomy): Bacteria > Bacillati > Actinomycetota > Actinomycetes > Kitasatosporales > Streptomycetaceae > Kitasatospora > Kitasatospora sp. NPDC034023. The sequence continues at coordinate 202,301 of NZ_JBVIRY010000009.1, forward strand.
GGACGACGAGCCGATCGCGATCGTCGGCATGAGCTGCCGGTTCGGCGGCGGCGTGGACTCGCCCGAGGCGCTGTGGCGGCTGCTCGCCGACGGCTCCGACGCGCTGGTGCCCTTCCCCGGCGATCGCGGCTGGGACCTCGACGCCGTCTATCACCCCGACCCGGACCACCCGGACACCAGCTACGTTCGCGAAGGCGGCTTCCTCGCCGACGCCGGCGCGTTCGACCCCGGCTTCTTCGGCATCTCGCCGCGCGAAGCGCTGGCGATGGACCCGCAGCAGCGGCTGCTGCTGGAGACCGCCTGGGAGGCGATCGAACGGGCCGGCATCGACCCGACCACCCTGCGCGGCAGCCGCACCGGAGTCTTCGCGGGCACCAACGGCCAGGACTACCTGCCGCTCGTGGTCAGCGCCCCGGACGGCTCCGAGGGATTCCTCGGCACCGGCAACGCGGCCAGTGTGCTCTCCGGCCGGATCGCGTACACCCTCGGCCTGGAGGGTCCGGCGGTCACCGTCGACACCGCCTGCTCCTCCTCGCTGGTCGCCCTGCACTGGGCCGTCCAGTCGCTGCGCTCGGGCGAGTGCGAACTGGCGCTCGCCGGCGGCGTCACCGTGATGTCCACGCCCGGCAACTTCATCGACTTCAGCCGCCAGCGCGGCCTGGCCGCGGACGGGCGCTGCAAGGCCTTCGCCGCGGGCGCGGACGGCACCGGCTGGGGCGAGGGCGTCGGCCTGCTGCTGGTCGAGCGGCTCTCCGACGCGCAGCGCAACGGGCACCAGGTGCTGGCCCTGGTCCGCGGCTCCGCCGTCAACCAGGACGGCGCGTCCAACGGTCTGACCGCCCCGAACGGGCCCTCCCAGCAGCGGGTGATCCGCCAGGCACTCGCCGCGGCGGGCCTGTCGGGCCATGAGGTCGACGCGGTCGAGGCGCACGGCACCGGCACCGCGCTCGGCGACCCGATCGAGGCACAGGCACTGCTCGCCACGTACGGCCAGGACCGGCCGGCCGAACAGCCGCTCTGGCTCGGCTCGGTGAAGTCCAACCTCGGCCACACCCAGGCCGCCGCCGGCGTGGCCGGCATCATCAAGATGGTCATGGCGATGCGGCACGGCGTCCTGCCTCGGACCCTGCACGTGGACGAGCCGTCGCCGAACGTCGACTGGGCGTCCGGCGCCGTCGAACTGCTCACCGAGGCCCGTCCCTGGCCCGAGAGCGGACGGCCCCGCCGGGCCGGCGTCTCCTCCTTCGGCGTCAGCGGCACCAATGCGCACACCGTCCTGGAACAGGCCCCGGCGCCCGAGCCCGAACCCGCGCCCGAGCCCGAACCCGAGCCCGAACCCGCGGCTGGGGACGCTGCGCCGACGGCCGTGCTCTGGCCGCTCTCGGCCCGCAGCGCCGAGGCGCTGCGCGGCCAGGCGGCCCGGCTGTCGGCGCTGCTCGCCGAGCGGCCCGCCCTGGACCCGGCCGACCTCGGCCACTCCCTGGCCACCACCCGCGCCGCCTTCGAACACCGGGCCCTGATCACCGGAGCGGACCCGTCCGCCCGGCAGGCCGCGCTCACCGCCCTCGCCGAGGGCGCCGAGGCGCCCGGCCTGGTCCGCGGCACCGCGGCGCTCGGCCGGACCGCCTTCCTGTTCACCGGCCAGGGCAGTCAGCGGGCCGGAATGGGTGCGGAACTCCACGCGTCCCACCCGGTGTTCGCGCACGCCTTCGACGAGGTCTGCGCGGAGCTCGATCCGCTGCTGGACCGCCCGCTGCGCGAGGCGATCGCAGACCCCGAGTCGATCAACGAGACGGCGTGCGCCCAGCCGGCGCTGTTCGCCGTCGAGGTGGCCCTGTTCCGCCTGCTGGAGGCCTGGGGACTGCACCCGGACGTGCTCGCCGGCCACTCGGTCGGCGAGATCGCCGCCGCACACGTGGCCGGCGTGTTCTCGCTGTCGGACGCGGCGCAACTGGTGGCGGCCCGTGGCCGGCTGATGCAGGCGCTGCCGCGCGGCGGCGCGATGGTGGCCGTCGAGGCGTCCGAGGCGGAGGTGCTGCCGCTGCTGACCGGGGGCGTCGGCATCGCCGCGGTCAACGGGCCCGCGTCCGTGGTGCTTTCCGGCACCGAGGACGCCGTCCGAGCCGTCATGGAGCAGCTGACGGGCCGCAAGTCCAAGCGGCTGACGGTCAGTCACGCCTTCCACTCGCCGCTGATGGACGGCATGCTGGCGGAATTCCGCACGGTCGCCGCCCAGCTGCGGTACGGGACGCCCCGCATCCCGATCGTCTCCACGCTCACCGGAGCCCCCGCGTCCGCCGAACTCACCGACCCCGAGTACTGGGTGCGCCACGTCCGGGAAGCCGTCCGCTTCGCCGACGCCGTCCGGGCGCTCGACACCCAGGGCGTCGGCACCTACCTGGAGCTCGGCCCCGATGCCGTCCTCAGCGCCCTCGCGCAGGAGAGCGCCACCGGACCGGCCGCCTTCCTGCCCACGCTGCGCCACGGCCGACCGGAACAGCAGACGCTCACCGCCGCGCTCGCCGAGGCGTACGTGCGCGGAGCGAACCCGAACTGGCCCGCGGTCCTCGCCGGGCAGCGAGCCCGCCGGGTCGACCTGCCCACCTACGCCTTCCAGCGCGAGCGCTACTGGCCGAACGTCCCGCCGGCGGACGCGGGCGACGTCACCCTGGCGGGTCTCGGCGCCACCGGCCATCCGCTCCTCGGCGCCGCCGCCGAACTCCCGGACTCCGGCGGGCTGGTGTTCACCGGGCGGCTCGCCCTGAGCACCCACCCCTGGCTGGCCGACCACACCGTGATGGGTTCGGTGCTGCTGCCCGGGACCGCCTTCGTCGAACTCGCCCTGCGGGCCGGCGACCAGGTCGGCTGCGACCTGCTGGAGGAACTCACCCTCGCCGCACCGCTGGTGCTGCCCCCGCAGGGCGGTGTCCAGCTGCGGCTCACCCTCGGCGCACCCGCCCCCGACGGCCGCCGCGATTTCAGCCTGCACTCCCGCCGCGAGGACCTCCCCGCCGAGGAGCCGTGGACCCGACACGCTACCGGGGTGCTCGCCACGGCCGGCACCCCCGCGCCCGCCCCCGCGCCCGGCCCCTGGCCGCCCGAGGGCGCCGTCGCGGCCGACCTGGCGGGCCGCTACGAGGCCATGGTCGCGGTGGGCTTCGACTACGGCCCGGCCTTCCAGGGCCTGCACCGCGCCTGGCGGCACGAGGGCGAGGTGTACGCCGAACTGCGCCTGCCGCAGCAGGCCGAGGCCGACGCCGCCCGCTTCGGACTGCACCCCGCGCTGCTGGACTCCGCGCTGCACACCCTCGGCCTGACCGTAGCCGACGGCGCCGACTGGCAGGCCGGCCTGCCGTTCTCCTGGACGGGCGTGCGGCTGCACGCCGCCGGGGCCGCCGCCCTCCGCGCCCGGGTCACCCCGCACGGCACGGACGGCGTCACCCTGCGCCTGGACGACGAGGACGGCCGGCCCGTCGCCACGGTCGACGCGCTGGTCCTGCGGCCGGTGACCGCCGAGCAGGTGAACGCCGCGCAGACCCTCCACCACGAGTCGCTGTTCCGCCCGGAGTGGGTCGCGCTGCCCCTCCGCGAGCCTGCGGCCGCCGGGGGCGAGCGCTGGGCCGTGCTCGGCGGCGACGCCCCGGCCGGCCTCGGCCTCCCCGTGGAGCACCACCCCGATCTGGCCGCGCTCGCCGCGGCGGGCCCCGTCCCCGACGTGGTGCTCGCCCCCTGCCTGCCGCCCGCCGACCCGGCCCCGGCGGCGACCGCCGGCGCGCTCCACCGGGTGCTCGCCCTCGTCCAGGGCTGGCTCGCCGACGAGCGGACCGCCGACGGCCACCTGGTGGTGCTCACCCGCGGCGCCGTCGCCACCGCCGACGACCCGGACGTCTTCGACCCGGCGCACGCCGCCGCCTGGGGACTCGTCCGCTCCGCGCAGACCGAGAACCCCGGACGGATCAGCCTGGTCGACCTCGACGGCGACCCGGCCTCCGCCCGCGTCCTCCCCGCCGCCCTCGACGCCGGGGAACCGCAGCTCGCCGTGCGCAGCGGCACCCCGCACGCCCTGCGGCTGACCCGGGTCGCCGTTCCCGCGGCCGAGTCCGGGCCGCCCGCCCTCGACCCCGACGGCACCGTCCTGGTCACCGGTGGCACCGGAGCGCTCGGTGCACTGGTGGCCCGCCACCTGGTCACCCGGCACGGGGTCAGGCACCTGCTGCTCACCAGTCGGCGCGGCGCCGACGCCCCCGGCGCGGCCGAGCTGACCGCCGACCTGGCCGCGCTCGGCGCCGAGGCGACCGTCGCTGCCTGCGACACCGGTGACCGGGCGGCGCTCGCCGACCTGCTCACCGCCGTCCCCGCCGCCCACCCGCTGACCGCCGTCATCCACACCGCCGGCGTCACCGACGACGGCGTGATCAGCTCACTCACCCCCGACCGGCTGGACGCCGTCCTGCGCCCGAAGGCCGACGGCGCCCGGCACCTGCACGAGCTGACCGCCCGGCTCGACCTCGCCGCCTTCGTGCTCTTCTCCTCCGCAGCCGGCCTCTTCGGCGGCCCCGGCCAGGGCAACTACGCCGCCGCCAATGCCGCCCTGGACGCCCTCGCCGAGCACCGCCGCGCCCACGGCCTGCCCGCCACCTCGCTGGCCTGGGGCCTGTGGGCGCAGGCCAGCGGCGTCAGCGGCCACCTCACCGAGAACGACCTCGCACGGATGGAACGCTCCGGCCTCGGTCCGCTCTCCGACGACGAGGGCCTGGCCCTGTTCGACGCGGCCCTCGCCGCCCAGCGGGCGCAGGACGGCGGCGCCGTCCTCGTCCCGATGCGGATCAGCACCGCCGTCCTGCGGAGCAGGGCCGCCGACGGGCAGGTCCCGCCGCTGCTGCGCAGCCTGGTCCGCGCCCCGCTGCGCCGAGCCGTCCGCACCGCCGACGGGCCGGCCGCGGCCGGCGCCGCCGGGCAGCTCGCCGACCGGCTCGCCGTACTGAGCCCCGCCGACCAGGAACGCGAGCTGCTCGACCTCGTCCGCGGCCGGGTCGCCGCCGTCCTCGGCTACCCGAACGCCGCCGCCGTCGACGCCGAACGGGCGTTCAAGGAGCTCGGCTTCGACTCGCTGACCGCCGTCGAACTGCGCAACCAGGTCGGCGCGGCGAGCGGCCTGCGGCTCCCCGCCACGCTCGTCTTCGACTACCCCAGCCCCGCCGCGCTCGCCGTCCACCTGCGCGCCGAACTCCTCGGCGACCGCCCCGATCCGGTCGGCCATGCACCCGCCGTGGCCGCCACCGGGCTCGACGACGACCCGATCGTGATCGTCGGGATGGCCTGCCGCTACCCCGGCGACATCGACTCGCCCGAGGCGCTCTGGCAGCTCGTCGCGGGCGGCCGGGACGGCATCTCCGGCTTCCCCACCGACCGCGGTTGGGACCTCGACGCGCTGTACCACCCCGACCCCGACCACCCCGGTACCTCGTACACCCGCGAGGGCGGCTTCCTGCACGACGCCGCCGACTTCGACCCGGCGTTCTTCGGCATCTCGCCGCGCGAGGCGCTCGCCATGGACCCGCAGCAGCGGCTGCTGCTGGAGACCGCCTGGGAGGTCTTCGAGCGTGCGGGCATCGACCCGGCCACCGTGCGCGGCAGCCGGACCGGCGTCTTCGCCGGCGTGATGTACCACGACTACGGCACCCGGCTGCGCGCCGCCCCCGACGAGGTCGAGGGCTACCTCGGCACCGGCAGTTCCAGCAGCGTCGTCTCCGGCCGCGTCGCCTACACCTTCGGTCTGGAGGGCCCGGCGGTCACCGTCGACACGGCGTGCTCCTCCTCGCTGGTCGCCCTGCACCTGGCCGTCCAGGCGCTGCGCAGCGGCGAGTGCACGATGGCACTGGCCGGCGGTGTCACGGTGATGTTCACCCCCGGCACGTTCGTGGAGTTCAGCCGCCAGCGCGGCCTCGCCGAGGACGGCCGCTGCAAGTCCTTCGCCGCGGCGGCGGACGGCACCGGCTGGGGCGAGGGCGCGGGCATGCTGCTCGTCGAGCGCCTCTCGGACGCCCGCCGCAACGGCCATCCGGTGCTGGCGGTCGTCCGCGGCTCGGCGATCAACCAGGACGGCGCCTCGAACGGCCTCACCGCCCCCAACGGCCCCTCCCAGCAGCGGGTCATCCGGCAGGCCCTCGCCGACGCCCGGCTCACCCCCGACGAGGTGGACGCGGTGGAGGCGCACGGCACCGGCACCACCCTCGGCGACCCGATCGAGGCCCAGGCCCTGCTCGCCACCTACGGACAGGACCACACGGACCACCGGCCGCTGTGGCTCGGCTCGGTGAAGTCCAACCTCGGCCACACCCAGGCCGCCTCCGGCGTGGCCGGTGTGATCAAGATGGTGATGGCGATGCGCCACGGCGTGCTGCCGCGGACGCTGCACGTGGACGCGCCCTCGCCGCACGTGGACTGGGCGGCGGGCGCGGTCGCGCTGCTCACCGACTCCGTGCCGTGGCCGGAGACCGGCCGCCCGCGCCGCGCCGCCGTCTCCTCCTTCGGCATCAGCGGCACCAACGCCCACACCGTCCTGGAGCAGGCCCCGGAGACCTCGTCTGCCGCGGCCGCCGATGGGCAGCCGCCCGTCCCGGCGCAGCCACCCGTCCTCGCCTGGCCGCTCTCCGCCAAGGGGGAGACCGCCCTGCGTGGCCAGGCTGCCCGCCTGCTGGCGCACCTGACCGGCCACCCCGAGCCGTCCCCGGAGGAGGTCGGCCACGCACTGGCGACCACCCGCGCCACCCTGGAGCAGCGGGCCGTCCTGGTCGCCGCCGGGCACGACGACCTCCTGGCGGCCCTGGCCGCCCTGGCCGAGGGCGCCGAGGCACCCGGTCTGGTCCGCGGCGCGGCCGCGCCCGGCCGCACCGCCTTCCTGTTCACCGGCCAGGGCAGCCAGCGGGCCGGCATGGGCGAGGAACTGTTCGCGGCCTTCCCGGTGTTCGCCGAGGCCTTCGACGCCGTCTGCAGGGAGCTGGACCGCCACCTGGAGCGTCCGCTGCGCGAGGCGATCGCGGACGCCGAGCTGATCGACGAGACGGCGTACACCCAACCCGCCCTGTTCGCCCTGGAGGTGGCGCTCTACCGGTTGGCGGAGGCCTTCGGCATCCGGCCCGACCTGCTCGCCGGTCACTCGATCGGCGAGCTGGCGGCCGCGCACGTCGCCGGTGTGTTCTCGCTCGCCGACGCGGCGCGGCTGGTCGCGGCGCGCGGCCGGCTGATGCAGGCGCTGCCGCGCGGCGGCGCGATGGTCGCCGTCGAAGCGGCGGAGGACGAGGTCCTGCCGCTGCTGACCGACGGTGTCGGCATCGCCGCGGTCAACGGCCCGACGTCCGTGGTGATCTCGGGTGCCGAGACCGCCGTGGTCGAGATCGCCGAGAAGCTCGCCGCCGACGGCCGCCGCACCAAGCGACTGACCGTCAGCCACGCCTTCCACTCTCCGCTGATGGACGGCATGCTCGACGACTTCCGGGCCGTTGCGGAGCAGGTGGCGTACGAGGCACCGCGGATCCCGATCGCCTCCACCCTGACCGGCTCGCTCGTTTCGACCGAGCTGACCGACCCCGAGTACTGGGTGCGGCACGTCCGCGAGGCCGTCCGCTTCCACGACTCCGTCCGGACCCTGGAGACCGAAGGCGCCACCCGCTACCTGGAGCTCGGCCCCGACGGCGTCCTCAGCGCCCTCGGCCAGGACTGCGTCACCGGCACCGGCCCCGCCTTCCTGCCTGCCCTGCGCCGTGGCCGGCCCGAGCCTCGAGCCCTGGCCACCGCCCTCGCCGGACTCCACGTCCGGGGCGCCGACGTCGACTGGTCGGCGCTCCTCGTCGGCCCCGGGAGTGCCCGCCGGATCGACCTGCCCACCTACGCCTTCCAGCGGGAGCGCTACTGGCTCGACGCCGGCCTGTCCGCCGGGGACATGGCCTCCGCCGGACTCGACCTGGCTGGTCACCCGCTGCTCGGCGCGGCCGTCCAACTCCCCGACACCGGAGCGCTGGTGTTCACCGGCCGGGTCGCGCGCTCGACCCAGCCCTGGCTGGCCGACCACACCGTGCACGGCTCGACCGTGCTGCCCGGCACCGCCCTCGTCGAACTCGCGCTCCGCGCCGGCCGCCAGGTCGGCTGCGAGCTCCTCGACGAACTGACCCTCGCCGCACCGCTGGTGCTCCCCGAACGCGGCGGAGTCCAGGTGCGCCTGACCGTTGCCGCCGCCGAGCCGGACGGCCGCCGCGCCCTGGCGCTGTACTCCCGGGTGGAGGACGTCCCCGCCGACGAGCCGTGGATCCGCCACGCCACCGGCCTGCTGGCCGACGGTGCCCCGGCCGACGGCCTCGACCTCACCGCCTGGCCCCCGGCCGGTGCCGAACCGGTCGACACCGACGGCCTGTACGCGGCGACCGCCGCGGCCGGTCTGGACTACGGGCCGGCCTTCCGCGGCCTGCGCCGCGCCTGGCGGCTGGACGGCGAACTCTTCGCCGAGATCGCCCCCGAACCGACCGGCCGCGCACTGGAGACCGCCGCATTCGGGCTGCACCCCGCGCTGATGGACGCCGCCCTGCACGGCATCGGCCTCGGCGGCCTGGTGCCGGCCGCCGACCTCGACCCGGGCCGCCCCCGGCTGCCGTTCTCCTGGACGGGCGTACGGCTGCACGCCCCGGGCGCGGCCGCGCTGCGGGTGCGGCTCGCCCCGGCCGGCCAGGACGCGGTCGCCCTGGACCTGGCCGACGAGCACGGCCACCCGGTCGCCACCGTCGACACCCTGGTGCTGCGCGCGGCCTCCGCCGAGCAACTGCACGCCGCCCGGGACGCCTTCCACGACTCGCTCTTCCGCATCGAGTGGACCGCGCTGCCCGGCGCACCCGCAGCCGTCGCCGACACGGCGCCGGACGGGCAGCCGTGGGCGGTGCTCGGCACCGCCGACGGCCTGGTCGGGCCGGACGGGCAGGACCTGCCCGGATACCCCGGACTCGCCGTCCTGACCGCGGCCGTGGCCGCCGGAGCGCCCGCACCGGCGACCGTGCTCGTCCCCGCCTTCCCGGCCCGCCCCGACGGCACACGGACCACTGACACGCAGGCCACCGACGCCCCCGCCTCCGACACCCCGGAGGCGGCCCGCGCGGCCGCCCTCCGCGCGCTCCGCCTCGCCCAGCAGTGGGCGACCGACCAGGGCCCGGCCGACGCGCGGTTGGTGCTCCTCACCCGGGGTGCGGTCGCCGTCGGCGACGAGGAGGGCCTCGCCGACCCGGCACACGCACCGGCATGGGGACTGCTGCGCTCCGCCCAGAGCGAGAACCCCGGCCGGATCGTCCTGGTCGACCTGGACGAGGACGCCGACTCGGTCCGCGCTCTCCCGGCCGCCCTGGCCTCCGGCGAGCCGCAGCTCGCCGTCCGGCGCGGCACGGTGCAGGTGCCCCGACTGGCCCGCGTCCCCGTCGCCGCCGAGCCGGTCAGCGCCGAGCCGGTCACCACGGAGCCGGTCACCACGGAGCCGGTCACCACGGAGCCGGTCACCACGGAGTCGGTCGCGGCCGACCACGGACAGGACCACCGCGGCACAGCGGCCTTCGCCCCGGACGGCACCGTTCTGGTCACCGGTGGCACGGGAGCGCTGGGTGCGCTGGTCGCCCGCCACCTGGTCACCCGGCACGGGGTCAGGCACCTGCTGCTCACCAGCCGGCGCGGCGCCGACGCCCCCGGGGCTGCGGACCTGGTCGCCGACCTGGCCGCGCTCGGTGCCGAGGCGACCGTCACGGCCTGCGACACCGGCGACCGGGCGGCGCTCGCCGACCTGCTCGCGGCAGTCCCCGCCGCCCACCCGCTGACCGGCGTCGTGCACACCGCCGGCGTCCTGGACGACGGCGTGGTGACCGCCCTGACGCCGGAGCGGCTGGAGTCGGTGCTGCGCCCCAAGATCGACGCGGCGTGGCACCTGCACGAGCTGACCGCCGGGCTCGATCTCGCGGCCTTCGTCCTCTTCTCCTCCTCCGCCGGTGTGCTGGGCGGCCCCGGGCAGGCCAACTACGCCGCAGGCAATGCGTTCCTGGACGCCCTCGCCCGGCACCGCAGGAACCGGGGGCTGCCGGCCGTCTCGCTCGCCTGGGGCCTGTGGGCCCCGGACGGGGACTCCGCCGGCCCGTCCGGCGGCATGTCCGGCAGCCTGGACGAGGCAGACGTGGCCCGGATGACCCGGGCCGGCTTCGCCCCGCTGCCCACAGCCGAGGCGCTGGACCTGCTCGACCGGGCGCTCGCGCTGCCGGACGCCCACCTCGTCCCGATGCGGTTCGACCCCGCCGCCGTCCGCGCCCAGGGCGACCCCGGGGCGGTGCCGCACCTGCTGCGCGGCCTGGTCCGACCGCCGGCCCACCGCCCGGCCGGCGGTCCACGGACGGCCGCCGACGGCCGGGCCGGACAGCCGGTGCCCAGCACCCTGGCCGACCAGGTCCGCGGACTGCCGGACGGCGACCGCGACCGCATCCTGCTGGACGCGGTACGCGCCCAGGTCGCCGGGGTACTCGGCTACGGCAGTGCGAGCGCCATCGAACCGGCCCGCGGGTTCGTGGAGCTGGGCTTCGACTCGCTGACCGCCGTGGACCTGCGCAACCGGCTCGGGGCGGCCGCCGGCCTGCGCCTGCCGGTCACGCTGATCTTCGATCACCCCACGCCGGCCGCCCTCGCCGCCTACCTCCGCGAGGAGACCCGCGAGCAGGAGGCCGCGGTGGGCCCGGCGCTGCCGATCGGTGCGGAACTCGACCGCCTGGAGTCGATCCTCGCTTCGCTCACCCCGGGCGACGAGGAGCACCGCAGCGTGGCCACCCGGCTGCGCACCCTGCTGGCGATGTGGACCGAGACCCGGACCGCGGCCACCGGTGAGCCGACCCGCGCCGAGGACACCGCACTCGACGGGGCCACCGCCGACGAGCTGTTCAGCCTGCTCGACGAGGAGCTCGGCCTGAACTGACGCCCGTGTCCGCCGGGAGCCCGCGCGGGCTCCCGGCGGACACCGCCCCGCCGCCACCTCCGGCCGGCGCACCGAAGGTAGGGGTCGGCCCCGGCGACCTAGGGGTCGGGTAGTGGCGCGCACGGGTACTGACGGAATTTCGGCCGACCTAGGCTCGGTCCGCAGCGACCCGCGTGCAGGCCTGCGCCCCGTCGAGCGGCGCGACACTCCGCGCCCCGCACCGTCGCGACGCCCGCCCTGCCATGCCACCGAGGAGACGCGTGAACGACAAGTCCGAGATCCCGGAGTTCCGCCTGGAGGTCGACCGGTCCGCGGCTCCCGCCCGCGAGCCCGGGCCGATCGACCTGCGCCGCTACTACGCTCACCCCGCCTACTCGGGGCTCGCCACCTTCATGGGCGTCCCGTACTGCCTGAACCAGGAGGACCTGCGGGCCGGCGACGTCGACGTCGCCGTGCTGGGCATTCCGCTGGACTCCTCGGTCGGCCACCGCGGCGCCGCGTACGGGCCGCGCATGATCCGCGCCGACGAGCGCTACATCTTCAACACGCCCGAAGCGATGATCAACGCGAGCACCCGGATCAACCCGTTCGACGTGCTCAAGGTCGTGGACTACGGCGACGCGGCCGTGGACGCGTTCAGCACCCCGAACTCCATCGGCCCGATCCGCTCCCTGGTGCGCGAGATCGCCGAGGTCGGCGCCGTCCCGGTCCTGCTGGGGGGCGACCACTCGCTGCTCTGGCCGAGCGTCGGAGCCCTCGCGGACGTGTACGGCCCGGAGAAGATCGGCGTCATCCACTTCGACGCCCACCCGGACTGCCACGACAGCCAGCTCGGCCACCGCGCCACCCACAGCACCCCGATCCGCCGCATCATCGAGGACGAGGGGGTGCCGGCCGGCAACGTCGTCCAGGTCGGCGTGCGCACCGTCACCGGCCCCGACAACCAGCTCTTCAACTGGATGCGGCGGCAGGGCATGAAGACCCACTTCATGGCCGAGATCGAGCGGATCGGCTTCCACGCCGTGCTCGACAAGGCCATCGCCGAGGTCCAGGAGAACGCGGAGTTCGTCTACCTCTCCCTCGACATCGACGTCCTCGACCCCGTCTACGCACCCGGTACCGGCACCCCCGAGCCCGGCGGCCTGACGAACCGCGAGATCTTCCCGGCCTTCCGCCGGATCTGTCACGAGACCAAGGTCATCGGCATGGACGTGGTCGAGGTCGCCCCGCACCTGGACCCCGGCTACTCCACCACCATGAACGCCCGCCGGGCCATCTTCGAGGGCCTCACCGGCCTCGCCATGAACCGCCTGAAGATCGCCGGACCGAACTACCTCAACCCGATCGTCTCCGGTCAGGTGAAATTCCCGATGGGCTGATTCGCGGCCGGTCCGGCGGAATTGCCGCGGATATCCCCGCACCCGGCTAGGGGGAGGTTAGGGGATGCCTCCCGCGGAACGCCGCTGCTAGCGTGGCGGCGAACAGGAAATGACCGTGGCCCTGCCGGAGAATTCCACCGGCCGGGCGACTCGAAATCCGGCGGACCGGTGCGCGGAAACCGGAACCGGAAACGCCGGGGCAGATTCCCTCCCGGGTCGGTGCGGAGTTTCGGGCGCACGTTTTCATCGCGAATCATCGGCGGCCGTGCCCAGGGCCCTCCGGACGTGCTCGGACGTTCCGGAAGCGGCCGGCACGGCCCCCACGACCGGGTTCAAGGGTGTGACAGCACGTGGAGAACGAAGAGAAGCTCCTCGACTACCTCAAGCGGGCGACCGCCGACCTGCGCGAGACGCGCCGGCGGCTCCGCGAGCTGGAGGACCAGGAGCCGGAGCCGATCGCCATCGTCGGCATGGCCTGCCGCTACCCGGGCGGAGTGACCTCGCCCGAGGAGCTGTGGCGGCTGGTCTCCGACGGCGCCGACGGCGTCTCGGAGTTCCCCGACGACCGCGGCTGGGACGTCTCCGCCCTGTACGACGAGGACCCCGACAGCCCCGGCACCTCGTACACCCGCGAGGGCGGCTTCCTGCATGACGCCGCCGATTTCGACCCGGCGTTCTTCGGTATCTCGCCGCGCGAGGCGCTCGCCATGGACCCGCAGCAGCGCCTGCTGCTGGAGACCTCCTGGGAGGCGTTCGAGCGGGCCGGCATCGACCCGGAGTCCGTCCGCGGCAGCGCCACCGGCGTCTTCGCCGGCGTGATGTACCACGACTACGCCTCCCGCCTGGTCACCGTGCCCGAGGAGGTCGCCGGCTACCTCGGCAACGGGAACTCCGGCAGCGTCGCCTCCGGCCGCGTTGCGTACGCGCTCGGCCTGGAGGGCCCGGCGGTCACCGTCGACACCGCGTGCTCGTCCTCGCTGGTCGCCCTGCACTGGGCGGTGCAGGCGCTGCGCGCAGGGGAGTGCTCGCTGGCGCTGGCCGGCGGCGTCGCCGTGATGTCCACCCCCAACGCCTTCATCGACTTCAGCCGCCAGCGGGGCCTGGCCGCCGACGGTCGCTGCAAGTCCTTCGCGGCCGCCGCCGACGGCACCGGCTGGGGCGAGGGCGTCGGCATGCTGCTCGTCGAACGGCTCTCGGACGCCGTCGCCAACGGCCACCCCGTGCTGGCCGTCGTGCGCGGCACCGCCGTCAACCAGGACGGCGCCAGCAGCGGACTCACCGCCCCCAACGGTCCCTCGCAGCAGCGGGTCATCCGGCAGGCCCTCTCCGCCGCCCGGCTGACCGCCCATCAGATCGATGCCGTAGAGGCGCACGGCACCGGCACCCGCCTCGGCGACCCCATCGAGGCGCAGGCCCTGATCGCCACCTACGGCCAGGACCGGCCCGCGGACCGCCCGCTCTGGCTGGGCTCGCTCAAGTCCAACCTCGGCCACACCCAGGCCGCGGCCGGCGTCGGCGGCATCATCAAGATGGTCATGGCGATGCGCCACGGCGTGCTCTCGCGCACCCTGCACGTGGACGAACCCACCCCGCACGTCGACTGGTCGGCCGGCACGGTCCGCCTCCTCACCGAGGAGCGCCCCTGGCCGGAGACCGGCCGACCCCGGCGGGCCGCCGTCTCGTCCTTCGGCGTCAGCGGCACCAACGCCCACGCCATCCTCGAACAGGCCCCCGTTGCCACCGCGGCGGCGGCGCGCCCGGACGGCCGGCCCCGCCCGGTGCCGCTCGTGCTCTCCGGCCACGACGACGCGGCCCTCCGCGCCCAGGCCGAGCGCCTGCGGGCCCACCTGGCCGCCGACCCGACGCTCGATTTGGCCGACGTCGGCCTCTCCCTCGCCGTCGGACGCGCGGCGCTCAAGCAGCGGGCGGCGCTGGTCGGTGATGACCGGGCGCAGTTGCTGGCCGGTCTGGAGGCGCTGGCCGCCGGCGGCTCGGCAGGGGTTCGTGGGGTTGCGGGGACGGGTGGTCGCACGGCGTTCCTGTTCGCGGGGCAGGGCAGTCAGCGGGTCGGGATGGGTGGGGAGCTGTATGCCTCTTACCCGGTGTTCGCGGCTGCGTTCGATGCGGTGTGTGCGGAGTTGGATCCGCTGTTGGGGCGTTCGCTGCGTGAGGCGGTCGCGGATGCGGAGCTGATCAGCGAGACGGGGTTCACGCAGCCGGCGCTGTTCGCGCTGGAGGTGGCGCTGTTCCGGTTGGTCGAGTCGTGGGGTGTGCGGCCGGACTTCCTGGCGGGGCATTCGATCGGTGAGCTGGCTGCGGCGCATGTGGCGGGTGTGTTCTCGCTGGCGGACGCGTGCCGGCTGGTGGCGGCGCGTGGCCGGTTGATGCAGGCGCTGCCGCGTGGTGGCGCGATGGTGGCCGTCCAGGCGGCGGAGGCCGACGTGCTGCCGCTGCTGACGGCCGAGGTGGGCATCGCTGCCGTCAACGGGCCGGCGTCCGTGGTGATCTCTGGCACCGAACAGGCCGTTCTGGATGTCGCGGAGAAGCTGGCGGCCGACGGCTGCCGGACCAGGCGGCTCACCGTCAGTCATGCGTTCCATTCGCCGCTGATGGACGGCATGCTGGCGGAGTTCCGCGCCGTGGCCGCTGAGGTGGTTTTCGCGGAGCCGCGGATTCCGATCGTGTCGACGCTGAGCGGCTCGCTCGTGTCGGCCGAGTTGACCGACCCTGAGTACTGGGTGCGGCATGTTCGCGAGGCTGTCCGCTTCGCTGACGCGGTGCACGTGCTGGAGGGCGAAGGCGTCCGGACGTTCCTGGAGCTGGGCCCGGACGGCACGCTCAGCGCGATGGCAGGGCAGTGCCTCGCGGAGGACAGCGACGCCGTCCTCACCCCCGCCCTGCGCCGCGACCGCCCCGAGCCGGAGAGCTTCACCACCGCGCTCGGCCAACTCCACGTGCTCGGTGCGAAGGTCGACTGGCAGGCGGTGTTCGCCGGCACCGGTGCCCGCCGGGTCGACCTGCCGACCTACGCCTTCCAGCGTGAGCGCTACTGGCTGGACAGCGGAGCCGATCACGCCGGGGACGTCACCGCGGCCGGCCTCGGTGCGGTCGCACACCCGCTGTTCGGCGCGGCCGTGTCGGTGCCCGAACTGGACGGGCGGCTCTTCATCGGCCGGCTGTCCGTACGGACGCACCCCTGGCTCGGCGACCACGCCGTCGCGGGCCGGGTGGTGCTCCCGGGCACGGCTCTGGTCGACCTCGCCATCGCGGCCGGCGACCAGGTGGGATGCAGCCGACTGGAGGAGCTCACCGCGGAAGCGCCCCTGGTGCTCCCGGTGACAGGTGCCCTCCAGCTGTGTCTGACGGTGGGGGCCCCCGATGAGCAGGGCCGCAGGCCGCTGAGCCTGCACGCGCGGCCGCAGGACGACGGTGTCGACGACACCTGGCCCGACCTGCCGTGGACCCGCCACGCCACCGGTATCCTGGCGCCCGCTGCGCCCCCGGCCTCCTTCGACCTCGCGCAGTGGCCGCCGGCCGGCGCGGAGCACGTCCCGGTCGACGGCCTGTACGAGGGGCTGGCGGCCGCCGGTCTCGAGTACGGCCCGGTGTTCCAGGGCCTGCGGTCGGCCTGGCGGCGGGACGGCGAGGTCTTCGCCGAGATCGCCCTGCCGGCGGAGGCGCAGGCGGACGCCGGGTCCTTCGGCGTGCACCCCGCTCTCCTGGACGCCGCCCTGCATGCCATCGGACTTGGTGGACTGCTGCCCGACACCGGACAGGGCCGCCTCCCGTTCGCGTGGTCGGACGTGTCGCTGTACGCGTCCGGCGCGGCCGAGCTTCGCGTTCGCGTGGCCGTGGTCGGCCCCGACGCGGTGTCGCTGGCGATCGCCGATGCCACCGGCCGGCCGGTCGCCCTGGTCGAGTCGCTGGTCCTCCGTCCCTTCGCCGCGGAGAAGCTCGCGGCCCCGGGCGGCCATGAGTCGCTCTTCCGCCGGGACTGGATACCGGCGGCGCTGCCGACCGACGTGCCGGCTGAGGCGATCGGAGTGCTCGGCGACGACGGCCTGGGCCTTCCGGGCGCGGTGTGCTTCGCGGACCTGGCCTCGGTGGCCGGGAGCGGCGCGGTCCCGGACACACTGGTGTATCCCGTTCGCGCCATCCGTGGCGACGACCCGGTCGCCG